>JBCCEE010000036.1:0-33452 GCA_039030415.1 Acidobacteriota bacterium
CTCCAGGTGGATATCGGTGATGCCGGACGCTGCGGCGGACGTGCCCATGCCGGTGCCGAACCGCTCGACGGCAGACCGCGCTTCCGCGATCACCTCCGGATCCCGGTTGAGTCCAAGGTAGAGGTTGGTGGTCCAGATAATGGCCTCGCGGGCTCGCTCCGTGTCGACATCCGCAACCACCCCCCGGTGGCCGCTGCCGGTCCGCACCAGCTTGCAGAACGGGTCGCCAGGGCGACTCACCAGCCGCTTGAGCTCGCGGACGAGCGTGCCCTTGTCGGTGGCGGACCACGCGGCGGCTTTGCCGGCCAGGAACGGCGGGTAGCAGCCTTGAATCTGCGTCTGGAAACTACCCAGCGTGTCCGCGGCTCGCCCTTGCGCGTTCTCCGTCGCCACCTTCTCGTGGCCGGTCCCGGTGACGCCGAGCAGGTAGTCGGCCAGCGCAGCGGGCGTCGAGCGCTGCATGAGCTCCGACACCGGCAGCTTGCGATCGATGACCGCGCCCAGCCGCGAGCCCAGCTCCACCCGGGTCAACGAGTCGAGGCCGAGGTCGTCCAGCAGATCGTCCGGCCGGACGTGCCCGGCATTCTCCAAGCGAAGCAAGCTGGCGATCTCCCGCTGAATGGCCGAGAGCAGGGCCGCATGCCGCTCGCTCTGGGAAAGCCTCGCCAGGCTTTGCACCAGGGCCGTCTCGCCGGCATGGGCCGCGCTGTCCTGGCGGCGACCGAGATCCGGTTTCGGGAGCCGCTTGCGATCGAGCTTGTCGTTGGGCAGCCGAGGCAAGTCGTCGAGCACCATCACGACCTGAGGCACCATATACCCGGGCAGTCGCTCCGCCAGATACGCTCGCGCCGCCTCACCCGTCTCCGCACTGCGACTCGTTACGCTGCGACTCGCTATGCTGCGGCTCACGACATAGCCTACGAGCATCTGCTGACCGCCGGGTCCGTCGACGGCGGCGGCGGCGGCGCAGTCCACGCCGTCCATCGCCTCCAGCGTCGACTCGATCTCTTCGAGCTCGATCCGGTGCCCACGGATCTTGACCTGCTGGTCGATGCGACCCAGGAACTCGATCTCGCCATCCTCCCGCAAGCGGCAGAGATCTCCGGTCTTGTACAGCCGCGCTTCTGGAACCGATGGGGAGGGCTCCATCTCGAGGAACCGCTCCGTCGTCAGCTCCTCGTCATGCAGGTAGCCGCGCGCCAGCTTGTTCCCCGCCAAGTACAGCTCGCCCTCGACGCCAGCGGGCACCGGCTGCAGGTTGTCGTCCAGGATGTAGGAACGAGAGCCCGGCACCGACGTGCCAATAGTGATCGTCTCCGCGCCGACGGCGACCCCAGCCGTCGTCGAGTAGACCGTGTCCTCGGTCGGTCCATAGACGTTGATCACCCGCCGGCCCGGATCCTGCGCGTGCAGCTGGCTCACCAGCGACGCCGTGAGCACCTCGGCCCCTACGACGACGCAGCGGATTCCCTCGGGCAGCCGGCCAGCGGCGAGCAGCACCTTCAGCGCCGACGGCACCATGACGCACATCCTCACCCGGTCCGCCGCCGGCAGCTCCAGCAGCTGCAGCGGGTTCTCGGCCAGCACCACCGTTCCGCCCAGCGACAGGGTACCCAGGATCTCCATGACCGAAGCGTCGAAGCACACTGAGGCCGCGGCCAGCACGCCCGCCAGCTCGTCGTCACTCAGCAGCGCGCGCATCGACCCGCTCAGTGCGACGACGCTGCGATGCTCGATAGCGACCCCCTTCGGCCGCCCGGTCGAGCCCGACGTGTAGATGACGTAGGCCAGGTCTCTCGGCGCAGGACCGGCCGCGGCGTCTACCGTAGCGTCCGCCGTGGACTCCCTGATCTCCCCCACTTCTGCGACTTCATCGAGCCTGAGCAGCTCGGGCACTCCCTGGCACAGCTCCGCCATCGTCTCGTGGTCGACGACGGCGGCACCCAGGCGTGCGTGCTGCACCATGTAGCGCACCCGCTCCCGCGGGTAGGCCGGATCGAGCGGCACATAGGCGCAGCCCGCTCGCAGCACCCCGAGGAGAGTCGCCGGCAGCTGCCAGGTGCGGCTCATGCACACGCCGACCAAGGCCCCCGGCTCGACGCCGCGAGCCGCCAGCTCGCCAGCGATCGCGCTCGCCCGCTGCGCCAGTCGCCGGTAGTCGATCTCGTCATCGCCATCGATGATGGCCGCCTGCTCCGGATGCTCTTGCGCATGCCCTGCGAAAAGGCTCCAGACCGTCTCGCCCTGGTCGTGGTCGGCCTGCCTCTGGGGAGCCGCCTCCCACCTGCCTTCGGTCGTTTCTTCTGCATGGACTCGGCGTCGTACGGTCATCGTCATCTCACATCTCCTCGTGATTTGGAATCGTCGGCTCCCTCTGAGCCTCTGCACCCCATGCGCAGTACGAACACCCCGTGGCTCATGCGAGCTGATTCGTGGCTCAGTACCGCAGGCTCTGTGGGTAGCTCCTGCACCCCATGCGCATTGCGACCGCCGCGTGGCTCGTGCGAGCTCGCACTCGAGATGCCGCGCAGAAGTCGCCGAGACGCCAGCGTCGATTGGCGTCGAACGGGAAGGCCTCGGCAGGTCACTCGGGATGTTGTCAACCGTACGCTGTCACATGACTCGATAGAAAGCCGAGAATTTAAAGTAAGATAATTTGTTGCAGTGGATGTTCCCGCCCTCGAATCCGAACGTCGGTTTTTCGAAGCCGCCCTGCTGCTCGAAGGAGACTCGCGTGAGCGCTTCCTGCGTGAGATCAGGGCTCGAGACACAGAGCTCGAGGCGCGGATCAGGGCGCTCCTCGCGGCCCATGACCGGCCGGAGCTTTCCCCGGCCGCCCTGCAGTCGCCCGCGCTCGCCTCAGCCATTCTCGAAGCACCGGCGCTCGAAACGCCAGCCCCGCGGCCGTCGGAACCCCAGCGCGTCGGTCCCTATCGCCTGCTGGAGCGGGTGGGGGAAGGCGGCATGGGCGTCGTCTACGTCGCCGAGCAGACCGAGCCGGTGCGCCGGCGGGTCGCGCTCAAGCTGATCAAAGGGGTGACCTACAGCCGGGAGCAGCTCGGCCGCTTTCACTCGGAGCGCCAGGCCCTGGCGCTGATGAATCATCCCAACATCGCCCGTATCCTCGACGCCGGATCGACCGAAGACGGCCGGCCGTTCTTCGTCATGGAATACGTGCGGGGGGCGTTGCTGCTCGACTACTGCGACCGCCACGAGCTGTCGATCGATCAGCGCGTGGAGCTCTTCATCCAGGTGTGCGAGGCGGTACAGCACGCCCATCAGAAAGGCGTGATCCACCGTGACTTGAAGCCCTCGAACCTCCTCGTCGAGGAAGTGGACGGCAAGGCGACTCCCAAGGTGATCGACTTTGGGGTCGCCAAGATGCTGTACCAGCGCTTGAGCGATGTCACCCTGCACACCCGGCTCGGAGGATTCATCGGTACGCCGGGGTACGTCAGCCCGGAGCAAGCCCAGACCACCGGCCTCGACGTCGACACCCGAACCGACGTCTACTCCCTGGGCGCGGTCCTCTACGAGCTGTTGACGGGCCGCAAGCCCTTCGACTTCCGAGGCGCCGATCTCGGCGAGATTCAGCACATCCTGGCGAACCGAGATCCCAAGCCACCGAGCGCCCGTAGCCGTCAGAACGACCCACAGGCTCACGAACCGGAGGCTCACGACCGGCAGCGCCGCCAGGCCGGCGCAGACGGTCGCTTCCGCAGCCTTCGTGAAGACCTCGACTGGATCACGCTGAAGGCGCTCGAGAAGGATCGCTCTGAGCGCTACGCTGCCGCCTCCGAGCTCGCGGCCGACCTGAGGCGTTATCTCGAGCACGAGACCGTCTTGGCACGGCCTCCCAGCACCACCTATCAGCTCCGGCTCCTGGCGCGCCGGCACGCCCTGCTGCTGGCCGTCGGGACGCTGGCGATCCTCGCGCTGGTGACCGGTACCGTCGGCACCTGGCTCGGCATGGTCCGAGCTCGCGACGCGGCCGAACGGGCCGAAGTCAACGCCGCGATCGCCGAGGAGGTCAATGGCTTTCTGAACGACGACCTGCTCGCCGCGGTGGCGCCGGGTCAAATGGGTATCGACGTCTCGATGCGCGAGGTTCTCGACCGGGCGGCTCAGCGGGTCGAAGGGCGCTTTCCGAACCAGCCTCTGGTAGAGGCGGCGCTCCGTCGAACGATCGGCAGAACCTATGGCTCGCTCGGCGTTTTCACCGACGCCGAGCAGCACCTGCTGCGCTCCCTCGAGCTGTTCAACCGAGAGCGCGGAGCCGAGGCTTCAAGCACCCGAGCGCTCCATTTCGAGCTCGGAACCCTCTATCGCGCTCAGGGCCGTCTCGGGGACGCCGAACTGGCGCTCGAGCGAGCTCGGGCGACGGAGGGAGTACCGAGGGATGCTCTGCAGCGCGGCAGGCTCGACGAGCTCAGCCTGGCGGCGCTCGAAGAGCTGGCGATCATCCGTCACCAGTCCGGTCGCTTCGAGGAAGCGGAAGCCCTCTACCTGCAGGCCCTCGATGGCCGCACCGCCCTGCTCGGACGCGAGCATCCCGACACCATGCGGGTGCTCGGTCGACTCGCCATCGCCTACCGCTACCTGGAGCGCTGGCCCGAGGCGGAGCGGATCCATCGCGAGGCCGTAGCGGTCAACCAGGTGCACTTCGGCGAGGAGCACCCGAGGACCCTCAACGCGATCTCCCGATTCGCCGCCTTCTACCTAGGCTGGGGGCGCAACGAGGAAGCCGAAGGGCTGCTGCAGAGGGCCCTCGCCCCTTCGCGACGGGTCCTGGGCGAAGAGCATCCGAACACTCTGATCCTGGTCAACAACCTCGGCTGGCTGTACCTCAAGCAGGGGCGGTATGGGGAGTCCGAACAGCTGCTGCTAGAGAATCTCAGGGTCAAGCGACGCGTCCTCGGCGAGCTCCACCCAAGCACGGTAGAAGGACTGCAGAATCTAGTGATTCTCTACCGGGAGATGGCCGCCGAGCACCAGCATGCGAAGTACCTGAGGCGCTTCGCCGAGACCCTGGAAAAAGTCTGCGATGGGCCGGAGGCGCGGACCGAGGATCGGCTCGAGTATGCCGAGGTGCTGCTCACCGCCGAGGTGACCGAGCTCCGAGACCCGGATCGAGCGCTGTCGCTGGCGCTCGCGGCCGTCGAAGCCACGGATCGCCAGGACCGAGAGGCACTCGCCGTGCTGGCCCGAGCCTACGAAGCGGTGGGCAATCCAGAGCGAGCCGTAGACGTCGCGCGGGAGGCGCTGCAGCTTTCGACGGAAGGGTCCGAAGTGCACACGCGTTTGCAGCAGCTGCTCGTCTCGCTGAAGCGCGAGCCTCCAAGGCGACCACTCCACGATGAGTCAATCTGAGCTCGACGACCTCACCCACCTGCTGCGCTCCGTGCGATCCGATTCGGACGAAGCGCGAGAGGAGCTCTACGAGCGCGTCTACCGCGAGCTCAAGGCGATAGCCGGAGCACACCTCCTCAGCGAGCGCCCCGACCATACTCTGCAGACGACGGCCCTGGTGAACGAAGCGTATCTGCGCCTCGCGCCGGGTGACGAGCAGTGGCAGAACCGCGCCCATTTCTTCGGCTCGGCGGCTCACGCCATGCGTCGCATTCTGGTCGACCACGCCCGGCGCCACCGCTCTTTGAAACGCGGCGGCGAGGCCGAGCGGGTCACCCTCGCCGACCTCGTGATCCTCACCGAAGAGCCGGATCTCGACCTCCTGGCGCTCGACGAAGCGCTCGACGCTCTGGCCAAGCAAGAGCCGCGGCTGGCCGAAGTCGTCAACCTGCGCTACTTCGGGGGCCTCCACATCTCCGAAACCGCCGAGATCCTCGGGATCTCGCTCGCCACCGTCAAGCGGGACTGGGCCTTCGCCCGCGCCTGGCTGCTCGACCGCATGTCTTGACCACCGGCGGACTCGGAAACACTCGGTGCGCCGCCTCGCTTCCTCGGCGGCGACCGTCCATGCCGAACGCCCTCTAATGGGAGCTGACGACAGCGCGGATCTGCTGCGCCGCGCCGAGCGTGTCCTCCAGGTGATCCTGCACGGCCAAAAAGAGCTGTGGACGCTCGGCGATCGCCTCTAAGCGACCTGCGGCCTTCAGGCGGCGTAGCGTCGGGCTGACCGGGACAAGAAAAGTCGCTTTGCGACTATGCCCATGCCCTCTGCCGAAGAAGGCCACCGTCGCGACATAGTGCAGGCCCGAGGGATCGCTAGCATCGGTGCCGGCTGGCGGATTGAGCAAGACGTGGAACGACTTGCCCTGCTGGCGTCCCTGCGGATCTACCGTCACGCGGGCGAGGAGCTCTGGCCCATCGTCTTTGGCGGCGTCTTGCAGCAGGTCGAGCGGGATTTCGGACAGATCGTCGAACGTGCGCCGCTGCCACCGGCCGGCGGTTGCCAAAGCACCGCCCGAACCCGGCGTATAGACATAATTGAACGGCGTGCCCGCCACCGTTGCGAAGTCACCCGCGGACCTCGACAGCGTCTGCCCCGCAGTATTGACATAGAACAGGAACAGCTCCTGCGACCAACGCGTCCCAAAGTTGCCGGTCGGCAAGGTCGGAAACCCCTGCGCCCGTTGCTTCGCGGTCCACGCCACCCACAGACGTTCGACATTGGAGTGGTGCATGTAAAAGAGCGGGTCGACGGGTGACATATACCCGACCATGAAGCCTCCGGTGCAGTTGTGCACCTTGTTGTGGGGCTGTCCTTCGAGCACGCCATAATTGATCGGTCCACTGAACGGGCCATGGGACGCATGGCTATGCTGGTCGGCAATACCGCTGCCGAAGGTCACAAAGTCTGTGGGAGCGAGGGCCGCGTTGATCGTAGCGATCGAGACCGCCTGAGCCGTACCGAGGCAGCCTTGGGTGCAGGTCGAAGGTGGCGAAGCGAAAGCCGGCTGTGCAGGGGTCAAGCAGCGAGCGTTGGCTTGCGGGAAGAAATCATGTGAAATATCTTGCCACAGCTTGGCAGGCGTTTCGAGTCCGCGATACCACAGCGAAGCTCTTTGAAAACCGTTTAGGCCAGCATAGAAATCATCGATGGCTTGTCCAAAGCGCGATTGAAACTCTGTCAACGTCGGGATGAAAAAAGAGCAGGTGGGATCGAGCGGATTGCCTGAGCCAAAGAACGAAGCCGGAACTTCAGGATCGGCGGTCCAATCCCAATAGGGCAGAGCAAAGTCGGGCATGTCCGAGTAAGCTCGCAGGATCTGCTCCACAAATCCGATATATCCCCGATGCCAAGGCAAGAACCACCAGTTGCCGTGCGGGCAGTCGAGCGTGTGGATCAGAGTGAGGCGATACCAATTCAGCGGATCCGACGGGTCTTTTGCGAGCAGTCTCCTGATGGCTGTTTTATAACCTTCCAGCATGCGCAACCCTTCAGAGCTCGTCATGCTGTATCGGATATAGGGCGTCTGAGCCTGCAGCGAGCTCGAAGGCAAGCTCGCTGCGGCGGCCGCCAGGCCAGAGGTCGCGAGGAATTCGCGGCGGGACCATTGATGGTTTTTTTTCATTTTGGCCTCATGAGTCGGCTAGCGGTGTAATCTCACAACACATGCGCCAGAGGTCGCTCCGGTGCGGGCAGAGAACACCGCAATGGGTATGACGGGAACGCTCGCCGTGGGGTCCGCTCAGAACGGCCCTAGGCAGCGAACAAATCTCGGACCTATCAGATTTGGGGTCGACCGGAGATCCGATAGATCAAACAGCAAACCTTGTGCCAGCAGCCTTCTGCTAGCCTGCCAAGCCGGCCAGGGCTCTACGCTGTGCGAGCGCTGAAATGCGAACGTCCGGGGACGTCCTCGTAACTATTCGGACATCCCGCGAGTCAGGACTCGCTTCTGTATCTGGCAACTTCGAAACGCCAGCCGGCTTCAGGCGCTTTCGCGCATCGCCCCCGTCTCACATCTGGAGCAACCCTTTCGCCCGCGCAATATGGCCCAACGCCTGCGCTACGAAAGAAGGATCGTCTTCGCATTCGGCCAAGCACGCCTCGAGCAGCATTCTGTCCCGCGACACATGCCTCGCCGTCCTCGGCAGGGCATTTTCGAATCTGCAGAAGCTCGCCGACCGACCAGACGGCTACCCGAGCCTCTTCAGTAACGTCCTAACTGCTCCAAAACGTTACCGGCGGATCGCCCAAAGCGAGAACGACGGCCTGGGACTCCGCTAAACCGACAAACGTAACACCCTAAATACGCTAGAGCGTTACGGACAGCTGCATCTTGACGAGCGGACCCGTCCGAGAGGGCACGAGAGCTTTGAAAGTAACGGTCTAAATTACTTGAATCGTTACTGGCAAAACGAAGCTAACGTTCTAAACCGTTTGAAACGTTACCGAAGGAACTCCATTCGTCTTTAGGCTCGACAGAATCTCCTTCGGCAGAATGAAAGTAACACCCTAAGTGCTTCGAAACGTTACGGCCAAAACGTCTTTTGCGTTTCGGACTTGACGTAATCTCTCTGGGCAAACGTATATAACGATCAAAACGGCTGAGACCGTTATTACCTGCCTAAAAGTAACGCTCTAAGCCTGTTTGATCATTACGATTCTCACTCCGCCTCGATCAGGCCGCCTCTTCGACGACTCATTCCGCTCAGTCCTCGACTCCGACGTGGGCGCACTGAATTACGCCCGCACACTCTGGCTCGCGCGGGGGCCGACGGCGGACAGGGTTCAGGACTCGGCGAGATCGAAGAGATCCCCAACGCTTTCGAGGCTGGCGGCGGTGCTGTCGTCTAGCCTGACGTTGAACCTCGTCTCAAGCTCACCGACCAGCTCGACGCGGGTCAGGGAATCGACGCCGAGGTCGGCCAGCCGATCGCTGGCGCTCAGCAGGTCGGGACGGGCGCGGGTGAGGCGGGCCAGGGTTTCGACGATGGCTTCCTGGGATTCGGTACGCGTCTCCTCGACCGGCGCGGGTGGGGCCGCCGTGGTGCCGGAGCCGCGCTCGCCGGCTAGGACGGCATCGCGGAGGACGGCGCGCTTGACTTTCATGGTGGTGGTCTTGGGCAGATCGCCACGCCAGATCTCGACGCCAGTGACCTGCTGGTAGCTCGGGACGTCGCGCGAGCGGGCGGTGAAGGCGGCGCGGATCTCGGCTTCGTCGGCGTCGGGCGCCGGCACCACCAGGGCGGTGAAGCGCTCGCCGCTCTCGCTCGGCAGGCCGAGAATCACCAGCTCGGCGACGCCGGGCAGCTCCTTGTAGCGCACCTCGACCTCTTCCGGGTAAACGTTCTTGCCGGCGCTGGTGACGATGACGTCTTTAGTGCGGCCAGAGAGGTGGAGGTAGCCATCGTCGTCAAAGCGGCCGATGTCGCCGGTGTTGAGCCAGCCGTCGCGTATGACGGCAGCGGTGGCCTGCGGGTTCTCGAAGTAGCCGGCCATGACGTTGCCGCCCTTGACCCACACTTCCCCGGCTCCCGGCTCGACGCCCTCAGCGCCGTCCGCCGGCGGACGCAGGTCGATCTCGACGCCCGCCAGGGGGCGGCCGACGGAGCCGAAGCGGATGGCGTCCCACGGGTTGACCGACAGGCACGGACTGGTCTCGGTCATGCCGTAGCCCTCGCCGATTTTGAAACCCATGAGCTGGAAGCTGCGTCCAAGGCTCGGCTCGAGCGCCGAGCCACCCGTGGCGATACGACGCAGCGAGCCGCCGAAGCGCTGGTGCACCTTCTTGAACAGCTTGTGACCGTTCTCGCCGTTCTTGCGCCGGCTGAGAGCGAACAGCACTTTGAAGAGATTCTGCAGGAACGGACCGCCGGCCTCGACGTTTTTCATGATGCCGCCGTGCAGCAGCTCGAGCAGACGCGGCACCGCCACCAGCACCGTCGGCTTGACGGTGTTCATCATCCAGCTGATCTCGGCCGGCTTGATCTCGGCCACATAGCTGAAGGTAGCGCCGCCGGTCATCGGCACCAGGAAGCCGACCATCTGCTCGAAGACGTGGTGGATCGGCAGCACCGACAGCAGACGCTCGCGGGTCAGGCGCATGAGCGGCACGAGGTCGCGCACGTTGGTGAGGTAGTTGGCGTGGGTGAGGGGTACCGCCTTGGGCGCCACGGTGGTGCCGCTGGTGAAGATGATGCTGGCCAGGTCGTCGGCCGAGCCGACCGCACCAACCTCCTCGGCGCCCGGCACCCGCTCGACGTCCGGCCCCGGCACGAAGGGGGCGGCCAGGGCGACCACCCCACGGGACGACGACTCCGCCCCTACGGCGGCGGCGACGGCATCCACCAGCGGCGGCGCCGCGCAGATCAGCCTGGCGTCGACCAGGGCGGCGGCCTGCGCCACCTCGTCGGCCGGCCACTGCGGGTCGAGCGGCACGGTCGTTGCGCCCAGGCGGTGGACGGCGAGGGTGGTCAGAATCCACTCGGGGCAGCCCGTCGACAGCAGCATGACGCGATCGCCCGCGCTGATGCCGTAGCGATCGCGTAGCAGGACGGCCAGGTTGGCAGTGGCGGTGAGCGCCTGGGCGTAGGTGTAGCGCAGCCACTGCCCCTGGCGGCAGATCTGCAGCGCGGCGACGTCAGGGTAAGCCTCGGCGGTGGCAGCGAACAGCTCGAACCAGGTATTGGCTCGAGCGGCGTGAGTGGCAGCGCGCTCGAGGATGACGCGGGCCGACTCTCGCTCTGCCTCGGGCACCGGCACCGGCGCGCCGGTTTCGGCTTTGAGGGCAAAGCGCACCAGCCCAGGCACGTGCGTGCCGGCGACGTACGACGGCCAGTCGATGGTTTCGACGTCGAAGCCGAAGGCGTCTCGATCGGCCGGCGACAGGCTCTGCCACAGCTCGCGGGTGCGAGCGTCGTCAAAGCTGGCGCCGTGGCTCAGGTAAGGCCGGTAGACCGAGAGCAGGTGGATCAAGTGGTCGAAGGTGCGCTCGGCGCTGCCGAGCTTCAGGCGCGCCGGCGAGGTGCGCTTGCGGGGCACCCAGCGAGACAGCGTGCGCGCGCGCTTGCGCTGGACCTCCAGGCCCGCGAGGTAGCGGTCGGGATCGGTGAAGCGCGCCTCGCCGACCGCGATCGGGGCGCCATCCGCTTCGCGCAGCGGCGACTGCCGGAACCCTTCGCGGGCGTGGCTCATGAGCTCGCCGAGGGTGATCGGGTTGCGGTGGGAGCCCAGCTGGTAGACGGGCACCGGGCCGTCCTCGGCACGTTCGGGCAGTGCCGCCAGCGCGGCGATCATGGCGTTGGCGACGTGATCGACCGGAATCAGCTCGAGCGGCACGTCCGCCGAGCCGGCAAACTCCGTGGTGCGACCGCGACCGTAGGCGGCGAGCAGCGGGTCGCAGACGCGCACTGCCTCGATCCAGCCCGGAATCGGCTCACGCAGCGCGCTCTCGACGATGGCCGGCCGCAGGATCGCCAGCGGCACGTCACCACGCTGCTGGTCCAGCAGGCGCTCGGCGAGGGCTTTGGTCAAGGTGTAGATATCGTTGAAGCCAAAGCGCTTGGCCTGGGCAGCGCCCGCGGCCACCCACTCTGAGTCGGCGGCCCGTGGGTCCATGGCGGCGCTGGCCTGCTCGAGCGCCGGCAGGACGACATCGGCGTCGACCGCCTCCTGGCTCACCACCCGCTCGGGGATGACGCCGTTACGCCGGCCGCAAACAAAAGCCGTCGAGACGTGGAGCAACGGGACGCTGCCGGCGTCGCGCGCCAGCTGCAGGGTGCGCCGGGCGCCGTGGGCGTTGAGCGCCAGCGCTAGATCCAAACGCTCATCGAAGGTGACGGTGGCGGCGCTCGCCACCACCCGGTCGACGCCCTGGCAGAGCTCGCGGTAGGACGCGGCGTCGAGGCCGAAGTGCTCCTGCGCCAGGTCTCCGGACACCACTTCGACTTTGCTTGCGAGCCACGCCTGCCAGTCGCCCTGATGACGCATCCGCAGTCGCGCCATGATCGGCGAGGCGGCGAGCTCACTCTGAAATCGCTGCTCGGCATCGTGCCCCGCAGCGGGCCGGATCAACACCAGCAGGCCGCCGAGGTCGGGAATCGACCACAGTAGCTTCTCGACCAGCACCTTGCCGACGAAGCCGGTGCCACCGGTGAGGAACAGACGCTGGCCCGCCAGGACCGAAGCGATATCGCGCCGTTGGGACGTCTCTGAGATGGGTTTCACGCCGGATCCTCCTCGTGTCGCGCCGCTCTCGGCACGGGATGAAGGCCTCGAAATCGCGCATTCCGCGACGACGAGGCGACCTGGAGATGAACTGGGGATCGGTGATCTCAATCAAGGTATCACCCGCCTCAGCCGGGACTTCGTCCAAAACACCTACCCTTTTAGATCCCATCCCACGGGGGATTTCTCAAAAATCTGTAACGCCGCGCTCGCGAGCGTTCCTGCTAGACTGACGATGAGGCCGCTGAGCCTCGATCACACGCAACGACGGAAGGAGTCCCTCATGGGTCTGGGTGTCCCCGAGCTCGTTCTCATTTTCATGATCATCGTCCTGATGTTCGGCGCTTCCCGCCTCCCCCAGCTCGGCAAGAGCCTGGGTGAGGGCTTGAGCAATTTCAAATCCGGCCTCAAGGGTGATGAGTCCGACAAGCTGCCGGCATCAGAAGAGGCCAGCGGCTCCAACGCCAAGGGCTGAGCCCTCGCGCTACTGGCGGTGGACCAAGCGCTCGAACCGACGCTTCATCCACAGCAGGAACGCGGCGTTGGCCACCGCGCCAAGCGCCGCGTAGATCCCCCAAGAGGGCGCACCGTCCACCGCCAGCCACCAGGCCTTGAATAGCCAGTAGGGCGGGAAAAGGCCGAACAGGTACTGCAGCGGCGCGTCGACGAAGTAGGCGGCGAGCGGGATCATGCCGACGCCGCTGATCATCTTCATCACCGCAAAGGCCTGGATCTTGTTGTCGGCGAAGGTCGCTAGCGCCAGGGTCGAGATGCCGCCGAACAGCGCGCCGAACACAGATAGCGTTATCAGCGGCACGGCTGGCGGCAGCAGGAGGCCGGCGATGACGGCACACAGCGGATTGAGCGCGATCGCCAGGACGATCGGCAGCGCGATGCGGTAGCTCAAGAAGCCCTCGAACGTGGCCGGCGACACCGAGATCGCCTCGACGAGGCGCGTCTCGCGGGCGTCTAGCAGCAGGAAGCCGAGCACCAGGCCCACCATGGATCCCAAGGTGAGGCCGACAAAGCTCGAGATCAATCCATAGTACGGCACGAGGTCGACGCCGTAGCGCTCCAGCAGCACGGCGGCAAGCGCCGGAACGCCAAACCGCACCGCCACCGCCAGCACCAGCGAGTAAACCAGCACGAAGGACAGGAAGCGGTCGCGCGTCACCTGCTTGAAGTCGACGATCAGCAGACCTCGGGCGGTCGCGAGCGGCGTCACGCTCGCCCTCTCAGCTTACGCGGCGGCTGTTTTTCGACCATGCTGTTTTTCGACCCTACAGTTTTTCGACCATGCCGTCTTTCGACCATACAGCGCTGGAAACGTCGGTGCGCCCACCCGGCGAAGACGACGATGGCGCCCAGCGAGTAGCCAACGCCGTAGAGCCACTGCCCCGTGGACAGCTCGCCGAAGGCTCCCTTCATGAGCATGACCGGCGCCTGGGTCGGGAACAGGTAGAGCAGCGGATGGAACCAGACGCCGAAGGCGTCGAGCGCGGGCACCTGCAGCACCGTCAAGCAGACGATGCCGCCCGGCACCAGGAAGTCGGTCACGCTGTGGTGTGAGACGACTTGAATGATCCCTACCAGGGTGTACATCACGCCGAGTGCGACGATGCCGAGCAGCAGCGGCAGGGGCGCGACGTTGCCGACGCCATGGGACAGCAGCAGCACGATAAAGGATTCGATCAGCGCGAACCCGCTGAGGGTCACGACCTTCGACGTCAGGTAGGTGGGGATCGGCAGCGGCGTCACCACCAGGGCGTCGACCGTGCGCTCGCTCTTCTCGAACAGGATCATGCCGGCGACGAACATGAAGGTGGTGCTGCCGATCGCCCCGAGCCACAGGCCGGGCAGCAGGGCGGCGACGGTGGCGCGCTCGAGCCAACGCAACGCCAATCCGATTGACAGCGCGACGACGATGCCGATCGGATACAGCGCGTGACGCGCCTGCAGCCGGACGTCGAGGGCCAGAGTCGCTAAGAGTCGAGCGGCTGCCAAACGAGCTGCGCCGAGACGGCTGGCACCATGACGAGACGCGGGGCTGGCATCATGACGAGACGCGGGGCTGGCATCGTGACGAGACGCGGAGGAGCTCACGTCAGCCGCGTCCCGGTGACTCGGATGAAGACGTCTTCGAGCGTCGTCTCCTCGCTGTGGAGGGAGCGCACGGGCTGGCGCAGGGCTTCCAGAAAGGCCGGGTTGTCGGCCAACCCCGAGAGCTCGAACTCGTGCTCGACGACGCCAGCGTCGCCCTCGATCGTCACCCGCACGGCGCGCCTGCCGTAGCGGTGCTTGAGGACGTCGGGAGCCTCCACCAGCCGCAGGTGCCCGTCGACGATGAAGCCGACCCGGTCGCACAGCTCGTCGGCGAGCTGCATGTTGTGGGTGGTCAGCACCACGGTGGCGCCAGCGTCTCGGCGACGCTCGATGATCCCGCGGATGCGGCGCGCGTTGACCGGGTCGAGCCCAGCGGTGGGCTCGTCGAGAAACCACAGGCGCGGGTGGTGCAGCATGCTGCGAGCGAAGGTCAGGCGGTTCTTCATGCCTTTGCTGAGCTCGGCAACGCGCACGTCGAGGCTGTCTTCGAGGCCGACCTGCTCGAGCACGGCTTCGGCGCTCGACGTCTCGCCCGCGTAGAGCGAGCGAAAGTAGTCGAGGTTCTCGCGCGCCGTCAGCTTGAGGAAGTGGTTCGGCATCTCGAACGAGACCCCAACGTGCTCGTAGTAGTCGGCGCTCCAGCTCGGCAGCGGCTTGCCCAAGGCTTCGACGCTGCCTTCCCAGCCCTTGAGCAGACCGATCAGCACTCCCTGGGTGGTGCTCTTGCCGGCCCCGCTGGGGCCTAGCAGGCCGAAGATCTCCCCTTCCTCGACGTCGAAGGTGAGCCCAGAGATCGCTGGTGACGGTTCACTGGAAGACGGTGAACCGGGGTAAGTGAAGCCGAGATCACGGACTTTCAGCACTGCATCGCTGCCGATCTTCATGCCCATGGGAGTCGCTTCAAGTCTGCCCGGGGTTCACTCGCTGGACGTGCACTATGTCTCTTGATCCCAATCGCTTGATCCTACGTCACGACCCTGGCAATATTGAGGTTTCGACATACGACGATCGCAATCCGGCCGCAGACGACCCAGGAATGACGGTCGAAGGAGCAGACATGACGCGTCCTTCGCAAGGAGAGGTTACCCGTTTGCTCGTGGACTGGAGCAACGGAAACCAGGCAGCGGTCGATCAGCTGATGCCGCTGGTCTACGACGAGCTACACAAGCTGGCCGAGAGCCACATGCGGCGCGAGCGCCGTGAGCACACGCTGCAGCCCACCGCCCTAGTGCACGAAGCCTACTGCCGCTTGATCGATCAGGATCGCGCCCACTGGCACAACCGGGCGCAGTTCTTCGGCATCGCCGCGCAGCAGATGCGGCGCATTCTGGTCGACCACGCACGACGCCGGCGCTACGCCAAGCGCCAGGGCAGCGAGCATCAGATCAGCCTGGAAGACGCGGTGATCAGCTCGCCCTCGCGGCCGACGGATCTGGTGGCTCTCGACGACGCTCTCGAGGCCCTCGCCCAGCTCGACCCGCGCATGGCCCGGGTCGTCGAGCTGCGGATCTTCGGCGGCTTGACGATCGAGGAATCAGCGGCGGTGCTGGGGGTCTCCAACACCACGGTGATCACCGATTTCAAGGCGGCCCGCGCCTGGCTCTACCGCGAGCTGAGCCCGGACCGTGCCGGCGAGGCGAAGCCGCCGGCGACGAGGCCAGCGGCGACGAGGCCAGCAGCGACGAGGCCAGCGGCCGCGCGCCGGCGCACCGCATGAGCCGGGAGCGGTTCCGAAGCGTCAATGAGCTGTTCCGCACCGCCCTCGAGCAGGGCATCGAAGCCCCGGACGAGCAGGCGGAATTCCTGCAGCGAGTTTGCCCTGAAGACTCCGGCCTGCGCCACGAGGTGGCCTCGCTGCTGCGGGCTCACCACGACGCCGGCGAGTTCTTAGAAGACGCCGTCGCCTCTGAAGCGCGGCGCTTCGCCGCCTCGCGCGTCGGCAGCCGCATCGGCGCCTACGAGATCGTCCGCCCGCTCGGTCGCGGCGGCATGAGCGCGGTCTACCTGGCGGTGCGGGCCGACGCGCAGTTTCGCAAGGAGGTCGCGATCAAGGTGCTCAAGCGCGGCCTGGACACCGACGAGATCCAGCGGCGCTTCCGCCTGGAGCGGCAGATTCTGGCCGGTCTCGAGCACCCCAACATCGCGCGCCTGCTCGACGCCGCCACCAGCGACGACGGCCTGCCGTGCTTCGTGATGGAGTACGTCGAGGGCGAGCCGATCGACGCCTACTGCGATCGCCAGGGTCTCGGAATCCGTCAGCGACTCGAGCTGTTCCGCACCGTGTGCTCGGCGGTGCAGGCGGCGCATCGCAACCTGGTGGTGCACCGCGACCTCAAGCCGAGCAACATTCTGGTGACGGCGGAGGGGGTGCCCAAGCTGCTCGACTTCGGCATCGCCAAGCTGCTCGACCCGGCGAGCTTTCCCGAGACTCTCGCGGCCACGGCGCTGTCGCACCGCCCGATGACGCCGGGCTACGCCAGCCCGGAGCAGGTGCGGGGAGAGCCGGTCACCACCGCCAGTGACGTCTACTCGCTCGGCGTACTGCTCTATGCGCTGCTCACCGGCGAGCCGCCGTACCGCGTCGACTCGCTGGCCGTCACCGCCCTGGAGCGCGTGATCTGCGAGCAGGAGCCCGAGAGTCCGAGCGCCGCGCTGGCCTCGGCCGGTGGCAGCGAGCGGCTGAGCCGGCGGCTCGCCGGAGACCTCGACACGATTGTGCTCAAGGCCCTCGCCAAGGAGGCGGACCAGCGCTACGGATCTGTCGACCGGCTGTCCGAGGATCTGCGCCGCCATTTGACCGGCCTGCCGATCCTGGCCAGGCGGCCGACCCTGCGCTACCGCGCCGGCAAGTTCGTGCGCCGTCACCGCACCGCGGTGGCACTGGCCGCGCTGTCGGCCCTGCTGCTGCTGGCCGGGGTGGTCGCGACCGCCTGGCAGGCGCATATCGCCAGCGTCGAGCGAGCCACCGCCCTGGCGGAAGGCCAGCGAGCGGAGCAGGTATCGACCTTTCTCGAGGAGCTGTTCTGGGTCGCCGACCCGGGGCGGACCGCGGGCGAGGTGGTCACCGCCCGCGATCTGCTGGACGAAGCCGCGACCCAGCTGGTCTCCCGGCCGTGGGAGAGCCCGGCGGTGCAGGCCCGGCTGCTCGCTACCCTCGGCAGCAGCTACCACGGTCTCGGCTTCTACGACGAAGCGCTGGGCTACTTGCGGACGGCGCTGCGCCTGAGGCGTCAGACGCTGGGGGCCAGCCACCTCGACGTCGCCGAGACACTCGAGAACCTGGCCGGCGTGCTGCAGGACCAGGCCGAGCACCAGGCGGCCGCGGCCCACTCGCGCGAAGCCCTCGCCATCCGCCGGCAGCGGCTCGGCGATCAGCACCCCGTCGTCGCCGAGAGCCTCAACAATCTGGCGGCGGCCTACCGGGCGGCGGACGACGACGAAGCCGCCGAGCCGCTGCTGCGCGAAGCCCTGGCGATCAAGCGGCGGCTGCTGGGGGATCAGCATCTGTCGGTGGTGCTGGGCATCAACAACCTCGCCCAGGTGCTGAACGCCCGCGCCGACTATGCGGCGAGCGAGCCGCTGCTGCGCGAAGCCCTGGCGAGTCGGCGCCAGCTGCTGGGCGAGGAGCATCCGCTGGTGGCCGAGAGCCTCAACAACCTGGCCTCGGTACTCTTTCGGCAGCGCAAGTACGAGCCCGCGGAGCAAGCGTTTCGCGACGCGCTCACGCTGCGGCGCACGCTCTATCGCGGCGACCATCCGGCGGTCTCACGCAGTCTCGGTAACCTGGGCGCGGTGCTGCTGGAGGGTGGCAAGCTGAGCGCGGCCGAGCCGGTGCTGCAGGAATCGCTGGCGATGAAGCAGCGGCTGCTGGGCGACGAGCACCCCAGCCTGGCCTTTACCCAGCACAGCCTCGGCCAAGTCTTCGAAGCGCTCGGACGGCCGGCGGACGCCGAGCGCACGTTTCGTCGAGCCCTGGCGATCCGCCGCGGCCTGCCTGAGGGGCACCGTCATCTGGCGACGTCGGCGCTCGCGCTCGGCCAGCTCCTGCTCGCGCGCGGCGCACGCGGCGCGGCCGAGCCGCTGATTCACGAGGCGGTGGCGATCCAGCGTGACAAGCCCACGGACCCCTGGCGCTTGGCCGAGGCCGAGAGCGCGCTGGGCGCTCTGCTGCTCGCCCGCGGAGACCGCACGGCGGCTGAGCCGCTGCTGGCTTCGAGTCACCGGCGGCTCACCGCCGAGCTCGGGGCCGGAGACCGCCGGACACGGCGGGCCGCGGCACGCCTCGAAGCTCTGGCGGCTGCCGCAGGGTCCTAGAGATTTTGACAGCCGAAGGCGGCACAGTCCTCTTCGGTTTCTGCGCAGACGATGCAGAGATCCAAGAGGTCGATATCACCGTCGTCGTCCATATCTGAGCGGCAGTCCCGGCCCTGGGAGTCGAACACGGAGATCAGCTCGACGATCGACAGCTGCTCGTCACGGTTGAGATCGGTGCCGGGATGATGGTCGTCGCCGGTCGCCCAGGCGGACTCGGCAATGGCGAGATCATTGCCCCCCACTCGACCCTCGTAGTCGAGATCCTGGGTGCAGTCGCGACCCATATCCGCCTGAACTTTGAGGATGTCGTCGCGATCGGCGACGCGATCTCCGGTGACGTCGCCGGCCTCGGGGCACCGACCCCAGTTCCCCAACAGCACCGCCAGATCGCCCTCCCCCACCTCGTGGTTGTGGTTGAAGTCGGCGAGGCAGCCGTTCTGCATCGTGCATTCCTTCTCTTCGACCTCCGGACAGGGTTCGCTGTTGCGGTCCTCGACGCAGGGTTCGCTGCACTCGCCGTTGAAGCAATCGAGCAGCAGCTGGACATCGACTTCATCGACCCACTTGTCGTCGTTGAGGTCTCCGTAGCAAACGCAAACCTTGTCTTCGAGCGAGATCTCATGGGCCGACGCAGTCAGGGAGACGGTGCAGCACAGCACCAGGAACAACCCGATACGGTTCATTTCAGGCTCCTTGTCGATCACCAGCGCCGGTCGCCAAGATGGGCTTCTGAACCGGTTCCGAACGGGGCTCCAAAACGGCAAAGGGGAAGCCGACAGAATCGGCTTCCCAAAGTCTCAGCAGCTCGGGGTTGGCACCGTCGCGCCAGCGAGTGTTTCAGGGGTGTGGCTCTATGTTACTCCTCGCAACCACCAGTCTTTCGGGGAGAAATCCCCCCTCGATCCCCCCTTTGTCAAAGGGGGGAAGCAATCAACAGGGTCGCTAGAACAGATCGAAATAGGCGATCAGATCGGCGATGTTGAACGTGCCGTCCTGATTGAGATCACCGGCGAGGGTGCACGGCACGAAGGTGACGCTGGTCGAGAAGCTCTCGGCGACCAGGATGAGATCGGAGATATCGACCTGCTCGTCGCCATTGACGTCCCCCGGCACGCCCGGGCACGGCAGGCTGCCGCCCAAGGCCACCGCATCGGCAATGCTGAGGCTGCCGTCGCCATTGACGTCGCCGACTTCGAGGCAGGGTTGCGGCTCGGGGCCGCCGAGGAAGAGGTAGTTGAGCAGGTAGTTGACGTCGGCCAGGGCGACGACGCCGCTGCCGTTGACGTCACCGAGGGTGGCGTCGCTGCAGGCCACCGCGTCGAGAATCACGATGACGTCGGCGATGGTGACGGTGCCGTCGCCGTTGGCGTCGGCTTCGCCCATGCAGGTCGGCGCCGGGCCGCTGGCGAACAGGTAGTTGAACAGCAGCTTGGCGTCGTCGAAGGTCACGTCGCCGCTGTTGTCGAGGTCGTTGTCGACGATACATTTCGCGGCCGCGGGTCCCGCGACCAGCAGCATCAGGCTGAACAGACCGATCCACAGCAATGACTTCTTCATTTTCCCTCTCCTTGGACCGCGTAGAGCGGTCCGGCTTGGACTGCCCATGCAGTCCGGTTTGGCTCTGGCGACGTCTGCGCCAGAAGTGTTCGGGCGGCTTCAAGGACTCACGCGAGAAAACCGCACGAATCAAACGGAGAGGGACAGAAAAACTCTAGAGCAGGGCATGAAACGCGATCAGAGCTGCGGCGAGAATCATCAACAGCGCTCGCTAAAGTAGGGCATGAAACGCGATCAGAGCCGCGGCGAGAATCATCAACAGGGGGTTTACCTGGCGCCAGCGACCGCGCAGGATCTTGATCAGGACGTACGACAGGATGCCGAAGCTGATGCCGTTGGCGATGGAGTAGGTGAAGGGCATCAGAGCGAGGGTGAGGAAGGCGGGCAGCGCTTCGTCGATCTCGGTCCACTCGATCTCGGCGGCACCCCGCATCATCAGGGCGCCGACGATCACCAGGGTCGGTGCGGTGGCGATGACCGGCACCGCGATCACTACCGGCGTGAAGCACAGCGACAGCAAGAAGAGCACGGCGACGGTCAGCGCGGTCAAACCGGTTCGGCCGCCCTCTTCGACGCCGGTCGCCGATTCGACGTAACTGGTCACGGTGCTGGTGCCGACCGCGGCGCCGGCGATCGTGCCGACGGCGTCGGCCGCGAACGCCTGGTTGGCGCGCGGCAGCTCGCCCCGGGCGTCGAGGAAGCCGGCGCGGCGACCCACACCGATCAGAGTGCCGGCGGTATCGAACAGGTCGACGAACAGCAGCGCCACGACCACCACCAGCAGCTTACCGGTGAACAGCGAGCTGAAATCCATGGCGAGGAGCGTCTCGCTCGGCAGGCTGGGCACGGTGACGAACGACTCCGGCGCTGGGCTGAGCCCGGTCGCCCAGCAGATCGCGGTCACCAACCCGATGCCGATCAGGAACGCGCCCTTGACGCCGGTGGCCAGCAGCGCGGCGATGAGCACCAGCCCGGCGAGCGCCAGCACCACCGTGACATCACCGACCTCGCCCAGAGTCACCAGGGTCGCGGGATGATCGACGACCAGGCCGGCACCCTGCAGGCCGATGATCGCCAGGAAGAGACCAATGCCGCACATCGTGGCGGTCTTGATGGCGTCCGGAATCGCCCGCAGCAGCGCGGCGCGGGCGCCGCTCAAGGCGAGCGCCAGAAAGAGCACGCCTTCTACCAGCACCGCCGCCAGCGCCGTCTGCCAGCTCACCCCCATGGCACCGACGATGCCGAAGGTGAAGTAGGCGTTGAGGCCCATGCCGGGGGCCAGCGCGATGGGATAGTTGGCCGCCAGCCCCATCGCCAGGGTCGCCACCGCCGACGCCAGGGCGGTGGCCGCCGCCACATCGGCCGCCGGCATTCCCGCCTGCGACAGGATCTGGGGATTGACGAACAGGATGTACGACATAGTGAGGAAAGTCACCACGCCGGCGCGCACTTCGGTCGCCACGGACGTACCGTGCGCCCGCAAGTCGAACCATCGCTCCAGAAGGCTCACGGGCTCACTCGGTCGACGGACGGGTCGTGCGGCAGTCGTCGCGCAGCACGGCGCCCAGGGCCAGCTCGCTGATGCGCTCGGCGACTTCTTCGGGATTGAGCGCGCCGTCGGGGCTGTACCACCTCGAGATCCACATCACCATGCCGAGCAGGCTGAAGGCGGCGACCGTCGTGTCGGTGCCGGCGCGCAGCTTGCCTTCCCGTCCCAGCTCGTTGAGAGTGGCTCGGATCACTTCGTAGTAGGCGCGCTTGCGATGTGTGATCAGACGATGATCGTCCGGCGTCAGGACATGGGTTTCGTCGATCACCAGGACGGTGAACGTCCCCACGCCCTCCTGCGCGATCATGCGGGCATGGCCGCGGATGATCTTCTTGAGGCGCTGTTCGTTGTCGGTCGAAGCCACCGTCGCGGCCAGCGTCTCCTTCTCCAAGAAGTCCATCGCATGGCTCATGATGGCGAAGAGCAGATCCTGCTTGCTCTTGAAATGGTAGTAGAGCCCAGGTTTTGTCAGCTCGGCACGCTCCGCGATGACTTTCATCGAGGCCGCTTCGTAGCCCTGCTCCATGAAGACCCGCGCCGCCTGCCTGAGAATATTGGTCTTTCGATCTCTTCCTGCGCCCAAAATCTCGGCCCTCTCATCATTTGAATCTGCCAGAGCGCTCCGAGGTGATGCGTGAATGCCTCTTGAAGGAGCGCATGCAAGCCCACCCTCGACTCTAGGCCCGGCTGGAGAATCCCCGAAAGCCTTGCCTTTGACTGGAATCTCGCCTTAATCTCTAGGTTATAGATCGCTTGACGAGAGCTCGACGGCAGAATTTTGCGCAGCCTATACCACTCGCGCGTTTCGCGCGATCCGAGGCTGAACCTTCGGCCGTTCGCAACCTGATCCGCTGGGCCGGTAGGAGGCGAGGGGCTTTTCCTTACCGCCGCCTGTGACGTCCGCCGCTTTATCCTTGCACCGTTTGCACCACCGTCTCCTGTTCCCCGGCCCGCGCTATCGCGGCCCCGTGCTCGCCAGACCCTGGCATGGCCGCACGCTGCGCCGCTCGGCGTCGCCTGGAGGTTGCCGTGGCTAAAACCCACGCTAGGCCGAGCGCCTCGGCCCAGCGCCGGGAATCCTCGGAGCGCGGCTTGACGCTCGGCGGCTTCCTGCTGACCAGCGCTCGCCGCTTGCGGCCCTATGCCGTTCCCACCCTGCTGGTGCTGCTGGCCATGCTGGTACAAGCGGCGTTTCGCGTCGCGGTGCCGATCGCTTATCAGCAGATCTTCGATCGCGCCATCTTGACCCGCAACATGGAGGTGCTGACTCAAATCCTCGGCCTGCTGCTGGCCGGCTGGACGGCCCAGGCCGTCGCCAGCCTGCTGCAGGACCATTTCTCGGCCAAGAGCGGCTACCTCGCGATGAGCGACCTGCGCACCGAGATGTTCGATCACCTGCTGCGCCTGCCGGTCGGCTACTACTCACAGGTCGACTCGGGCGACCTCATGTCTCGGTTCTCGAACGATCTGGCGGTCATCGAGACCGCCCTGGTGCGTGCGATCCACACCTTTGTTTTCTCGGCCCTGATGCTGGTGACCAGTCTGATCCTGCTGTTCGTCGTCGAGTGGCGGCTGGCGTTGATGACCCTGGCGGCGCTACCGATCGCGCTGTTCGGGCCCAAACTGCTGAGCGGCCGGGCGCAATGGCTGAGCTACCAGTGCAAGAAGACCGAGGCCAAGATCGCCGCCTCGATCCGTGAAGCGATCAGCTCGCATGCGGTGATTCGCACCTTCGGCATCCAGGCTTCACGCATCGAAGCCTTCAAGAAACAGCTCGGGGGGCTGGTCCGGATCGCCACCCAGGCTCGATTCGCGGCCTCTTTGGCCGGTCGCGCCGCCAGCCAGAGCGTGTTCCTCGTCCAGATCCTGACCATGGCGGTCGGAGCCTACCTGGCGATCCACGGCGTCTTCACCGTCGGCTCCCTGGTGGCGTTCGTCGCCCTGCTGCTCAACGTTTCCAATGCCGCCAACCACCTGTCGGCGGTGATGCCCGACCTGCTGCAGGCCAGCGGCGGGATGCAGCGCGTCCAGGACTTCCTCGCCGAAGAGCCGACGGTGCGGGACCGCCAGGGCTGTCCGCCGCTGCCGCGGCTCGCCGATCGCATCTGCTTCGAGGACGTTTCCTTCGGCTATCGCCAGAGCGCCCCGGCCCTGCAGGACGTCAGCTTCACCGTCACCGCCGGCGAGTCGGTGGCCGTGGTCGGCCCCAGCGGCTCGGGCAAGAGCACGATCCTCAACCTCATCCTGCGCCTCTATGACCCCGACCGAGGACGCGTGACCCTCGACGGCATCGACCTTCGCGACTGCAGCGAGAGCTCGCTGCGCGCCCAGACCGGGGTCGTCCTGCAGGACTCGGTGCTGTTCGACGCCAGCCTGCTCGAGAATCTGCGCATCGGCCGTCCCGAAGCCGGCGAGTCCGAGGTGCGCCGAGCGGCGTACCAGGCCGAGATTCACGATCTGATCATGTCGATGCCGCGCCGCTACCATACCCGCGTCGGCGAGGGCGGCAGCCATCTGTCCGGCGGCGAGCGGCAGCGCATCGCCATCGCTCGCGCGCTGCTCAACGATCCGGCGCTGCTGATCCTCGACGAACCGACCTCGGCCCTCGATCCCGCCACCGCGGCGGCGATCAACGCCACCCTGCGGCGCGTCGGTCGCGATCGCACCGTATTCTTCACCACCCACCGCCTGGGCTCGATCCACCACATGAACCGGATCCTGGTGGTCGAGGACGGCCGCATCGTCGAGCAGGGGCGGCATCAGGATCTCCTCGAGCGCGAGGGGCCGTACCACCGACTGTGGCAGAAGCAGAGCGGCTTCACGGTCAGCGCCGACGGTCACAGCGCCCAGGTTTCGCCGCACCGACTGAAGGCCATCCCGCTGCTCGCCGGCCTCGACCCGCAGCGCCTGCAGGCGATCGCTGATCTCCTGGTCTCCGAGTCCTACCCTGCCGATCGGATCGTCTATTCCAAGGGCGAATCCGGCGATCGCTTTTTCCTCATCGTGCGCGGCGAGGTCGAGCAGATGCTGTCACCGGACGGCGGCCGCGGCGGTGGCGTGCGCAAGCTCGCGGATGGCGACTACTTCGGCGCCCAGGCTCTGCTCGAAGCCACGCCGCGTCAAACCACCATCCAAACCGCGGCGCCGACGCTGCTGCTGAGCCTGCGCCGCCGTCAGTTCGAGCTGCTGCTCGAGGGCGAGCCCGAGCTGCGAGCGGCGATCGAGCGCGAGGCCGCGTACCGCCGCGTCGAACAGCACAACAACTTCGAAACCATGATCGCCAAGATGACTCAGACCCTCATCAGAACCGAGCCGTAGTGCAGCCCGGCTCCGAGGGCGGTGAAGGCCACCAGCGAACCCGCCGGCGCCTTGCCCGCCTCGCGCGCTTCGAAGAACGCCAGCGGTAGGGTGGCGGAGGTGGTGTTGCCGTACTTCTGGATGTTGTTGTGGACCCTGTCGTCCGGCAGCCGCAGGGACTTCTGAGCCGCCTCGTTGATGCGCAGATTGGCCTGGTGCATGATCAGCAGGTCGAGATCGTCGAGGCCGTAGCCCGCTTGCTCCAGCACCTCACGAGTGACCCGCGGCATGTGGGTGACCGCCAGCTTGAAGACCGAACGGCCGTCCATCGCCGGCACCGAATCGCCGCGCTCGATCATCGCCGAGCTGACAAACGGCCGATAGGCCGAACCGACGCCGGGGACGTAGAGGATGTCCATGTTGTCGCCGTCGGCGAACAGCGAAGCCCCCAGGATACCGCGCCCGTCGGCGTTGTCTTCGGCCCGGAAGACCATCGCGCCAGCGGCGTCTCCGAACAGCACGGTGAGATGCCGGAAGCGCTTGTTCCAAGCCAGGTCCGCTTCATCGAGCGGGCCCTCATCGCGACCGTAGAGCACATCCCAGGCGCGTTCCGACCATGGGATGAGCGAGCTGTGTACGTCGGTACCGACCAGCAGCACGGTACGCGCCACGCCGCCTTTGATCAGCGCATCGACCAGCTGCAGGCCGTAGGCGAACCCGGCGCACTGCTGCCTGAGGTCTACCGCCGGCAGCGGCGCCAGACCGAGACGGGACTGGATCAGTCCGCCGGTGCCCGGGAAGTAGTGGTCCGGCGTCATGGTGGCGCAGACCACGTAGTCGACCTCTTCTTTGGTGATGCCGGCGTCGTCCAGCGCGCGCTGAGCGGCTTCTACCCCGAGGTCGGCCGAGCCGGTACCGGGGTCGACGAAGAAGCGGCTGCGGACGCCGCTGCGTCCTTGAATCCACTCGTCACTGGTCTCCATCACCCGCGCCAGCATGTCGTTGGTCACCTCGTGCTTGGCTACCGAGATGCCAACCCCTTTGAGCACCGATCTCTGCGAAGTCATGGCATGGGTCATCAGAAACGGATCCGCTTGCGTTGGCGCTTGCGGGCCTCGAGCTCGCTCAGCTTGTTGTTGAAGAACCGGGTCGCCCCGTCGATCTCGACGAAGCGGTACTCCTTCTTGGGCTTCTGGCCGTGGATTCCCGGAGCCGCCTTCTTGCCGTAGACCCAGTTCTCGATCGGCGGCCCCTCGAGCAGCTCGGAAGACTCGAACTCGGTCTCCTCGGGCTCGCCGAACAAAATGAACACCGTGCCGCGGTCGGTCAGTCGGCCCGGCAGCGTGCCTTCGCTGTAGCGGCTGTCGGCGGTCTCGGCGCGCTGCTCGAAAATCTGCTCGGGCGTCTTCTTGAACAGCTCCGTGCCTTCATTGTGGCGCTCCCAGAACGCTCGGATGAACTGCTCGGCTTCCTCGTCGCTGGTCAACGCCTGGTATTCGGCGATCTCTTTGTCGGTCGTCATGTGGTAGATCGGGCCGACCAGCCAGTGCGAGTATTCGACACCGAGCAACGGATTGAACAGTTCTTCGGCGTCGGCGCCCTTCTTCTTGAGGGCAGCCGCTGGCGTCACGCACCAGGCGGCGAGCAGCACCGCGACGACCCAAACGATCGCTCGATGCTCGGAGGCGCCTCGGCCTCGGGGCTCAGTTCTTGCGCAGGAGATCGAGAAATTCCTCACGGATGGGTCGCTCCTTGAAAATGCCACGAATCGACGAAGTGACGGTCAACGCTCCCGGTTTTTTGACGCCCCGCATCTCGACACAGAGGTGCCGGGCCTCGATCACGACCATCGCTCCCTGGGGTTTCAGCCGCTCTTCCAAGTACGTCACGACCTGCTCGGTGAGACGCTCCTGGAGCTGAGGGCGCTTGGCGTAGAACTCCAAGATGCGCGGCAGCTTCGACAGACCGACGAGCTTGTCGGTGGGCACGTAAGCGATGTGAGCGTGACCGTAGAACGGCACCAGGTGGTGCGAGCACATGGAGTAGAACGGGATGTTGGTCTCCATCACCATTCCCGAATACACCTCGTCGTTGGGGAAGGTGGTGACCTTGGGCTCGTTGCCCTCCTTCAGGCCATGAAACATCTCGGCATACATCTTGGCGACACGCATATCCGTTTCGGCAAGATTGGGGTCTTCGAGGTCGAGACCCAGCTCTACGAGAATGCCACGCACGTGCCACGCCACACGCTCCAGGCGAGCCTGCTCTTCCGCGGCCGAGTTGGGACCGACGGCGCCCGAACCTTTCGAAACGCGCGGCTCCATAGCAGGGTCTGCAGACTTGACGGACATCGCACCTCGGTTGCCAGGAACGACAGTTCAGACGCCAATGCCTGCACGACTTCCTCAGCCACCGAATCTTATCTACAATCAAACGGCCGTGTCCAAAGCCGAAAGTCTCGGGACATCGGCAGGTAAACAACCGGAGGAAACCCATCATGCCCAGCATGCATATCGAATACTGCGTCGTTTGAAACTACAAGCCACGCGCCGCCGGTCTGGCGGAAGACATAGAGAAACAATTCAGCTTCCAACCCACCCTGGTCAAGGGCAAGGACGGCGTCTTCGAGGTCACCCTCGACGGCGAGCTCATCTTTTCCAAGAAGGCCACCGGCCGCTTCCCCGATCCCGGTGAAATCGAGGCCGAGGTTCAGAAGCGGACGGCTGCTGCCTAGCGGCTTTCGATCCGCGCTCGATACCAGCAGCTCTGCCCGGAGGTCTGAGACACGCTGACCGCCAGCTCCTCGACCCCGGGCTCGTCCAACCCCTCGGCCAGCTGCTGCCACAGCATGCGCGCCAGCACCTCGACCGAGGTGTTGACCTGATCCAGTAGCACCACGTCCTCCAGCGGGAATCGGTAGCGCCGCTCGAGGAAACGGATCTCGACGTGATCGGCTCGCCGGTCGACGGTCACGTGCGGACTGCGCTGCGGCACGAGCGTGTGATTGTCGAGCCGTGCACAGGCGCGGCGGATACGTGCTTTGGTGCGTGCCATGTCCGCCAGCAGCCCTTCCTCGTTGAGCGACGGGCCGCTGAGCTCGACCTCGACCTGGTAGTTGTGACCGTGCAGCAGCTCGGCGTGCTCGGCGTCGAACACCAGAAAATGGGCGCACGAGAACTTGAAGTCCTGCTTGGCCAGGACGAGCGTGAAGTAGGTCTGCCCGCTCATACGTGCTCGCTCATGCGTGCCTGCTCACAGCTGAGAGCCCGCCTCGGCCAGCTGGCCTCGAAACCGCCGGCTCTCGTCGGGGAAGAGGATCTCGACCAGCGTCTTGGCGGTGCGCTCGCGGCTAGCGAAGCCCACCCGCTGCTCATAGCGGCTCAGGATCGCCAGAGCGTCCGCGAGCGAAGCGGCGCCCACCGCCTCGAATTCAACACAGCTCACCCGCCTGGAATCCGCCTGCGCACGGTAGTAGACGACTTCGCAGTCCGGGAAGTAGTAGACCTCGATCTGCTTGTCGATGACCCCACGCCAGACGACGTCGAAGGTGGCGAGAAACTCCTCGACCGCCGCCTGCTGGTCTCCCCGGTGCTGGCCCAGATCGAGGTTGACCTCGAGACGCACCTCGGAGTCGCGCTCGATCGACTTGACGCTGAGATGCTGCAGCTCCTGGTCACAGCGGTGGCGGTAAATGTACTGCGGCTGATGGCGCGTGAAGTAGTAGACGTCCCTGACGTCCTGCACTGTCGTGCCGGTCGGCCCGAGCGCCTTCAGCTCGGAGCGCAGCGCATCGAGGTCGAAGTCGTCGGGGACGACGAATTTGTGCTCGATCTCTTTGAAGCGCACTGACTCCGGCACCTCGGATGCACTCACGCCCATCGTAGCCTCCCGCTGTGGCGGCTCGTCGCGAGCCCGAGGGCCTCAGGCCTGGACGTTGAACGGCGAGAAATTGGTGTCGTGATCATAGTAGTCCTCCTGCTCCGCCCGCTTGAGGAAGCCGACAATCTTGTAGGTGATCGGCGTCAGCGCGGCTTCCCAGCCGGTCTTGATCAGGTAGTTCGCCACCATGACTTTCAGGATCAGGTCGTTGGTCCAGGTGCCGTAGAAGGCCAGCGGGTAGAAGATCAGTGAGTCCACGCCCTCACCGGCGATCGTCGAGCCGATGGTGCGCATCCACAGGTGGCGCCCAGAGGTCATGATCTTCATCTTGGCCATGATGTAGGAGTTGGTGAACTCGCCGCACCAGTAGGCGATGAACGAAGCGAAGGCGATGCGTGGCGTCTGGCCGAAGACCTTCTCGAACACTTCCTGGTCGTGCCAGCCCGGGGCCGGCGGCAGCGCCAGCACCGCCCAGGACATGAACGAGGCGAACAGCAGGGCGGCGAATCCGGTCCAGATCACCTTGCGCGAGCGCGCGTAGCCGTAGACCTCGGTCAAGATATCGCCGAAGACGTAGCTGATCGGAAAGAAGAAGATCGCGGCGCCGAACGAGAAGCCGAACAGCGAGGCGACTTTGGGTACGCCGATCAGGCTCGAGCACAGCAGCACGGTGACGAAGGCCGCCATCACCAGATCGAAGTACTTGTAGTTTCGACGCTCCGCTGGCACCTGCCGCTCGTTCATCTGCCACCTCTCATTCTGTGATCGCTTCTAGGCTCCATTCTTCCCGCGGACCCTATCGAAGCTCGATGCTACTGCGCCAGGTCTTCTTCAACGGTGCGCGCCGCCAGCGTGCCGCCAGCCAGAGCGGCGGCGATGTAGTGCTGGCCGGGCGACCGCACCAGGTCACCGGCGGCGAAGAGGTGGGGGTGCGAGGTACGCCCCTGCTCGTCGACCCGGACGTGGCCGTTCGACCGCAGCTCGATCGCAGGGGTCAGCGACGGAATCGCCGGCTCGACGCCGATGCGCACGAAGCCGTCGTCGACGCTCAGCGCCTCGCCGGACGTCAGCTCGACCCGGATCCGGGCTCCGTCCGACGCCAGCTGCTTCACCACCGCCCCCTCCCGGATGTCGACCCGCGGCTGAGCGACCACCGCGTCTCGGAACAGCGGCCGGGCCCGCAGCCTGCTGCGCACCAGGAAGGTGACGCGGGCGCCGAGATCGGCCAGATCGGTAGCCAGCGAGCTCGATTCATCACCGCCGCCAACCACCACGATCTCACGCTCGCGCCAGCGCTCCGGCACCTGGCGCGGGCTGTCCACGCGATTGGCCAGGTCCTCACCCGGCACGTTCAGTCGACGGTGCGCCATGCCGGTGGCCAGCAGCACGCGGCGCGCCGCCACCGGCGCTGCCCCGACCAGCTCGAGCCGAGCCGCGGTCCCCGCCGCGGCATCCTCAGCCAGCTCGATATGGCTCACCGCGACCTCGAGGCGAACGTCGGCGCGCGACGTCGCGAGGTGCGCGGCGAACCGATCCGCCAGCTGATTGCCATCCTCCGCGGCGCCGCCCAGCAGGTCGGGCACCGGAGCGTCCGCCCAGCGCACCTGCCCACCGAGGCGCGGCGAGCGCTCGAGCAGCAGGGTGTCGAGACCGTTCAGGCTCGCCACCAGGGCGGCGCTCATGCCGGCCGGGCCACCGCCGACGATCACCAGATCTCTCACTGCTGACGATTCGCTCGTCGTGGCTTCGCTCATGATTCGGGGTAGGCCTCGCGGTCCAGCAGCTGGACGACGACCTCCATATGCCCGGTCTGCGGGAACATGTCGAGGAGCGCCATGCTGTCGATGCGGAACCCCGGCCCCAGCTGCTTGAGATCACGCGCCAGGGTCGCCGCGTTGCACGAAACGTAGGTCAGGTGTTTGGGCCGGCGCTTGGCCAAGGTGCGCCGTACCCGGTGGGACAGGCCGAGCCGAGGCGGATCGACGATCACCCGCGCCGGGCTCTGCGGCAGCTTGGGAATCCATGACTCGACGGACTGCAGCTCGACGTCGAGATTGGTGATCTGGTTGCGCTTCGCGTTGCGGCGATTGAAGCGGCTCGCCACGCGATCCGACTCGACCGCCACCACCCGCCGGTAGTGCCGCGCCAGCGGCAGGCTGAACAGTCCGACTCCGGCGAAGAGATCGTAGACGGTCCCCTCACGCTCCGCCTCACCGATCCGCGGCGCGTCGAGGGCGTGCTCGATCAGCGCCGGCGCCAGCTGGCGATGGCCCTGGAAGAAGCAGCGCGCGTCGTAGGAGTAGACCAGCCCGCCGATGCAGCTCGCGACCTCGCCTCGGGGCAGACCCTCGATCGGCGGCGCGTGGGTCCAGCGGTCGCCATCGCCGGCGGTGAGGTCGATACGGCGGTGGGACGAGCCGACGAGCCGCTGCGGCAGCTCCGGCAGCGCCGCTTCGAGCTCCGGCACCAGCACCGGGCAGCTGTGCACCGCCACCAGGTCGTGGCTGCCGCGCGCGAAGTAGCCGACCTCGGTGCCGCGGATGCCTTCGCCGACGTGCAGCTGCGTCCGCAGCCGATAGCCCCAGGGGCGTCCCGGCACCACCGTGATGTTCGACGGCGTCTCGACCCCGCCGATCCGGCGCAGGGTCTCGCGCACCGACTGCGCCTTGTACCGCAGCTGGGTCGTTTCTTCCAGGTGCTGCAGGGCACAGCCGCCGCACTGTTCGTAGTGCGGGCACGGGGCCTCGCGGCGCCCGGCCCCCGGCTCCAAGATCTCGACGATCTCGGCGCGCCCGTAGCTCGGGCGCCGCTCGGACAGACGAACCCGCAGACGGTCGCCGGGGGCCGAGCGCGGTACGAAGATCGGAATGCCTTCGAACCGCGCCAGGCCATCGCCGCCTTCGACCAGCTTTTCGACCCGCACCTCGAGCTCTTCGAGGTCGGCGAGCCGTGCGCCGGCGCGCTGCTTCGGATGCGGCGCTTCAGTCACGCGGCACGCTAGATCTCAGTGTAGAGCCAGCGCCGGATCGGATCGAGCCGGCGTCGCACGCTATCGCCATCGGGATCGATATGCCACAGCGTCGCCGCCACCGACGACAGCAGGGAGTTGCCGTCCTGAGGCGTGAAGCAGAAGCCGTAGATCTCACGATCATGACGCACCGCCAGGGTCGGCACCACGACGACGGTCTGAGACAGGATCCGGCCGCAGTAGCCATGGTCGCGCCCGAAGCTGAAGATCAGGTTGGCGTCGCGCTTGGCGGTGGTCGCTACCCGCGGGTTGGACTGCAGGCGACGCACGATCTCTTCTACGCTGGTGTCCTGGCTCAGCATCAGATTGAACCAGATCGAGTGCATGTACTGCGTGTTGAGCTTGACGGCGCTCGAGAACAGATTGAAGTCCTGCCCCAGAGTCTTGAAGACCCGGTTGGCGTCTTTGGCGTGGTGGGTGCCGAACTCGTCGTCGCCGTGGGAGCCGACCTGCGGAGCCGGCAGGAACGAAGCCGTTTGGGTGATGTCGTTGGCGCGCCGCATGCAGACGAAGGTGCCGCGCTCGAGGCTGAAGCTGCCGTCGTCCTGCTCGGTGAGCGTGCGCACCAGGGTGGTGATGTTGTGGGTGTTGCACGACACGATCTGGATGAAGCGATCTTCACCCGGCACCAGCGCCTCGTCGTTGACGCCGCGGGCGTACGGCTTGCCGAAGCCCTCCTCACTACCCTGGGCCAGGAAGCCCTTGGGGCCCTGGAGCTGCGAGTAGAACTCGTCTTTCATCTTGTTGCCGACCGGCGTGCAGTCGATGACCACGGTGGCGCGCTCGAGCGCCTCCTCGGCGGTGTAGGACACCGTGTGTCCCAGATCCTCGAAATCCGCTCGGCGATCAAAGTCAGTGGCCAGCTTGGCGCCGCGCGCGATCATGTGGTTGATGCGAGCCCGGTCGCTGACCAAGGGCGTGCGTTTGTGGAAGGTGACTTCGTCGATACCGAGCTTGTCTTTGAAGTCAGTGAACAAACCGATCAGGGGCTCGCCGATCGTACCGGTACCTACGACGTGAATAATGTTCGTCGTCATATCGAACCTCTCGGGGAATGGAAAGCGAAGGTGGATTCCGCCGTAGCCGGTTCAGCTCGTGACCGTCGATCAGCTCGACGGACGCGACATTCAACCTTCGGCAGCGGCGGGTTTGGGCCGCGCAGACTCGCGAGCTAGGCTCTCGCGAAAGTGCTCACGTCAGGTGAGCCAACGTCTCGGGACGCGGGCAGGCTAGCACATCTGCGCAGAGCCGCGCCAGACGTCCGAGAACGGTCGATAGACGGCCAGCGCTAGTCGTCGTCAGGCTCGGCGCCGGCGTGGACCTTGCCGCCGCGCCAGGACGGATCGCGGTGCGCGAACTCGTCGAGAAACGCCGGCACTTCGAGGTAAGTGCGGGTGGTCGCAGGATCGCAAACGTCGTTCTCGCACTCGTAAGCGTAGACGTTCCAGTCGTCCCGGCGCTGGAAGTGGCTCAGCGTCTGGTAGGTGTCGCAGTGGCCGCAGCGGATCGAGAGGTTGCGAATATTGATCGTGCCCGGCCCCTCGGGCAACATGTCTTCGTCATCGTTGGCGGCAGTGTCTTCGAGGACC
>JBCCEE010000037.1:0-33402 GCA_039030415.1 Acidobacteriota bacterium
ATCGACCGGTACAGCGTCGACTTGCCAGCGCCATTGGCCCCCACCAGCCCCAATATCTCTTGGTCGGCCTCGAGACTGACGTCGTCGAGAGCCTGGACGGCGCCGTAGCGCTTTGAGAGATTTTCTACGCTGAGCACGGGGTGATGGCTCTGCGTGTCCTGGCCGTCCGGCGCGGCGATGCTCGGGTCCGCCTGCGTCATGGTTCGATCTCCAACAGTTTCACCCGTCGGCTGGCGCGGCCAGCGATCTGGCCGGCGGCGTAGCCGTGGAATGCGAGCCACAGCCACCAGCCTTGCGGATAGAAGATAATCAACGCGGCTAGCGCCAGCGCGACCAGTGAGCTGAACACCAGACCCAGCGCCGGCTGAGCGGCGATCTCGAATACCGCCAGGCCCAGAACCGAAGTGACGATCCAGGTGGTCGCGATCAGCTGCAGAATCATGCTTCCCTTACTGGCGAGGGCGAGCTCAGGCGGCGACAGCAGCACCAAAGCTCCTATGCCCAAAGGTAGGCAGCCGAGCACTGCGGCGGTCCAGAGCTTGGTCTTCCAAACGAGCTCGAGCTCGACACCGGTGGTTTTTTCGAGCCAAAAGCACGGCAGTTGGTGTTTGAGAAGAAAGGGGACGAGGGCAACCAAGGACAAGACCGAGAAGGTGAGAACGAGCACGGCCAGGCGCTCGCGCCACAGCATCGGCAGGCTAGCATCGTGAAGCCAAGACGCTGCGACGAACTGGGCGGTCAACATCAACATAGCGCTCAGCGGTACGGCCGGCGAGAAGCGACGGGCCACCAGCGTCAAGTCGCGGATCAGCTGTGCGGCGATCGGCCGCGACGCGATCCAGCGCAGCAGCAGCTTGCGCTGCCACTGCCCGCCGCGGCTGCGATTCGGGGCCACCAGCTGACGAGCCACCTCGAGATTGCGCCGGTGCCAGCGAGTGAACAGCATCCGCGTGATGGCATACAGCCCGACGAGCAGCACGAGCTGGGTCGCGGGGCTGGTCCAAATGCCCCCGCTGCTGACCGATTGACTTGCCCGTACGGCGATCTCGATCTGAGCCGCTGCCGGCAGCCAGAGCAGGAAGCAAAAGCTGGCAAGGGGCTGGGCAATGCTGAGCGCAAGCGCCAGGAGGGGCGCGACGAGTAGCAGCGGCGCGAGCCAGCGCGAGGTGACCGCCGAGAGCATTCCGCGTCGACTCCGCGCCACGGCCAAGGCCAGCGCGATCCGTAGCAGCGCAAGCGTGGCCAACGCGGACAGAAGACGCCATCCCGTCTCGACCAGGCCGAGCGATAGCCAGGGACGTTCAGTGATGACATGAATCGCGGCTAGCAGCGCCAGCAAGGTCGGTATGATCGACGGTACCTCGGCGGCTAGAGCGACGTGAAAACGTGTCGTCACCGGTACTGGCAGTGGATCGAGTGCTCCGCCGCCACCGCGTCTGCCATAGAGCTCGCGCAGGGTCGCAGGCAGCGGCAGGACGAAAAGCAGCAGGGCAAGAGCGACCATCACAGGCAGCGGCAGATCATAGGGGAGCGGCGGGTGGTCTAGGAACCTGAGGATGGGTGCGCGGAGCAGATCGAGTTGGCGTTGCAATACCCACAGGGCGCCCCCCAAGATCATCGGGCCAAGGAAGAAGAGCTCGAAGCCATAAGCCCGAATCCAGCGACCAAGCGCACGCAGGCGGAGCCTCAAGATCAGGCGGGTTTGTCCTCCGAGCCCGGTCTGCCCTCCAAGACGGGTCTGCCTTTCGACATCCGTTGGGTGTCCGGCTTGGGGTTCGAGGGATGTTCGCATCGATACAAGGGCTCCGAGAGGTGGCGAGGCCGGATCTTACCCTGACCTGCGGTGCGATCTGGGGACGCTGCCGTAGGGCCGGCAGGGGCAGCGTACGATTCTTGGGTCGGTAGAACGATTCGAGGTGGCGAGAGCCCTTGTTGCTACACTCGGGGCCGTCCAGCCAGCGACTTCAAAACCTCATCGTGTCACTGCGCGTAGGCGCGGGGGCACCATAGCTGCGCGGCCCGCTCGCTCGCCTTGCACCATTGGACCCCGGCGCTGATTTCGACCCAAGGAGCTCTCCCATGAAGCCCGTCTCTGTGCTGCGGCTAGGTCTGCTGAGGCCTATCCTGCTGCGGCTCGCACTGCTGCTTGTCCTCGTTGTCCCTCGGATCCCAATCGCAGCCGAGGAGACGGCCAGCACGCCTGCCTCCGCGGGCTCGCTGTCGACCGAACAGATCGCGTCCAGCGTGCTGTCGTCGATGGACCTCGAGACTGACCCGTGTGTGGACTTCTACCAGTACGCCTGTGGTGGATGGCTCGAGAGCACCGAGCTGCCCGCGGATCAGACCCGCTGGGCGCGCAGCTTCTCGGTCATCGGTGAGGGCAACCGGGAGCTCGTGCGCGAGATCCTGGAAGACGCAGCCGAGGCACCCGGCGACCATCCGGAACGCCAGCTGATCGGCAGCTATTACGCTTCGTGCATGGATGCTGCAACGATCGAGAAGGCAGGCGTCGAGCCGTTGGCGCCGTTGCTGGCGGAGATTGCCGGGGTGGACGACGCTGCGTCGCTGCTGCGGGTCACCGGCAAGCTGCATCGCCACTTTCTCGGTCCTCTGTTCAGCACCGGGGTGTTTGCCGACTTCAAAGATCCAGAGCTCAACATCTCGTTCTTCTTGCAGGGCGGTCTCGGCATGCCGGACCGCGACTACTACGTCACCGAAGACGAGGATAAACGGCAGCTGATGGTCGACTATGAGCAGCACATCGCCCGCATGTTCGTTTTGCTCGGCGATACCCAGGAGCAGGCTGGCAAGCGGGCTGCTGACGTCGTCGCCTTCGAGACCCGCCTAGCCGAGAGCTCACGACCGCGTGACCAGATGCGGATCATCGAAAAGCTTTACAACAAGATCGATCGCGCCGGTCTCGACAAGCTGACCCCGGGCCTGCCGTGGAGCGAGTACTTCAAAGCCATCGGCTATCCCGACGTGGTCGATATCAGCGTGGCGACCCCGGAGTTCTTCGAGGCTCTGGAGCAGCTGGTGGCCGACTCCAAGCCCTCGACCCTGCAGAGCTACCTGCGTTGGCACCTGGTCGACGGCACCACCAACATGCTGTCCCAAGACTTCGTCGACGCCAACTTCGAGTTTTACGGCCAGAAGCTTCAGGGACAGCGCGAGATCCGTCCGCGCTGGAAGCGCTGCGTTGGGGCGACCGAAAGCGCCCTCGGCCAGGCGATCGGCAAAATCTACGTCGAGCAGCGCTTTGCCGGAGCTAGTAAAGACGTCGCCCTCGAGATGGTGCAGGACATCGAGGATGCCTTCAAGCACAACCTGCCGGAGCTCGGCTGGATGGACGACGTTACGCGCCAACGGGCCGTCGAGAAGGCACAAGCGGTGGGTAACAAGATCGGCTATCCGGATACCTGGCGTGATTACTCGCGGCTCGACGTCGAGCGCGGCAAGCACTTTGCCAACGCCATGGCGGCGCGTGCTTTCGAGTTCGACCGCAACGCCCGCAAGATCGGTAAGCCGATCGATCCAGACGAGTGGCTGATGACGCCTCAAATGGTCAACGCTTACTACACGCCGCTACAGAACGAGATTGTTTTTCCCGCCGGCATCCTGCAGCCGCCGTTTTTTCATCGCGATTTTCCGGCTGCGATGAACTACGGTGGCATCGGGGCGGTCATCGGTCACGAGCTGAGCCATGGCTTCGACGATCAGGGGCGCAAGTTCGATCCACAGGGCCAGCTGCGCCAATGGTGGGAAGAAGCGGCCAGCGAGCAGTTCCAAGAGCAGGCGCAGTGCGTCGAAGACCTCTACTCGGGCTACGAGGTCGAAGAAGGTGTGAGCGTCAACGGCAAGCTGACTTTGGGTGAGAACATCGCAGATATCGGTGGCGTCAAGCAGGCGTTCGAGGCCTACAAGATCTGGCAGAAGCGCCAAAAAGATGTCCCCGAGCCATCGGTCGAAGGGTTGACCCACGAGCAGCTGTTCTTCGTTGCTTACGGCCAGGTCTGGTGCTCCCTCGCTACCGACGAACAGCAGCGTCTGCAGGTCACCACCGACACTCACTCTCCGGGGCGCTTCCGGGTCCTCGGACCAGTCTCCAACAACCGCAGCTTCGCCGAGGCCTTCAGCTGCGCTGCCGGCACGCCGATGAACCCCAAGGAGATCTGTGAGGTCTGGTGAGCGCCCCGCTCGGAGTGATAGATCTCTTCAAGCACGCTCGAAACCCAAGCGCAGGCGGTGAGCCGCCTGCCCAGCGAGAGGACCTCCTATGCCCCGACTTCAAAGATGTCTGTGCGCGCTTGCGCTCTTCGTTGCGACCGTTCCCGCCCATGCCGAGCGGCTGGCGGATCATGTGGTGCTGATCTCGATCGACGGCCTGCGGCCCGAGTTCTACCTCGACCCCGAATGGCCGGCGCCGATGCTGCGGCACATGGTGGAGGACGGCTCCCACGCGGAAGCGGTGCGTGGCGTGTATCCGTCGGTGACCTACCCGTCTCACACCACGATGGTCACCGGTGCCCGGCCCGGGAGTCACGGCATCTTCTACAACGCGCCGTTCGAGCCGGTGGGCAAGACCGGGCGCTGGTATTGGGAAGCGGAGGCGATTCGGGTGCCGACGCTGTGGCACGCGGTCAAGAAAGCCGACGGAACCAGTGTCGCGATCGGCTGGCCGGTGACGGTCGGAGCTGAGATCGACTACCTGGTGCCGGAGATCTGGTCGCTCGACCCCGAGGTCGCCTTCATCGACCACGTACGGGCCCACTGTCATCCGTCCGAGCTGCTGGCGGAGCTCGAGCGAGAAGCCACCGGGCGACTGCGCGAGGAGACGTTCTCGATCAACTACATAACGCGCGACGACCGCGCGGGCGACATGGCGGCCTACCTGCTCGAAACCTACCGGCCGACCCTGATGCTGGTGCATTTGATCGAGACCGACCACTTCCAGCACGAGGATGGGCGCGCGTCGCGCCGGGTCGAGCGGGCGGTGGCGGCGGTGGATCGGGCGGTGTCGCAGATCTACGAGTCGGCGGAGAATGCAGGGATCCTGGAGCGGACGGCCTTCGTGGTCACCGGCGACCACGGACATGTCGACCTGCACAGCCAACTGGCGCCCAACGTTTGGCTGGCCGAAGCCGGGCTGCGCGGCACGGAACGCGGCGCCGACGACTGGCGGGCGACCTTCCACACGACCGGCGCCTCGGCGTTCCTCCACCTGGCCGACCCTGAGGACACGGCGGCGGTGACCGAGGTGCGGAAAATTCTCGACGCTCAGCCGCGCGGAGTGCGTGACCTCTTTCGGATCGTCGAGCGCGACGAGCTCGATCGTCTCGATGCCGCTCCCGAAGCGGCCTTAGCGCTCGACCCCGCGCCCGGCGTCGACATGACCGAGGCTGCTAGTGGGGACGCGCTGCGTGGCAAGACCGGAGCTACCCACGGCTGGATCCCGAACTTTCCCCACATTCAGACCGGCCTGGTGGCCGCCGGTGCCGGCATCCGTAAGGGTACCGTCGCCGCCCAGCTCCGCCTGGTCGACATTGCGCCACTGGTTGCGAAGCTGCTCGATCTCGAGCTGCCGGCGAGTGACGGCGCCGTACCCCTCGGTTTCCTGGCGACGCAGGTAGAAAAGGATCACTGAGTCGCTCTTTCGGCGTCATTCTTTCGCCGTCAGTGTCTCGGCATTGCTCCCCCGTCGCCCTCCTCGCCAACCTCGTCCCGCGGGTCGCGCCAGCCTGGTGTCGCCGATGCAGGCCCTGCGGGGCGATGAAGATTTGCTACCTCGTGTGCGGGGTACCTTGAATATGGACGCTCCTAGCCCGAGTACTCCTCGAGCAAGCATACCGGGGAGTCTGTGGGAAGCCTGCGAACAAAACGGGCGTCAGCAGTGACTAGGGTCGCTGAATTGAGTCGGGCAACTGCGAGATAAGAAGCATCGTAGAAGGTGACTCCGTGGTCGACCGAGAGGTCGATCGTCTCAGCAGTCGAGATCGCATCGAGGACGACTTCTCGCAGCTCGAGGTCCCTGAGCGCAGAGAGAGCTTCCTTGGCATCTTGGGGTCTCTTCAAACACAAGATATTGCCAACCTCGTAAGCCCAAAGGGAAGGCACCAACAGGTCGAGGGCTCCGTTCATCCATCCCGTCAGTAGGCTCTCCGCCTCTGCCCGGAAAGGTTCATCGGCTCCGTCCAGAACCCACTTGAGTATGACTGAAGCGTCCGGAACGAGTTTGGTAGATGGGGTCAAGAAGCGCCCTCTCGTGCTTCTCGAAGCAAGTGGATGACCTCACTCGTTGCTACGGACGGCCCTTGGCGGCGCAGCTTCGAGATTCGATCTAGCGCTTGGCGGCGCTTGAGCGCCACAAGCTGGTTTTGAATCGCCTTGTTGGCGAATTCACTCCGCTGACCGCTGGGGACCATGCGATCCAAGGCTAGTTTCACTTCATCATCCAAAACCAGGTTGACTCTCGTGCCCATGATGTGCCTCCTGTCCACGCGCTCCGCGCGACCAAACCTTCTGTATGAAGTATACACACGCGATGGTTGCGGCTGTTCGCGCGCTCGAGCGTGAATTGGTCTCCCGAGACCGCAAACATACCCGGTGCGAGCCTCGCACCGGGTATGTTCAAGGTGCAGAGCGTGCAATCGAGGCTCGATTCGGGTCTCTGAAGGGTCAACATACCGGGTGCGAGCTTCGCACCGGGTATGTTGGAGTCGAAGATACCGGGTGCGAGCCTCGCACTGGGTATGTTTACGGTGCACATACTCGGTTCGAGCAACAGCCCGGTTTTGAGCAGCAGCCCGGGTCGTTCAGCGCCAGCGGCGCCAGGCCTCTCGCCTGGCGCGGGCCTTGAGCTTGCTGCCGCAGCGACGCATCGAGCACCATTTGGCTTGACGATTGTTGGAGGCGTCCCAGAAGGCGCGACGGCAGGCGTCGTTGGCGCAGATCTTCACCCTCTGCCAGCGATCCAACAGCTGGGCGCGCTCGACCGCGGCGAACAGGCGACCCAGGACGCCGGCGAAGCTGGAGGTCTCGAACGCCAGCCGAGCGCTGCCGGCGGCGTCGAAGCGCACGTTGAGTCGAGCGCTGTGGGCCAGGGTCGCGAGCTGGGCGATGGCGTCGCGGTCGCCGGCGTGCTCGCGATAGGCCGCGCTATGGTCGGCGGCCAGAGCCCAAAGCCCGGCTCGGGCGGCGAGGGCAGCGCTGTAATCGGCGGCTTCGAATGCGCTGCCGGGAGCGAGTAGGCCCTGCTCTTCCAGCCAGGCGCTAAGGGTCGTCGCGCTGGCTAGGGCATCGTCACCGGTTTGCGGGTCGACGGTGTTGAGGAAATCCACCACGTGCTGCAAGCCGTCCGGAGCAGGTTTTTCGCCAGGCCAGTCTTCGCTGCGTTTCATCGCTCGGGCTCCTTGGATTCAGGCCCTGTCTCAGACTCCGAATTGATCCAGGTGGTGCGCCATGTGCTTGGCAGCCAGGATGCCCCACTGGCGGTGGTTGAGCTGGCCGAACATGGGATGCAGCGTCCGGCCAGGGTCGGTCGCCACGAAACGCTCGACGAGCTTCTCGAGCCGCGCGATATCCTCGTCCCAGGTTGTCGCCTGGGTGTCGAGCATCTCGTCGGCCGTCTGGATCTTGCCCTTGGGCGTCGGCAGGGGGGCATAGAGCACGAGAGCCTTGAGCGGACCGCGAGAGAAGAAGTTGCTGATGTCACGCACCGGTTTCTCACCGAGGGCTACGCGGAGCTGATCGCCGAGGTGGCAGATCATCTGGCTGGCGTTCATGCGTCCCCACTGCGGCTTCAGATCGGGCTCGAGGCGGCGTATGCGCGCCAGCAGCTGGTCGCGGCAGGCAGGGTCTAGAATCGTCGGCATCGCGGCGCTCCAAAATCGCTTTGGGGTTTGTCGATCACTAGGCGGCTGGCGCCACCGATGGTAGCAAAGGGGCTGGTGAGACTTCAGGCGGTGGGAGCTCAGGGATACCGCATCCCAATCAGTGTGGGTGCACCTGTACCAGAGCAAACCTCGCCTGCTCTGGTAACGTAGCTATTGAGGAATCACCAGGCAAAAAGACCGGTCCTCGCCAGTTCCCGCACCGCCAGCGGTCGATGGCGATTGGGCTCAACGTCCGAACGAGAGGAAGGTGGAGATCATGAGCGGAGCGACGAGAACCTCCGTCACCGGCCGCGGGTTGGCTTTGGCAGCGCTTGCGCTGCTCGCCCTGCCGGCTGCGGTAGTCGCGGAACCGACAGAGAGCTGGACACAGTGGGGCGGTCCGGGACAGGACTTCAAGGCCCCGGGTACGGGTCTGGCCGACAGCTGGGGCGAGTGGGGTCCCGAGCAGCTGTGGGTGCGTGACCTCGGCGAGGGCTACTCGACCATCCTGGTCGAGGACGGACGCCTCTACACGATGTACCGCGCCGAAGATCTGGACGAGGTCGTCATCGCCATGAACGCAGCGACCGGCGAGACGATCTGGGAGCACGTCTACGACGACGATCCCGCCGAAGGGCACGTCGCCCAATTCGGCACCGGGCCGCGCTCGACGCCGCTGATCGTGGGCGACACCATCTACACCATTGGCATCGCCGGCATGATGCACGCGCTCAACAAGGCCGATGGCAAAGTGCTGTGGTCGCACGACCTGTGGGGCGAAGAATTCGGCGGCACGTTCCTCAACCACGGCTACTCGTCGAGCCCGATCGAATACAAGGACACCATCATCGTGCTGGTCGGCGGCGAGGGCAAGAGCATCGTGGCCTTCGACAAGCAGGACGGCAGCACGGTGTGGGCGGCCCAGAGCTACAAGAACAGCTATTCGACCGGCCAGATCCTGGAGGTGAACGGTCAGGAGCAGCTGGTGGTCTTCATGGCCAAGCAGCTGGTCGGCGTCGACCCCAACAGCGGCGAGGAGTACTGGAGCTACCCGATCGAGAACCAGTGGGATCAGAACATCAACCTGCCGGCCCTGGTCGACGGCCAGTACCTGTTCCTGTCCACGAACCAGGCCGGGTCGCGCGGCCTCAAGCTGACGCCCGGCGACGGCGGCAAGACAAACGTCGAGGAGCTGTGGTCGACCCGCAAGATCCAGTTCTACCACGCCACCACCGTCAACCACGGCGACTACGTCTATGGCTCGAGCGGCTCGCGCTCGCCGGCCTTCATGTCGGCGATCAACGTCAAGACCGGCGAGATCCCGTGGCGCAAGCGCGGCTTCGCCAAAGCCAATTCGATCTATGCCGACGGCAAAATCGTGGTGCTCGATGAGGACGGTAAGCTCTACCTGACCACCGCCACGCCCGAGGACCTCACCGTCCACTCCGAGTTCGAGCTGCTCGACCGCGTCGCTTGGTCGGCGCCGACCATCGTCGGCAAGCACATGTACGTGCGCGACAAGAATCGGGTCATGGCGCTCGATTTGAGCGCCAGCCGCACCGAGGCGCCGGCCGCCACCAAAACGGCGGCCGCCAAGACGGCTGAAGCGCCGGCAGCGGCCGAGTCGGAAGAGGTGGCGCCGAAGGAAGACTCCGAAGCGGTCGCTCTGCTGCGCAAGGCCGACGCGGCGACCCGAGCGATGCATACGGCGCGTTTCAAGGCCAAGATGACGCCCGGCGGCACCGCGACGCAGTTCGCGTCCCCCATCGAGGGCGAGGGCCTGCTGCATGGCTGGACCGGCGAGTCGCCCGAGAAATTCTTCGGCACCCTCAAGATCCAGCGTCGCGGCAGCGACTCGACGATGAGCGTCACGGTGGGAACCGACGGCGAGAACTTCTTCCTGCTCGATCACGACAGTAAGAAGGCCTATGAAGATATCGACAACGCGGTGCTGGGCTCAGCGCGTCGTCCGCTCAGCTGGATCTTCATGCCCGAGCTGGTGCACGATGCGCCGTTCGAAGACGAGATCAACGCCGAGGCCGTCGAGCTGCTCGGCAAGGAAGACGTCGCCGGCGTCGAGTGCCACAAAGTGCGGGTGGTTTACGGCGGTCGCCGCGGCGAGTCGATCTGGTACTTCGGTACCGAAGACCTGCTGCCGCGTCGACGCGTCCGCAAGTTCCAGAATCAGCAGGGGGAGGGCAGCCTCGACATGGTGCTGATGGATCTGGTGGCCAATCCGGAGGTCTCGGAAGGGACGTTCGAGCTCCAGCTGCCCAAGGGCTACGAGCAGGTCGACGACTTCGCACCGTGATCTCACTCGGCTGCTGATCAAATCGGAGCCGTGATCGCATCACCGCGATCACGGCGCGTACTGCCCTCCATGGATCGCACCGAGCGCAAGCTCAAGCTTCCGCTGATCATCGGGGCCGTGCCGTTTCTCATGGCCGGCCTCGACGCCCTCGACCGGGGCAGCTACGCCCTAGCGGCGGTCAATCTCATCATGACCGCCGCCAACTGGATCGCCGTCTCCTTCGTCGCCAAGGCGCCCGAGAAGACCAACGCGGTGCTCCACCTGTGCAACGCTTTCGTCGCCTGCTTCCTGAGCTACGACTACTTCCAGCAAGGCAAGACCGGCCTACCCTACGCCTGGATCTTCACCGCGCTGGCGTTCCTGGCAGGCTCGATCGTCTTCTATCGCCGCTCCCGGCTACTCGCCCGCTAGTCGCAGCACTTCTCTCATCAGCGGCTGACTCAGGTAGAAGCCGCTTTCGCTCAAGCTTGTGAGGACAGGTTTGACCTCCGTGAGCGAGCCGGTTTGCTTGGCTCGGATCAATATACCTACCGTACCGATGATCTCGAGGCCCATGCGTTGAGCTACAGCGCGCGCTTGAAGATCATCAAGAATGATCCTGCACTGCAGCTCGACAGCCAAAGCGATGGCTTCGGCCTCACCATCGTCTACCGCCAGCTGTAGGGCTGCTACGACGGTTCTATCTGTTGGCGCTAAAACCTCTAGCCACTGTGGCACGTCACCACATTCACGCTTTACCGCTGGCGGAGCATGAATAGAGCTGAAGACTGTCGGGAGAATTTCTAGGTGTCCGATGTTCTCCAAAGCGATCAAGCAGGCGCTGTCAACAACTGCTATCGCGCTCACATCCCGAGCTCGTTTCGGAGATCCTCGGGCGAGTACCTAAAGATCGGAATACGATGCTGGCCGAGAATCTCCATGAAGGCACGCTTGGAGAAGCCCGACATCTTCGCCGCTTGCCCCAGTGAGATTCGCTCCTCCTCATAAAGCTTGACCGCTAAGAGCGTCTTGGCCTCATCGACAGCGAGACCTGTGGGCAGCTCGACGTTGAGTCTTTGATTCAGCATCAGCACAATCTCCTTGTCATGCATCATAGCGCGACATAGGTCTTGGATCATCGATTTTGGTTGCGTGGGCTCTGACGATGTATGAGTAGCGACCGAGCAAAGCCCGGCCGCCTGAAGCAAGCGAGGCCTACAGTCGGGCCAGCATGACGTCTTCGACCAGCTGATTGAAGCGCACCGGGTCGATGAGCTCGGTGCCTTCGGCGACGAGGGCGTAGCCCATCAAGAGCTCGGCGTAGTCGCCGAGCAGCGGGTCTTTGCTGTCGGTGCTGAAGCGCTCCTGCAGCTTCTCGACGATAGCGTGCTTGGGGTTGAGCTCGAGGATACGGCGCTGCGCCGGACCGCCGCCTTTGCCCTTCTGCAGCAGCTTTTCCAACTGCGGACTGTAGTCGTGCTCGGCGCCGACCAGGCAGGCGGGTGAGGAGGTGAGGCGGCTCGACATGCGGACCTGCTTGATGTTGTCGTCGAGGTGTTTCTGCATCATCTCGAGCAGGTCTTTGTACTCCTCTTCCTTCTCCTTGACCTCTTTCTCGGCCTGCTCTTTCTCTTCCTGAGTACCGAGCTCGACGGTGCCCTTGGCGACCGACTTGAGCTTCTTGCCCTCGAAGTCGAAGAGGTGCTGGATCACCAGCTCGTCGACCGGGTCGACCAAGAAGATCACCTCGATGTCCTTTTCTTTGAACGCCTCCAGGTGCGGAGAGTTCTCGGCCGCTTTGCGCGATTCTCCCGGCAGGTAGAAGATCTGTTCCTGCTCCGGCTTCATGCGCTCGACGTACTCGGCGAGGGTCGAGAGCTTCTCGGAATCATGGGAGGTCTCGAACAGGGTCAAGCCGAGCAGCTTCTCTTTGTTGTCGAAGTCCGACGAAAGGCCTTCCTTGATCGCTTTGCCGAAGTGCTTCCAGAACTCGAGGTAGCCCGCTTCGTCGTCGGCCTTGAGCTCGACCAGAGCGCCGAGGACCTTCTTCGTCAGCCACTTGCGGATCTGGGAGATGTGGCGATCTTCCTGCAGGCGCTGGCGCGAGATGTTGAGCGGTAGGTCGGAGGAATCCACCACGCCGCGAGCGAAGCGCAGGTAGCGCGGCACCAGATCCTCGCAGCGGTCCATGATCATCACGCGGCGGACATAGAGCTGGAGGCCGTATTCGTAGGCGAAGTAGTAGAAGTCTTCCGGCGCTTCGGAAGGGATGAACAGCAGCGCCTGGTATTCGATACGACCCTCGGCCTTGAACTGCAGGGTCTTGAGAGGCGCGTTCCAGTCGTGCGAGATGTGCTTGTAGAACTCCTGGTAATCCTCGTCGCTGACTTCCGACTGCGGCCGCGTCCAGATCGGCTTCATCGAGTTGAGGGTCTTGTCCTCGACCACCGTGGTGGAGACGGCGCCCTTGACCGGCATCCCCATCTCGTCTTTCTCGACCTCTTCGCGGGTGATCTTGTTGAGGATCGGGTAGGTCACGAAGTCGGAATAGCGCTTGACGATGCGCGAGATCACATACTCGTCGGTGAAGTCGTCGATGCCGGCGTCCTTGTTGGCGTCCTTCAAGTGCAGCGTGATGCTGGTGCCGCGACTGTCTCGCTTGGCGGACGACAGGGTGTATTCGCCGTCGCCGGTGGATTCCCAGCGGGTCGCGGCCTTCTTGCCGGCGCGGCGCGTGACGAGGGTCACTTTGTCCGCCGCCATGAAGGCGGAGTAGAAGCCAACGCCGAACTGCCCGATGAGCTCTGAGATCTGCTCCGCCGACTGGCCCTTGCGAATCTTCTTCATCAGCTCGCGACTGCCGGACTTTGCGATCGTGCCGATGTTGCTGATCACCTCGGCGCGGCTCATGCCGATACCGTTGTCACTGATGGTCAGAGTGCGGGCTTCCGGGTCTGCTTCGAGCCGAATCTCGAATTTCTCGTCATCGGTAATCAAATTCTCTTTGGTCAAGGCCTCGAAACGCAGACGGTCCAGGGCGTCCGAGGCGTTGGAGATCAGCTCCCTCAGGAAGATCTCTTTTTGCGTATATAGGGAATGGATCATAAGATCCAGAAGTTGTTTGGTCTCAGCTTGGAATGAATGCGTTTCGACTTTGGTGGCCATGTTGTCTCCTGATCTGCTTGGTCGATCCTTACTCCCGCAAGAGGCTGTGAGAGAAGAGCATAGCTCCAGTGGATCGGTCAAACCACTTTCACTTCAACGGGCGGGATCTGGTATCCTTCGCGCACAACGAGGGGCGCTCGTTCGATATGCCGCGACTCGTGAACCGCCCTGCACTCGGTTCACAATGCTTAAAAGCGTTTGGAGCGTCCAGTAGCTCCGGTGGTCAGTCGCCGGGAACATCTGTGATCCGCATATCTGCGCCGGAATGATAACCGGCCAAAACCGAGGAGAGAAGCATGGCCTGGGACGAAGAAGAAGACAATACTGTCTACAAAGTCGTGATCAACCATGAAGAGCAATATTCCATCTGGCCGGCGGACCGCGAGAATGCTCTTGGATGGAACGACGTTGGCAAGGTCGGTACCAAGAAAGAGGCTCTCGATTACATCGAGGAGGTCTGGACCGACATGCGTCCGCTGAGCCTTCGCAAGAAGATGGAAGAGGACGAGCGCCGCGCCGCCAAAGGCGACAACTAGACGCCGCTCGTCGGCGTTAGGCACTCGCCGCCAAGCCTTCCATTGACGACGACTTTCGATCAGATCCGTAGGAGACCCAGCAACATGGCCGAGATGGGAAAGTACTGCAAGGCATACTACGCAAAAGACTTCCGAGCTCTCGATGGGTGGGAAGAGAATCTCGAGAACCTGCGCCCGGACACCAAAGAGGAAGACGGCAAGGATGTCGAGGTAGCGCGTACCGAGCTCAAGGACGACGACATCCTCTACCTGCAAGAGAACTTCACCGTGACGGATGGCATCTTCAAGGATGAGTACATCATCTTCGACAAGGTGACCGATCTGTGGAAGGAGAAGTGCGCGAAGGATCTCGAATTCGAGGTTCCGGTCTACGAGCCGATCGAGATCAAGACTGCCGAGGAAGAAGGCGGCGAGGCTTCGGCCAGCTGAGGGATACTCCCAGCTAGCCCCCAGCATAAGACCACCAGTAGACAACGCCCAACGAGCCCAGAAACACGACCTGACCCTTGGGTCCGCCGTTGGTGCAATCTATTGGTGCAATCCACCGGGCCTCGCCAAATGGACGAGGCCCGCTTGGGTCTATAGCCTCATCAGGGCGTCGCCGAGCTCGCGAGCCGCCGCTTCAGATGGTCGATCGACGCCTGTAAATGGTGCGGGTCGAGGTCTTGGTTGAGAGACTTCTGAGCCGAGCGCAGCGCCGGATCTTCAGCTAGCCGCCGCAGCTTCTCGAGCTGATCGAGGCTCTCCTGCATCCGGCCGGCATCGTAGTAGTAGGCGGCGAGCGCGCCGTGTGCCTTGAGCGAGCTCGGTATCTGCTCGCAGGCTAGCTCGAGCTCTGCGATCGCTTCGTCCATCTGTCCCTGCTTGCGCAGATAGCCAGCCCGCACGATGGTACTCTGGACGCGCTCGAAATCCGTCTTCGGCTCGCCCAGAACCAGGCCCAATGGGGCGGGCCGCAGGATCCTCGGATGATTGGGGGTGAGCCTGAGGTTCAGCGCGCTGACGTCGTAAGCGACCTCGACGTCGTAGCTGCCGTCCGGTAACGGGCTGCCGTCTGAAGCGAGCAGCTCGAAGGTCACTTCGAGGCTGGCGTAGGGCGCCAGGGTTTCGGCAAACCCGCTGACCTCTCGACGGACCTCGCGGTGCGAGTCATAGGAAAGGGCTGGCAGATAGCGTATGCCTTTAGCGGCAAAGGCCATCTCAGAGAGCGGCTCGCCGTCCCGCAGCCACTCGGTCGTGACGGAGGTACGCGCGAGGACCCGTGGCGCCGCCGTCGGCACGATCTTGCCATCGCGGCGTACGGTCACGTCCAGAGACTCGAACCAGCCGTCCCCAGCCGCCAGGTCGAGACCGATCTCGCGTCCGCCGACGTTGGCTAGAGCGACTCGAAAATGCGCCAGGTCAAGGTGGTCGTAGAGGTGGAACACCCGCATCGGATCGGTGTCCGGATCCCGCTTGGGGGCGCTGGTGCGGTCGTCGTACACCGCGTAGAGGGGGTAGAAGTCGAAGGTGACTCGATCCCACTGGGCTTCCTGACCGAAACCCGCGGTGGCTGACGCGAGCACCAGGATCCACCCGACGTGCACGGTCATGAGCTGCTGTTTCCAATGTTTCATCTCTGATCCTCTATGAGCTCGCATTACTGATATCACTCGCTACGGTGGCCACGGTTGCGGATGCCATCGTTACGGATTCTCATCGTTTTTGTGGAGGCGGATCTGCTGGATGCTCCGCGGGTGATAGGTGCTCGGAAAATTGAGGTTACCGTTGACCCGCCGGTCGGCGAGGTCTTCGAATAGACCACTGTGCATGTTGTGCATGAAGTTTCCCCTGACATCGGGCATCGGCGGCACCATGGCGCCATCCGGACAGTCGCCAGGAGCACCGCCAGAGACCGGGCCGACGTGGCAAAGGTGTACGGCATGCCCAAGCTCGTGCGCCGCGACGTAGCGAATCACATTGAGGAGCAGTCCGGAGTTCGTCGAGAACAGCCCTTCGGTATCTTCGATACGGTTGACGCGCGCCCGCGCATAGATCACCCGGTTGGGAACTGAAGGGGCCCTATCCTGGGTAGGCGTGTCGCCTCGCGTGGCGGGATCGCCGGTCAGCACGTCTTCGAACCTCAAGAGCACCGCGGTTTGCCGTTTTCTGCCCGGGATATCTCCCGAGGCGCCGCCACCGTGGTTTTCGAAATTACGGTTGATCTCGCGGGTGGTCACCGCGGTTCCCGTCATCTCCTCACGCAGGATCTCGTGGATCGTCAGACCGGATGAACTGACGAAGCCGGTGCCAACATCCTGGAAGTCCATAGTGTCGAGAGCACCGCCGATGTTTTGCCGATGGATGAAGAAGTCCTTCTGGGTCGGATCCAGCCGTTTGTGCATGCCGTTGACGACGAAGCCTCGATACTCTTCGTACACCGACAGACCGTCTCCCAGCAGACCGAAGTTGGGAGGACCACTGACCATCGGGTTGCCGTCTCGATCATTCTGGGCGGTGAGGTTGGAGCACGAGATGCTGGTTCCGGAAGCTCGCCAGCAGGCGTCCGGCACCAGGTTGTTGTTGTCGTCTCTCGGCACCCGGATCACCTCTCGCGTAGCGCCGCCGTCCGGCGAAGCTTCGACCGTCGTGATGCCGCCGTAGTCGTAGGCCACGAAATCGACCCGCGCGGTGTGGTCGGAGGCGAAGTTGACCGTCCGTTGCAGGCTGCCGCTACCGAAGTCGAAGTCCGGCGCGGTGCTGCCGCCCGAAATCGGCCAGTTGCCGGCGACGCCGACGAAGGCCGAGGTGTCGGAGAGAGCGAACTCCATGCTGGTGACGCCCGCGGGCGGCGGCACCACGCGGACCCCACCGGCCTCGAGCTCGACGTAAGCCGCCACCAGCTTCATCTGCTGGGGCGATCCCATCAGGTTGGGCACGCTGCTGCCGTCGAGCTTTGAGCCCGGGACGTACCGGTGGAGGTCGTCCAGGTCGTTGATCGGTACGGCGTTGTTGGGATCGAAGGGGTTGTCGTTGTCGACGTCCAGGAACAGCTCGAGCTGCGAATCGTTCGGTGGCGTACAGGCTTCCGGCATCACTTCTGCCACCGGGCCTTCGACGTTGAACGCCCGGTTGAACGCGACCCCGGAGGTTCGAAGCCCGATTGTCGCTTCATCGCAGCAGTCCATGAGCAGAGTCCCTTGGCGTTCTCCCAGGATCGAGGCCGGGAAATCGTCCACCGCTCGGACGCAGTTGTTGTCGGTCGTCCATTGTTGGGTGTTGACGCTTCCCTCCGCGGGGAGCGGGTCCTGTTGGTTGAGGCCGAAGCAGATGTCGAAGCCGATCGACCAGCCGCCGATCGCCGGCACCATGACTCCGATACCGCCCCGGATGCAGAACCGCAGGTCCGTGACGCCGCTGTCGCAGATGCGGAAGAAGAACTCGAACTCGATGAAGCCGGTGATCGCCACCGTCAACGAATTGAAGTCTAGGCTCTGACCCGGCAGCAGGGCGTTGAGCGCTTGCTGGGTCAGCGGATCTCCCAGACTGTCGGAGAGCGACAGCAAGATGGCGCTGTAGCTGAAGATCCGGCGGGCACCGATCGAGAAGCAGAACGAGATGCCCTTCTCGGCGGCTGCCAGCTCCTCGGTGCCGACCGACTTCTCGAAGTCATCACCCAGGCCGTAGCCCATCGCCAGCAGGTCCGAGCCGCTGTGCGGACTCACCGGATCCTGAATGTAGATGTGCGGGGTCGGCTGGCCCGGTCGCGCGCCCGTGGTGTCGAGCTTGTGCGTTACCTTGGTGGATTCGGAATCCTTCGAGCGCGGGATCAGCGGCAGCATGGTGGTGCCACCTTGGCCGTCGATCCGCAGATCGATCGCTCCCGGCGGTACGCCGTTTCCGATGAAGATCAGGCCGCTCAGAGCCTGGTCCTCAGAGTTGTCGAGATCGAGGATCTTGACCCCGGAGCTCATCGGCGTGACGTCGGCGTTCTGCAGGTTGACGCCAGCGATCTGCAGCACGTGGACGCGGCCCGCGACCGGCTCGGAAGGCGTCCACATGTCGATGATCGGCTCGGGACCGACCACGCGGAACTGAGCGCCGGTGGCGCCGGAGGGCGTCTCGATGCCCAGGTTGTAGAAGCCTTCGACGCCTTGGGCGGTGGCGTTGATGCGCGCCTCCAGCCGGGTGCCGGCAGCGTTGATCGTCACCAGCTCGGCGGTTGGGTAGACCCGGTTCGGTGGCGGATCACCCTCGTCCGGCGCGCCTGTACCGACGCTCACCGAGGCGCCCTGCAGGTTTTGACCGTGCACGATGATGATTTTTTGCTGGCCCTGCAGCACCGGCGAACGGTCGACTGAGTCGACCACCGGCTCGGGTGCGGCGACGGTGCCTTCGAGCTCGATGCGCAGCGGCACCGGCCTGACGAAGTCGTTGTGCCAGATCCTGAGCTGGGCTTTGAAGGTGCCGGTTTGCGAAGTGCTCATGTGCACCTCGAAATCGTCCTGCTGGCCAGGGGAGAGCGGCGAATCCAGGGCACCGGTCCACGAGAACGCGTTGCCCTGGGTGTTCACTACCTCGACGTTGGACGGCGAGCCTTCGAGCAGCAGGTTGGAGGCGCCGCTGGCGGCACCGTTCTCAACCCGAATGGTCCGGGTGATCTGGTTGCCCGTGCCGCTGCCCGGCTCGACCTCGCCCCAATTCACCTCGCCGTGCTGCGGCAGCGGTCCGTCCGGCGGGCTCGAGACCACCAGCCGTGGCGGGGTAGTGTTGATGAACGAGCTGAAGTTGAGCTCGAAGTTCAGCCAGTACAGGGCGTGGAGCTCGAAGTCGCGAGCCCACAGCGAGATGTCGTTGATCGGCCCGAACTCGCCGAACGTCGCGTTGGGCCTCACGGTGAAGGTTACGGTGCGCTGGCCACCGGCCAGCGACGTCGAGCATCCCACGAGGGTGATAGTGCTCGGGTTGAAGCTGGTGGGATGTTTGGAAGCGAAGCCGCCGCCGGTGCAGGGCACCCGATCAGCGGACCACAGGTAGCCCAGCGACTCGTCGCGCCAGGAGAAGTTGCCGCGTGGATTGGCGGTGTTGCTACCCTGGAAGTTGATCAGGGTACGCAGCTCGCGCACGCCACTGGCGGCATCCGACGCCTTGGCGACGATGTCGTAGGTGCTGCCGTCGTTGATCGACCAGGCGCTCGAGGACACGGTGATCGAATCGCGGCTTGGCGCCGTGTTGTCGACCCGATACTGGCCGTTCCAGGTGCCGACCCGGCCGGCGTTGTCGCGAGCGCACAGATAGAGGGTGTTGTCGCCCTCGGGCACTGTCAGGGTCGTGCCCGAGGAAGTCGCCGTGCCGTTGGTGCAGGCGGCGTTGAGCCCCGTGTTCCAACGGTAGCGCAGCTCGGCTAGACCGGTGTTGGCGCCGACGCCGCCGACCTCGTCGTGTGCCGAGAGGGTCGCGGTGCGATTCTGGAACCAGTCGGAAGAAGCGTTACTGGCGCTCACCGACGGATTGTCGCGGTCCACCCGCACGTAGCGCGGCACGTTCCAGGGTCCCCAGGTGCCAGCGTTGTCCTTGGCGCGGAAGTAGTAGGCGCGGCGGAAGCTCGGTGACGGCAGGTGGCTGCCGGAGACGAGGGTGGACGTACCGCCGTCGAGATCGAGGTTGACGTTGCATCCAGCCCAGCCTCCGGGAGAGTCCTGGCTGCGGCAGATCTGGTAGCCATCGATGCCCGCCGGATCGGTTGACGGCGCGACGCTGATCGTGAAGTCGCCGGTGACCCAGCATTCACCGGGGGGCGCGTAGGCGCAGGCGACGGAGGTTGGTCCGGGTTGGGTCGGCGGCCCGCTGTCGACGCGGTACTGGCCGTTCCAGCTGCCGACGCGTCCCGTGTTGTCGCGGGCGCAGAGGTAGAGCGTATTGTCGCCCTCGGGCACGGTGAGGGTGGCGCCGGATGAGGTGGCGGTGCCGTTGGTGCAGGCGGCATTGAGCGGCGTATTCCAGCGATAGCGCACGTCTGCGAGACCGGAGTCTGCGCCGGCGCCGCCGGCGATATCGGCGGCTGTGAGGGTTGCGGTACGGCTTTCGAACCACTCGGGGGAGGCGTTGGTGGCGCTGACCGTCGGGTTGTTGCGGTCGATGCGGACGTAGCGCGGCACGTTCCAGGGTCCCCAGGTGCCGGTGTTGTCCTTGGCGCGGAAGTAGTAGGCGCGCCGGAAGCCGGGCGAAGCCAGGTGGCTACCGGTGACGAGAATCGAGGTGTCACCGTCGAGGTCGAGGTTGACGTTGCACCCAGCCCAGCCTCCGGGAGAGTCCTGGCTGCGGCAGATCTGGTAGCCGTCGATCCCGGAAGGATCGCTCGACGGCGCGGCGCTGATGGTGAAGTCGCCGGTGACCCAGCATTCGCCGGTAGGGGCGTAGGCGCAGGCGACGGAAGTGGGGCCGGGTTGGGTTGGCGGTGAGTCGTCGACCCGATACTGGCCGCTCCAAAAGCCGACGCGTCCCGTGTTGTCCCTGGCGCAGAGGTAGAGGGTGTTGTCGCCCTCAGGCACGGTGAGGGTGGCGCCGGAGGAGGTGACGGTGCCGCTGGTGCAGCCGGCGTTGTGAGCCGCGTTCCAGCGGTATCGTACCTGGGCCAGACCGGAATTGGCGGCCGCGCCGCCGGTGGCGTCGACAGCGGCGATAGTGGCGGTGCGGCTGTTGAACCAGTCGGGTGAAGCGTTGGTGGCGCTGACCGTCGGGTTGTTGCGGTCTATCCGCACGTAGCGCGGCACGTTCCAGGGCCCCCAGTTGCCAACGTGGTCTTTGGCTCGGAAGTAGTAGGCGCGGCGCGAGCCGGCGGCGGGCAGGTGGCTGCCGGAGACATTGATCGAGGGTCCGCCGTTCAGGCTCAGGTTGATGCTGCATCCCGCCCAGCCGCCGGCCGAGTCCAGGCTGCGACAGATCTGGTAGGCGTCAACCCCGGAGCCGCTGTCGGTGGAGGGGGTGACGCTGGCGTTGAAGCTGCCGGTAACCCAGCATTCCCCGGCGGGAGCATAGCTGCAGCTGACGGTGGTCGGCCCGGGCTGGGTTGGCCCGGTGGCGTCCATGGTGACGTAGGCCGGAGTGTTGTCGCCCCAGGAGGTGCAGTTGTTGGCGCTGTCGCAGGCGCTGAAGTAATAGGCGCGCCGGAACCCATCGCCCGGCAGGTTGCTGCCGCTGATGGTGAACGTGGGGCCGGTGTTGTGGGTCATGACAACGTTACAGCCGCCCCAGCCCACGGTGTCGTTGCTCCGGCAGACCTTGTAGTGGTGGGCGCCGGGTGAGCTGGCCGTGATGGTGAAGGATCCGTTGACGTAACAAGTGCCGCCTAGGGTGGCGTCGCAGGCTGGCGTCGGCTGGTTGGGCACCGGAGGTGTCGCCGCCTCGGCATACGGTACGAAGCCGAGCATCGTCAGGACGAAGACGTTCAGTAGGGCGGCGAGGTTGGCTGGGCGTGGCCAGCGAGGCTTTGAAGCCAGTCGGACGCGAGCGGATCTCATAGGGAGGCTCTCCTGTCGGCGAACAGAGTAAGACTTTGTCCAGGCGTGACTCCGCGCTGTTGATGCGCACTTGGGGCCACACCCACGCGGCTGCGGGGTAAGGAAAAGGAGCTTGATTTGACGTGATGGAGCCGGCCTGCCAGGCGACTCTCACGTCTCAGGGCGCGAAGTGCCGCGAGAGTCCATCAGACGCAGAGAAAATGCGTGCGTTCGTCCCAGTTTTTGCCCATCTGGAATATGAAAGGGCTTCGCCCGAAGGCGAAGCCCTTATCGTAAGAAGCCGGTGCAGAGCCTTCGAGCCCTACGGCATCATTGCCTTCTCCAAGCCTTGCTTCAGCTTGTCGATGGGCACCCGCTAGTGGTGCGAGTCGAAGCCGTGATTGAACGACTTCTGAGCTGAGCGTAGCGCCGGATCTTCCGCCAGGCGCTTGAGCTTCTCGAACTGATCGAGGCTCTCCTGCGTCCGGCCTGCGTCGTGGTAGTAGGCGGCCAGAGCGCTGTGCGCCTTGAGCGAGTCGGGAACTAGCTCGCAAGCGAGCTCGAGCTCCGCAATCGCTTTGTCCATCTGCCCTTGCTTACGCAGGTAGCCGGCTTGAATGATGTGGCTCTGAACGCGCTCGAAATCGGTTTCAGGCGCACCTAGTATCAGACTGAGCGATGCCGGCTTCAGGATCCGCGGATGATAGGGAGTGAGCTCGAGGTTCAAGGCACGGACGTCGTAAGCGACCTCGATATCGTAGCTACCATCCGGCAAGGGGCTGCCATCGGCGGTGAGCAGCTCGAAGGTCACCTCGAGGCTGCCATAGGGGGCCAAGGTTTCGGGAAACCCACTGACTTCACGACGAACTGCGCGATGGTCGTCGTAGGTCAGGGCTGGCAGGTAGCGGACGCCTTTGGCGACAAAGGTCATCTCGGAGAGCGGCTCGCCGTCCCGTAGCCACTCGGTCGTGACAGCAGTACGTTCGAGAACCCGGGGGGCCGCCGTCGGCACGATCTTGTCGTCGCGACGCACGGTCACATCGAGAGATTCGAACCAGCCTTCTCCGTCCGCCAGATCGAGGCCGATCTCGCGCCCGCCGACGTTGGTCAGGACGACCCGGAACTGTGCCAGGTCATCGTGATCGTAGAGGTAAAAGACCCGCATCGGATCGGTGTCCGGATGCTCCTCGAGGGTGCTGTAGCGATCGTCGTAGACCGCATACAGGGGGTAGAGATCAAAGGTGACCCGATCCCACTGAGCCTCTTGGCCGAAGACTGCGGTTGCCGAAACGAGTATCAGGCCCAACCAGATCTGTGCGTTTGTGAATTGTTGTTTCCAGTGTTTCATTTCTGATCCTCTATGAGCTGGTATCACATCAATTGCATTGCGGAGGCGCATCGTTCTTGTGTAAGCGAATCTGCTGAAGGCTCATCGGATGGAAGGCCCGTGGCACATTGCGGTCAAAGTTGATCTGTCGGTCGACGAGATCTTCGAAAACGCCGGTATGCATGTTGAAGAGGAAGTTCTCGCGGACATTTGGCATGGGCGGAACCACAGCGCGCGGATAGCAATCGCCATCATCACAATCCTCCGGAGCGGCGCCAGAAACTGGGCCGACATGGCACAAATGCACAGCATGTCCGAGCTCGTGAGCTGCGATGTAGCGCATGAGGTCGAGGCGGAATCCGGAGTCCATCGAGACCAGCCCTCCGAGCTCGTCGACCCGGTTCACTCGTACCCTCGACCAGACCACCCGATTGGGTATCGAAGGACGCTCGTCTTGGGTCGGTGTATCGCCCTTGACGTCCGGATCGCCGGTGGTCACGTTCTCGAACTGCAGAATCACGGCTGTTTGCCTATTCCTGCCCGGGATATCTCCCGAGACGCCCCCGCCACTGTTTTCGAAGTTTCTGTTGATCTCGCGAGTGGTTACCGCCGTGCCGGTCATCTCGTCAAGGAGGATCTCGTGGATCTGGAGGCCCAATGCATCCACGAAGCCGTCGCCTATGAGCGCGAATTCGCTCGCGCTGAGCGCGCCGCCCAGGTTTCGCCGATAGATGAAGAAATCGCGCTGGGTCGGATTCAACCTTTTGTGCTGGCCGTTGACAATGAAGCCTCGATACTCCTCGTAGACCGACAGGCCGTCTCCCCGTAGGCCAAAGCCAGGTGGGCCGCTGACCATCGGGCTGCCATCCCGGTCATTCGCGGCGTTGAGATCGTCGCACGTGATGCGAATTCCAGAGGCTCGCCAGCAGGCGCTGGGCAACACGGCGTTTTCATCGATCATCGGCACTCGAATCACCTCTCGCGTGGCGCCGCCGTCTGGCGAGGCTTCGACCGTGGTGATGCCGCCGTAGTCGTAGGCGACGAAATCGACCCTTGCGGTGTGGTCGGTACCGAAGTTGACCGTCCGCTGCAGGCTGCCGTTGCCGAAGTCGAAGTCTGGATCGGTGCTAGCGTTGGTTTTCGGCCAGTTACCGGCCACGCCTTTGAACGCCGAGGTGTCGGAGAGGGCGAATTCCATGCTGGTGACGCCCGCGGGCGGCGGCACAACGCGTGCACCATCGACCTCGAGTTTGATGTAGGCCGCGACCAGCTTCATCTGCTGGGGCGATGACACCAGGTCGGGTACGCTGGTGCCGTCGAGGCGCGAGCCTGGGATGTACTCGTAGAGATCGTCCAGCTCATTGACCGGTACGGCAGTGTTGGGGTCGAAACCGTTGTCATTGTCGACGTCCAGGAACAGCCTGAGCTGTGTCTCGGTCGGCGGTAAACAGTTTTCTGGCACCACCTCGGCGACCGGGCCTTCGGCGATGAATGACTGGTTGAACACGACCCCGGTGGTCCGCAGCCCGATCGTTGCTTCGTCGCAGCAGTCCATGATCAAGGTTCCGTCCCGTTCACCGAGGATCGATCCCGGGAAGTCGTCCACCGCACGAACGCAGTTGTTGTCAGTCGTCCATTGTTGCGAGTTGATGCGCCCCTCGGCGGGTAACTCCTCCCGTTCGTTGAGTCCGAGGCAGATGTCGAAGCCTGTCGACCAGCCGCCGATACCCGGTACCATGACTCCGATGCCACCTCCGATGCAGAAACTCAAGTCCGTGACTCCGGACTCGCAGACCCGGAAGACGAATTTGAATTCGATGAAGCCGGTGATCGCCACCATCAGCGAGCTGAAGTCGAGGGTCTGACCCGGAAGCAGGGCGTTGATGGCCTGTTGGCTCAGCGGATCTCCCAGGCTGTCTGAGAGGGACAGCAAAATGGCGCTGAAGCTGTAGATCCTGCGGGCACCGATCGAGGCACAGAATGAGAGTCCCTTCTCAGCAGCTTCCAAATCTCTGGAGTCGACCGACTTCTCGAAGTCGTCGCCCAGGCCGTAACCCATCGCCAGCAGGTCCGAGCCGCTATGCGGGCTCACCGGATCCTGGATGTAGATGTGTGGGGTCGGCTGTCCCGGCCGAGCGCCGGAGGTGTCGATCTTGTGCGTCGCCTTGGTGGTCTCGGAGTCTCCGAAGCGCGGCAGCAAGGGCAGCATGGTGGTGCCACCTTCACCGTCGATCCGCAGATCGAGTCCTCCTGGCGGCACGCCGTTTCCGATAAAGATCAAGCCACTCAGGCTCTGGTCGTCAGAATTGTCGAGATCGAGGATCTTGACCCCGGAGCTCATCGGCGTGACGTCGGCGTTCTGCAGGTTGACCCCGGCGATCTGTAGCACGTGAACGCGACCCACCACCGGTTCGGAAGGCGTCCACATGTCGATCACCGGCTCGGGACCGACGACCCGGAACTGGGCAGCGGTGGCACCACTCGGCGTCTCGATGCCGAGGTTGTAGAAGCCGTCGATGCCGGGAGCGGTGGCGTTGATGCGCGCCTCCAGCCGGGTGCCGGCAGAGTTGATCGTCACCAGCTCGGCGGTCGGGTAGATCCGATTCGGCACGGGGTCACCCTCCTCCGGCGCCCCTGTGCCGACGTTCACCGAGGCGCCCTGCAGGTTTTGACCGTGAACAATGATGATCTTCTGCTGGCCGTGCAGTACCGGTGAGCGCTCGACCCGGTCGACCACCGGCTCGGGTGCGGCGACGGTGCCCTCGAGCTCGATGCGCAGCGGCACCGAGCGGTTGGGGTCGTTGTGCCAGATCTTCAGCTGTGCCTTGAAGGTGCCGGCTTGCGAGGTGTTCATATGCACCTCGAAGTTGCCCTCGTGGCCCGGGGCGAGCGGGGAAATCAGGGTACCGGTCCAAGAGAACGCGTTACCCTGGGTGTTCGCCACTTCGACGTTGGACGGCGAGCGCTCCAACAGCAGGCTGGAGGCGCCGCTATCGGTACCGTTCCTCACGACTATAGTCCGGGTGACCAGGTTGTTGGTCCCGCTTCCCGGCTCGACGTTGCCCCAGTTCACTTCACCGTGCTGCGGCAACGCTCCGTCCGGCGGGCTGAAGACCACCAGCCGGGGCGGCGTGGTGTTGACGAGCGAGCTGAAGTTGAGATCGAAATTCACCCAGGTCGGAGTGTTGAGCTCGAAGTCGCGAGCCCACAGCGAGATGTCGTTGATCGGCCCGAACTCGCCAAAAGTCGAATCGGGCTGGACGGTGAAGGTCACGGTGCGCTGGTTCCCGGCCAGCGTCGTCGAGCAGCCCACCAGGGTGATGGTGCTCGGGTTGAAGTTGGTAGGGTGCTTGGAGGCGAAGCCGCTGCCCGTGCACGGCACCTGATCCGCAGACCACAGGTAGCCCACGGACTGATCCTGCCAGGAGAAATTTCCGCGCGGATTGGCGGTGTTGCTACCCTGAAAGTTGATCAGGGCGCGTAGCCCCCGCACGCCGCTACCGGCGTCCGAAGCCTTGGCGACGATGTCGTAGGTGCTACCGTCGTTGATCGACCAGGCGCTCGAAGAAACGGTGATCGAATCGCGGCTCGGAGCCGTAGTGTCGACCCGGTACTGGCCGTTCCATGTATCGACCCGGCCAGCGTTGTCGCGGGCGCACAGGTAGAGAGTGTTGTCGCCCTCGGGCGCCGTCAGCGTGGCGCCGTGGGAGGTGACGGTGCCGTTGGTGCAGGCACCATTGAGCGTCGCGTTCCAGCGGTAGCGCACCTGGGCGACGCCAGAGTTGGCCGCGACATTGCCCTCGGCGTCATGGGCTGAGACCGTCGCGGTGCGGCTGTCGAACCACTCGGAGGAGGCGTTGGTGGCGGCGACCACGGGGTTGTTGCGATCGACCCGGACGTAGCGCGGCACGTTCCAAGGACCCCAGAGACCGTTGTTGTCGCGCGCTCGGAAGTAGTAGGCGCGGCGATGGCCCGGCGAGGCCAGGTGCCCGCCGGAAATGAGGATCGACGTGCCGCCGTCTTGCGTGATGGTGACGCTACAACCTTCCCAGCCGCCGTCAGAATCGAGGCTGCGGCAGATCTGGTAGCCGTCGATGCCCGACGGATCGGTCGACGGGGTGACGCTGGCGGTGAAGTCGCCGGTGACCCAGCATTCGCCAGGGGGTGCGTAAGTGCAGGCGACGGTGGTCGGTCCGGGCTGAGTCGGTGGGCCGTTGTCGATACGGTACTGGCCGTCCCAGGTGTCGACCCGGCCGGTATTGTCGCGGGCGCACAGGTAGAGTGTGTTGTCACCCACAGGCGCCGTCAGGGTGGCGCCATGGGAGATGAGAGTGCCGTTGGTGCAGGCGCCGTTGAGCGGCGTGTTCCAACGGTAGCGGACCTGGGCGATACCGGAGTTGGCCGTGGCTTTGCCCTCGGCGTCATGGGCCGAGACTGTCGCGGTGCGGCTCTCGAACCACTCGGGGGAGGCGTTGGTGGCGGCGACCACGGGGTTGTTGCGGTCGACCCGGACGTAGCGCGGCACGTTCCACGGTCCCCAGTTGCCGGCGTTGTCCTTGGCGCGGAAGTAGTAGGCGCGGCGATGGCCCGGTGAGGGTAGGTGGCCGCCGGAAACGAGGATTGAGGTGCCGCCGTCGAGGGTGAGGTCGACGCTGCAGCCCTCCCAGCCACCGTCGGAATCCAGGCTGCGGCAGATGCGATAGCTGGCGATGCCGTCCGGATCGGTCGACGGGGTGACGTTGGCGGTGAAGTCGCCGGTGACCCAGCATTCGCCGGTGGGGGCGTAGTCGCAGGCGACGTTGGTCGGCCCGGGTTGGGTTGGCGTCGCCTCGGCCGGCGGTGCGAAGCCGAGGAGCATCAGCAGGAAAACGTTTAGGTGAGCGGCGAGCCTGGCGGGGCGTTGCCAGCGGAATCTCGAGGCTCGATGGACGCAAAGGGATCTCATAGGAAGCTCTCCTGTGATCGGACAGCGCACGACGTTGGATGCGCGTGACTCGGCATTCCGTGGCCACTATGTGCGTGACCGACGCCAACGATCGCGGCTGCAGGGTGATGGCATAAACGACTCGATCGGACGCGATGGAGCCGGCCTGCCGGGCGACGTTCATACCGCTAGGCGCAATGCGCTGGCTGATTGATATCAGCGACAGAGAAAAGCGCGCTATCGAGACTGGAGATGAGAGCTTCCGACAACGAAAAGGGGCTTCGCCCGAAGGCGAAACCCCTTTCACTTCCGAGGATGCTGGGATCAGCCGCTGACGTCTAGCCCAGAGAGGGTGATCTCGGCGGCCTTGCGGACGCGATCTTCCTCGCTTTCGTCCTCGCTCAGCCGGGTGAGGTGACTGCGCGCCTCCTCGGAGCTGAGCTCGATGCGACCGAGAGCGCGCAGCGCTGCCAGCTGAGTTACCTCGTCCTCATCGTTGGCGGCGTTGAGTAGGGCCTCGGAGATCTCCACCGGGAGCTCGTCAGCCCCCTTCTCGAACCCGCCCGCTTGGTACAGCTCACCGAGCACCGCCGCCGCCGTGGCCCGCAGGGACGGACGTGCTTCGAGCACTCCGACGATTTTGTCGGTGACCTCGGGTGAGCGATTGCCGGCGCGCCCCAGAATCTTGAGGGCTAGACCGGCGACCTGCGTCGAAGAGTCATCGACCTTCTCCAATACGCTCGGCGTCAACCCCTCGGGAATCTGCGGCATCCAAGTGCCGAGAGCCCGCAGCAGGTATTCCCGCACTGTGGCGTTGGGATCTTCCAGACGGGCCAGGATCTCTGGGTAGACGTGGCGCAGTTTGGGGCCGGACGCTTGGAGCACGGCCTCCTGCTCCTCGTTCATTTCTAGGGTGCCCCAGACCACCCAGGTGGCCTGGAACAGGCTGACCGCCGCCATGATCCGCACTTCGTCTTCGGGATCGTCGAGGGCGGTCAAGATGATCGGCATCACCTCTTCATAGTCCTGGGTCCAGACGTCGACCGCCAGCTGCGATAGCTGCTTGGCGGCCGCGATGCGTTCTTCGGGCACCGGGCTCTCGAGGCCGAGCAACGCAGCCTTGGCGGTTATGGCCTCCGGCTCCTCGACAGCTGTCTGAGCCCAGGCGACCGGAACGGACAAGCAAGCGATCAGTACGAAGGTAACTAGGGTTTTCATATCGAACAGGCCTTTCTCATTCAATCCTAGGTGTATCAGTACAGAGTGTTTCATCAGTGGGTTCCTCCGGCTCAGAATTCGAAGACGCCGGACTCGACCCGGTCGACGTTCATCGGCCAGGGCAGACACCGGAGGAACTCGAACGATGAAATAGTGTTACCCGTCACGCCGCCCGGCATGAAGCTATAGACCAGCTGATTGTTGATGAACACTTCGTAGGCGGGCATGCAGTCGTGTTGTGCATGCACGGTCCAGGCGACAATCCCCGGATTGGGCTTCTCGAGCGTGATCTCGAAGTTCCAATCGATGTCCGGCGAGAACGCCGACAGCGGGTTGGGCCCGGCCGCGGAGAACGTACCCTTGACCTTGTTGGATGCCAGGCGTTGGACGTTGAAATTGCGGGTGACTTCGCCCACTGCGTAGGCATGGAACCGGATGCAGTCGTCGAGGTTGGGCCAATCCCAGTCGGTCTGGTCGATCTGCCCGTCGGCGGCCGATGCTTCGGTGTAAGTCAGGGTCTCGCCAGCGCCCGCGAAGTGCGTGCCTGAGAGGTAACCCTGACTGCTGCGACTCTCGTCGGGGATCATGGTGATCTCCTGCTTCATACGGTACTTCTCGGGATACAGCGGATGCAGAGGCTTGGTATCGGGTATCGCCTCGAAGCCACGGTCGTCGCCGGCGAAGATGCGGTTTTTGTCGATGAACGTGCTCGGCGGTATGAACTGCCGGCAGATGTCCAAGGGGTTGGGGGACGTCGCGTAGTTGACCGGGATAAACGCCCGAATCACCACGGCGAAGTTGTTGTTGTCACTGGCTGGGCAGTAGGGACTGATAGTGGTCACCGGCCCCTCGACGTTGAAGGGTTGGTCGAACACCACGCCTTCGGTCTGCAGGCTGATCTCGGAATCGGCACAGCAGTCGACCGCGATCTGCCCTGAACGCGATCCCGATTGGGAGCTCGGGTTGTTGTCGGTTACGGTCGCACAGCCGCTGTTGCTACTCCAGTTGTGATTGAGGATGAAGCCGTTGGCCGACAGGTTGATCCAGGTCCCGGGTATGCCGGCGCAGAGGGTGAAGTTGAAGCTCTGGCCGCCGACGAACGGCACCATGAAGGTAATACCGCCGCGCAAGCAGACGTAGAGATCAGTGATGCCGCTGTCACACACTCGGAAGACGAATTCGAATTCCAGGTATCCCGACACCGATAGCGTGAGGGAGTTGAAATTCAAACGGTCGCCCGGCACCAGCTGATCGAGGATCGCCCGCGTGATCGGGTTGCCGAGCTCATCGGTCAGCGACAGCAGGATCGAAGAGAAGCTGGACCGCGATCGAGCGGTGAAGGCAATGCAGAAGCCGAACTTGTCTTCTCCCGCGTCGAGCTCGCCCTGCTCGGTTTCCCCAAGTGAGCCGTCTTTGTGCGGAATGGCCTCGTCCGAAGCGCCGGTTTGCTGGCCAGCTGAGCGGTTACGGGAGTCACCGATGCGCTGCCGGCCGCCGAGCTCCGGTCGCTCGGTGATCGGAAAGGCCGGTTCCTGCAGTAGGACGTTGGGCACGTCCGGGTTGTCCGAGCGTCCCGGAATGTCCATCGTCTTGGTCGGTACGGTCGTTTTGCTGATGTCAGGCACGATGGTGATCGGCAGCTGGGTGTCGCCGCCTAGACCTTCGATCATGATCTCAGTGGGTCCGACCGGTCCGCCGCTCTCGACGTAGAGCAGGCCCATGAGGCTAGCGTCGTCGCTGTTGTCGAGGTCTAGGACCTTGACCGCCGGGTTCATCGGCACCACGTTGGCTCCCTGCAGGTTGACGCCGTTGAGAGTCAGCACGTGGACGCTGCCCTGCACGGTCTGCGACGGCGTGAACATGTCGACGACAGGCTCTGGCGGTACGACGCGGAACTGAGCGCCCGCCGATCCGCCCGACGTCTCGATGCCGAGGTTGTAGAAGCCGTCGACGCCCGGAGCGGTAGCGTTGATGCGCGCCTCCAGTCGGGTGCCGGCGGAGTTGATCGTCACCAGCTCGGCGGTCGGGTAGACCCGGTTCGGTGGCGGATCCCCGTCTTCCGGCGCTTCGGTACCGATATGGACGGAAGCACCATGGAAGTTGTGACCGTGTACGATGATGATCTTCTGTTGCCCGTGCCGTACCGGCGAACGGTCGACCCGGTCGACCACCGGCTCCGGCGCGACGACGGTGCCTTCGAGCTCGATGCGCAGCGGCACCGGCCTGACGAAGTCGTTGTGCCAGATCCTTAGCTGGGCCTTGAAGGTACCGGCCTGCGAAGTGTCCATGTGCACCTCGAATTCGTCCTGCTGGCCGGGGGCGAGCGGGGAATCCAGCGTACCGGACCACGAGAACGCGTTGCCCTGGGTGTTCACCACCTGGACGTTGGACGGTGAGCCTTCGAGCAGCAGGTTGGAGCCACCGGTGGCAGCACCATTCTCGACCCGGATGGGCTTGGTGATCTCGTTGTTGGTCCCGCTACCCGGCTCGACGTCGCCCCAATCCACTTCACCGTGCTGCGGCAGCGGTCCGCCCGGCGGGCTGGAGACCACCAGCCGCGGCGGCGTGGTGTTGACGAATGAGCTGAAGTTGAGGTCGAAGTTCAGCCAGCCCAAGGCGTTGAGCTCGAAATCGCGAGTCCACAGCGAGATGTCATTGATCGGCCCGAATTCGCCAAACGTCGAGTTGGGCTTGACGGTGAGGGTCACGGTCCGCTGGCCACCGGCCAACGAGGTCGAGCAGCCCACCAGCGTGATGGTGCTCGGGTTGAAGTTGGTGGGATGCTTGGAGGCAAAGCCGCCACCGTCGCAGGGCACCTGGTCAGCGGACCACTGGTAGCCCAGCGACTGGTCGCGCCATGAGAAGTTGCCGCGCTGATTGGCGGTGTTGCTGCCCTGCAGGTTGATCAAGGCTCGCAGCTCGCGCACGCCGCTGCCGGCGTCCGATGCCTTGGCGACGATGTCGTAGGTGCTGCCGTCGTTGATCGACCAGACATTCGAGGACACGGTGATCGAGTCGCGGCTCGGAGCCGTGTTGTCGACCCGATACTGGCCGTTCCAGGTGCCGACTCGGCCGGCGTTGTCGCGAGCGCACAGGTAGAGCGTGTTGTCGCCCTCGGGCGCCGTGAGGGTTGCGCCGGAAGAGGTCACGGTGCCATTGGTGCAACCGGCGTTGAGCGCTGCATTCCAGCGGTAGCGGACCTCTGCCAGACCGGTGTTGACGCTGGCGCCGCCGACCGAGTCGTTGGCACTGAGGGTCGCGGTCCGGCTCTGGAACCAGTCCGAAGACGCGTTGGTGGCGCTGACCGCCGGCGAGTACCGGTCGATGCGCACGTAGCGTGGCGTATTCCACGGCCCCCAGTTGCCGTTGTTGTCCTTGGCGCGGAAATAGTAGGCGCGGCGGAAGCCGTCGCTCGGCAGATGGCTGCCGGAGACGGTGATCGACGTGCCGCCGTTGAGGCTGAGGTTGACGTTGCAACCGGCCCAGCCGCCTTCAGAATCTTGGCTGCGGCAGATCTGATAGCCGTCGACACCGGAGCCGCCGTCGTTGGCGGGTGTGACGCTGGCGACGAAGTTACCGGTCACCCAACACTCGCCGGGGGCGGTGAGGGCGCAGTTGACGGTGGTCGGACCTGGCGCCGTCGGTGGCCCTGAATCGACCCGGTAGGTGCCGTTCCAGGTGCCGACCCGGCCGGTGTTGTCGCGGGCGCACAGGTAGAGGGTGTTGTCGCCCTCGGGCACCGTCAGGGTAGCGCCGACCTGGGTGATGGTGCCGTTGGTGCAGGCGCCGTTGAGCGGCGTATTCCAGCGGTAGCGCAGCTCTGCGAAGCCCGAGTTGGCGCCGGCGCCGCCGGCCGTATCAGCTGCTGAGAGGGTCGCGGTACGGCTCTCGAACCACTCGGGTGAAGCGTTGGTCGCACTCACCGTGGGGTTGTTACGATCGACCCGGACGTAGCGCGGCGTGTTCCACGGTCCCCAGGCGCCGGTGTTGTCCTTGGCGCGGAAGTAGTAGGCGCGGCGGAAGCCTGGGGAAGCCAAGTGACTACCGCTGACGAGAATCGACGTGCCGCCGTCGAGGTCGAGGTTGACGTTGCAGCCGGCCCAGCCGCCCGGAGAATCCTGGCTGCGGCAGATCTGGTAGCCGTCGACGCCTGCGGGATCCGTGGCAGGAGTGACGCTGGCGGTGAAGTCACCGGTCACCCAGCATTCGCCGGTTGGGGCGTAAGCGCAGGCGACGGTGGTCGGTCCGGGCTGGGTCGGTGGACCGGTGTCGACGCGGTACTGGCCATTCCAGGTGCCGACGCGACCCGTCTTGTCCTTGGCGCAGAGGTAGAGCACGTTGTCGCCCGCGGGCGCGTTGAGCGTAGCGCCAGGTGTGGTGACGGTACCGTTGGTGCAGGCGCCGTTGAGCCCCGTGTTCCAGCGGTAGCGCACCTCTTCGAAGCCCGAGTTGACGTTGGCCCCGCCAGCGGTATCGGCGGCCGAGATCGTCGCCGTGCGGCTCTCGAACCACTCGGGCTTCGAAGAGGTGCGCTACCGCTGGAACACGGGGCTCAACGGCGCCTGCACCAACGGTACCGTCACCACACCTGGC
>JBCCEE010000038.1:0-33252 GCA_039030415.1 Acidobacteriota bacterium
CCAGCGACCGATCTCCTCAGCAAACCGTTCACGAGCGACGGCAAACACCTCCGGCACCTGCCGAAAGCTCTCGCCGAGCACATCGACGCGAAACGCGACGCCGCGTTCCTCGAGGAGCTCGAGGGCGGCAAAGAAGTCTTCCGGCGCCTTGTCGAACTCCCAGCGAGCCGCCCACAGCAGACGCATCGGCCCGGCTTCGCGCGGACCGCGCGGCGCGAGCTCACCGATACCCTGCGGGTAGACGTGGGCCCGCGCCCGCACCTGCTCTACCGCGTCGAGCGGCTGGTAATCCGGCATGCGGCGCAACAGCTTGGGCAGCGCGGTCAGCCACTCGTCGCGGTGAAACGCCGAGTTGAGCCACACCTCGCGAGCGGCCAGCGCCGTCGTGAGATTGGTCAGGGCGAAGTGGAAGTCACGCTCCTTCTCGACCTGAACCGGGTAGGTCAGCTGGTTCTCGTGGAAGTAGGCCACCGCCGGCAGCCGATGGACCGCTGGCGGAGCCAGGCCTCGAAACGTCGCCAGGTCCAGCATGTCCGAGCAGAACACGACGTCCCAGTGCTCCCCCGCCTCCGCCCTGCGAGCCACCTCCTGAGCAAGGGTCACCGCGCCGTGACGCATCCGCCACTTCCAGTGGAACGGCGGCAGCGTCAGCAGCGTCCAATCGTGACGACTGCCAGCGATCCAGGCGTCGAGGAAGGCACGGTGGCTGCCGCCATAGTACGGTTCGAGAGCGAGTACTCGCATCGCCCTATTGTCTCACTCGTGCTCAGGGCACGTTCGATCAACGGCCGCTTGTACAAACGCTGTCGAGCCTCAACAGCGCTCTGCCACCGCTCCCGGTTTCGACGTCATCGAAAAGACCGATGGCCCCAGCGGCATTCCGCCGGGGCCATCGCCTCAAACCTCCCCAACGAGGATCAGACGATCAGAGGACTACAGAGTGACTTCGACTCGCTTCGAGAACATGTTGCCCGAGGTCGGGTCGTAAAGGGAGATCAGCAGACGGTGGGGCTGGCGACGTAGCTTGAGCTGGGTCTCGAGCACCGCAATCTGGCCGGCGGTAGCATCGCCACTGAGGACCACCGGGACCACCGAGATGTCGGAGCGATCGCCGCTGTCGTCGGTGGCCGCTACGCGAATCTCGAGCTCGGCGCCGGCTTTGTCACCGATCCCGAGCAGGGTGATGGCTTCGGTGGGTACTTCGAGACGCACCGGCAGCAGCACCTTGCGGAAGCCGACGCCGGTCGGCTCGCCGAAGCTCACGGCCAGCGACTGCTCGCCGAGCAGCGGCAGATCGAAGAGCTGCGCGCTCTCGACCATCATGGTGACCTCGCTCTGCCGTGAAAGATCCGAGAAGCCCTCGCGTGCCCGCACCTTGTAGCGCTTGCCGGCGACCTTGACCTCGATGTCGCGGCTGGCGTCGTCCATCTTCCAATCCGGCGCGAAGCCCAGCCAGTAGTAGGAACGGGTATCTTCCACCACCCGCTCGAGCGCCGTCAGGCGAGCGCCGTCGAGCAGCGCCCGGCCGCCGGTGGCCGCCGCGATGTCCGTCAGGCTGTCTTCTTCCAGCTGCTCACGGTTGGCGCTCCGCTCAGTCAGCACCCTGGACTCGAACAGGCCACCGAGCTCCGCGCTACCCAAACCGTTGGTCTCGACGCCGTTGAGATCCACCGGATAGAGCGTGTAGCCCAATCGGTTGGCGGTCTCGGACAGCGGCTCGAAGGGACGCCAGGCGTTGAGGCCGTCATCCAAGACGGGCTCGAAGGTGCCGGCGACCCAGCTCGAGATCGATGATGGCCAGCCGCCGGAGAGCAACAGCATGACCTTGCGTCCCCCGGGCCGGGCGAAGGCGCGCAGCGCCGAGGTCGCCGCATCGGCTACCTGCTCGACCTGCCCCGCCACCTCGTGGACGCGCTGCCGCTCGAGCTCATCCAGGGTCAGCAGGCCGCTGCGGCGACCGAGGAAAGCCGTGGAGGCGAAGCGGCTGCCGCGAAAGCTGCGACCGCGGAAGCGCTCGGTGGTATCGAACTGCCGCTGCTCGGAGATCCGCTGCAGGCCGTAGGCGCGACGCTTGGTGGCCTTGTCGAGCGCCGAGCCGAGCTCGGCCAGCGAACGGGTCCAGCTGGTCAACATCTCGACCTCCTGGCCATCGAACGCGACGATCGCCATGCGATCATCCGCCCCCAGCAGCGGCAGCTGCTCAGCGAGCTGCTCGAGGACCCGATCGCGATAGGACGGGATAGCGAAGAAATCGTCGATGAAAACCAGGTACTTGGTGCCGACGGCTTCGCCGGGCTCGAGCGCCGGTACCGCAAAGGCGTCCGCGGGCTGGTCACCTTCCACCGCCCAGCCTTCACGGACTTCGGTGAAGTATTCGACCGGTACCGTTTCACCGTCGACCAACAGCTCGAAGTCGTCGAGCTCCAAACCGTGGACCCGCTCACCGCGGTCGGTGACGACGACTTCCAGGTTGATCACGCGGACATCGACGATCTCGCCAAAGCCGGGTCCTTGCTCAGCCGGATTCTGGGCGATAGCCGGCACCGCCAGGAGAAAGCAAGCCAGCCAGCTCGTCAATCGAAAAATACTCTTATGGGTATTCATGGGTTCGCTCCTTGGTGTCGAGTCTCGCGACTCGTTATCAGCACGATGATGGGCCACCTTCAGCGTGGCATGCCCGACCATTCAGCAAGCGTCGTGCCACCCTGAAAAGGTTGATTCTTCGGCATCTCGAGCCCACCATGCCTGAGAATCGAGCTCGACCGCGAGTCGCGGCGTCCTCTCTGGTGGACACCTCCCAGGGACCTCTAAGAGACCTCCAAACAGGTCACAAAAACGCTCGACTCGAGCCGGACTGTGCCCCCCTTGGCCTGTGCTAAACTCTTTGGTCTCATAGCATCAATCTGAAGCGCGGAATGCGAACCTGGTAGCCAAAGCGCGCTGACCATCGATCACCGTCATATGGATGGGAACGAGCTGCGTGGCCACCGCTGACCCAAGGAGAATTGCGATGGCTCGCCTGAGCAAACTTTTCGGTTACGGGCTGGGAGGACTGGCCCTGGTGTTGAGCAGTGGCGCGGTGGTCGCGCAAGACACGGATGAAGCCGCCGAGCCGGAAGCCGAGGTCGAGGACGTAATCGTCGTCACGGCGTCGCGCACCGAGCAGCGCCTGCAGGAGGTGCCGGTGGCGATGACGGTGATCAGCGCCGAAGAGCTGGCGACCGTGCCAGCGGACGACTATGGCGACGTGCTGCGCAACGTACCCGGGCTCAACGTCACCCAGATCAGCGCCCGCGACGTTCAGATCAACACCCGCAAGGCGAGCGGAAGCCTGTCGACCGATCAGCTCGTGCTGCTCGACGGCCGCACGGTCTATCTCGATTTCTTCGGCTTCGTGATGTGGGATCTGCTGCCGCTCAATTTCAACGAGATCGCTCAGGTCGAAGTGGTGCGCGGGCCGGGCAGCGCGGTGTGGGGAGCCAACGCCCTGGGCGGCGTCATCAACCTGATCACCAAATCGCCGTGGGAAGCGGCCGGCACCAGCGTCCAGTTGGGAGCCGGAGAGTTCTCCACCCTGCACGGCAGCGTGTCGCACGCCGCCGCCGGCGAGAAGGTCGGCTTCAAGGTCTCCGCCAGCTACTTCGAGCAGGACCCCTATGACCGCCCAACCGGCGTCATCAGGGGCACCGAGACCACCAACCCACCGGGTACGCCGTATCCCGACTTCTCGAACGAAGGCACCGAACAGCCCAAGCTCGATCTGCGGGTGGACTACAACCAGAACCTCGACACCACCTGGTCGTTCTCCGGTGGCTTTGCCGGCACCGACGGCATCGTCCATTCGGGTATCGGCCCGTTCGACGTCGACTCGAGCTCGAATCTGACCTACTTCAAAGTCAGCTACGCCAAAAAAGCGCTGAACGTCAATTTCTTCGCCAACCTGCTCGACGGCGAAGCCAACAACCTGCTGACGGTCGGCACCGACGGTCAACCCCTGCTGCTGGGCTTCGAGAGCCAGACCTACAACATCGACTTCTCGAACACCCATGTTTTGGGCGGTGATCGCCACGTCCTCACCTACGGCGCGACCGCCCGCACCACCGACTTCGACCTGACGATCGCACCGCAGGGTGAAGAGCGCGAAGAGTACGGCGCCTTCATCCAGGACGAGATCTCACTCAGCGACAAGGTTCGTTGGCTGGTGGGCGCACGCTTCGACGACATCGACACCATCGGCTCGGTGGTCTCGCCCCGCACCAGCCTGATGTTCGCGCCGACGCCAAATCACAATTTTCGCATCTCCTACAACGAGGCCTTCCGGGCGGCTTCGGTGATCGAGAACTTCCTCGACATCGACATCGTCAATCAGGTGGTCTTGCCGCCGATCCCGCCGTTTCTGCCCGCCCCCAGCCTGTTCGCCTTCCCGACCGTCACCGCCGGCAATCCGAACCTGGTCGAAGAGAGCCTCCAGGCCTACGAGATCGGCTACGTCGGCACCTTCAACAACAACAAGACGACGGTCACCGTCGCGGTCTACCGCAACGAGCTGACCGACGGCGTCGACTTCTTCACCGCCGAGAACTACGACTCGTTCAACCCGCCGCCGGGCTGGCCGATTCCGCCGCTGATCCCGACGCCGTTCGGCCTGATCGAGACCGTCCCCGCCGACACCTTCCCGTCGCTCTTCACGTACCGCAACATCGGCGAGCAGATCAACGAGGGCTTCGAGTTTTCGCTGGACTACCGGCCCAGCAACGCGTGGCGCTTCGGCTTCAACTACTCGTTCCAGGAAGAGCCCGAGGCGACCGGCATCGACCCGCTGGAGATCAACTCGCCGCCGGAGAACCGTTTGAACCTCTCGCTGGCCTACAACGGCGAGCGTTTCTTCTCCGACCTCAACGTCAACTACGTCGATGAGGCCCGCTGGACCGACGTCCTCGACGCCCGCTTCCACGGCATCACCGACAGCTACACCATGACCAACCTATCGGTCGGCGTGCGGCTCAGGAACGACCAGGTGACGCTCTCGGTCATCGGCACCAACATCTTCGACGAGGAGATCCTGCAGCATATCTTCGGCGACATCATCGCCCGCAAGGTCTCCGGCCAGATCAGCTTCCGCTTCTAGCGGCCGCTCGCGGAACGAAAAAGGCCGGCGCTCGCGCCGGCCTTTTTCATGAACCTGCCAGGGCTCATCAGAGCTGCGGCTCGTTGGTCAGCTCCGGATCTTCATCGTCTCCCTCTTCCTTCTCGCAGATGGGCGAGGTGACCGGCAGGTAGGTCCACCTTCGATCCGTCACAAAGCCGGCATAGTCCACCAAGAATTCCTTGTCGGACGATCGCTTGTTCGAGAAGGGCGCCTCATCGAGCCCTTCGATGTCCTTTACGATGCCTCCTCCAGGAGGGTCGAACTGGAATCTCAGAGTCCCGGACGCCTTTCCGATACTCGTAAGCGGTTGGGCACATCCCCCCTTCAACAAAATGGGAATCTCTCGCTCGTTTTGATCTGACATGCGCTGACCTCCTGTCGAGATTCATCTCCCCCGGTGAGCTCCGGGATACTACACGAAGAATCAGTCCAGATCGGACGCCGCGCCGCGACGGATCCCTGCGAGCTTGTGGCCAGCGGAGTCGGCCTCCTCCACCCGGCCGAGCTCGGAGAGTATCTTGGCCCACGGCTCGACAAAATCGGGATCCATCGCGTCCCGCGCGAACGGCTCGAGGATCTCCGCCGCCCGCTGCCAAGCCGCCCGGGCAGGCTCGGTCTCGTTCTTCGAGCTCAAGGCACTCGCCTCCAAGGCGAAGCTCTCGCTGAGCCAGCGCTGGCTCCGGCGATCCTGAGGATTCTTTGCGACCAGGGGCTGCAGGCGAAGGCGTGCGGCCTCGGCCTGGTCGAGCGCTCCATCGGTCCGCGACGCCGCTACCAGCACCTTGCCGACACCGATATGAGCCATCGCCAGATCGCGCTGCCATCCTAGTGTGGCGTCGTCTACCGTGACCAAATGCGCGAGGATGGCTTCCGCCTCCCGGGCGTGCTGCAGGGCAGCCTCCCACTTTCCGCGGGCGAGAAAGTCGTTGCCAACCCAGAAATGAGAAATCGCGAGATGACGCTGCCAACCGGTGCGAGCAGGCTCGATCTCGACAAGCGCCTGCGCAATCTCGAGATGGGCCAGGAACTGCTCCCGCGCGCCGTCCAAGTCGCCCTGCGACAAGAGCGCCCGCCCTACGTAATTATGACTGTGAGCCAGCTGTTCCTGGGCCAAAGTGTTGGCGGGATCGCTGGCGACGAGCTGCAGCGCGATCGCCTGATCCCGATAGAAGTCGTCGAGGGCGCCGGGCAGATCACCAAGCTGTACGAGCACCCAGCCGACGAAGTTGTAGTTCTTCGCCAGACTCAGCTGCCGACGCGTGTCTCCAGGATCCTGCTCGGCAGCCAAGCGCTTGACCTCGATACCGGAACGGAAGGCCTCCAAAGCACCCCGAAGGTCGCCGCGCTCCTGCTGGATGAAACCAATGTTGGTGTTGGCGAATGCGACGTCCAGCTGCAGCTCGAGATCTTCGGGGCTGCTTTCCGCCAACCTCTGATTGATCGCGAGCTGAGTCTGAAACTGTTCCAGAGCTCCTCCCAGCTCGCGCTGATCCCACAGGATCCTGCCGATCCAGAAGTGACGACGGGCGAGACCTTCCTGCCACTCCACACGGCTCGGATCGCGCTCGGTGAGCTGGCGGGCCAGGTTCAAAGAACGCTGGAATGCCTCCATGGCGGCTCGAGAATTACCTTCCTTGTGACGGACACGTCCGATCTGCTCCATCGCCTGGGAATTGCGGAGAAGCTCTTCGTCGGTCAGGTCGTCATGGGGCACGGCAGCAAAGTACTCGAGCGCCTTGTCACCGATCTCACTCAGGATGTCGAGTCGACCGATCGGCGTCAGCTTGCGGCGCAAGTCGCCCAGCATGAACTCGATGAGATCCTCCGCCTGGTCGCGACGCAGGTCAGCCTCTCGCCGGGCCTGGGTGGCTTGCACCGCCAGGACGGAGACCACCAGCAGAAACAGCGTCGCCACGCCGCCGACACCTGCGATCAGCTTGCGACGCCGATACGCTTTGTCTTGCGCCCGCCGCTTCTCCACCTCGGCCCGCCGCTGTTCGAGACGGTGCAGGCGATCGGCCACCTCCGAGGCGCTGGACGGCCGCCGCTCCGGCGTGCCGTCGACGATCTTCTCGATGTCGTCGGCCAGAATCTCGTCGGTGACGTCACGGCGCCAACCCTCAGCCAAGGGATGGGAGAAGTTTCCCGCCACCATCTGATAGAGGATGATGCCGAGAGCATAGATGTCGGCCTGGATGGTGGCGGCCTTGCCCTCGAAGACTTCCGGCGCCATGTAGGCGAACGTGCCGGTGACGGCGTCCATGTCGTCCGAGCCGAGGACCTCGGTCATTCCGAGCTGAGTGATTCCGTGCTCGGCGAGCACCCGGTCGTCGACCCGGCCGATGCCGAAGTCGGTCAGCCGCACCCTCGGCCGCCCATCACGGCCCTCCGTCACCAGGATATTGGTCGGCTTGATGTCCTTGTGCAGGACGCCCACCGAGTGTGCCGCCGCCAGCGCCTCCGCTGCCTGGGCGACGAGCTCCAGGCGCACCGCCATCGGTACGGCGCTAATGCCGCCCTGCTCTTCGGCCCACTGCTGGAGGTTGCCGCCTTCGGTGTACTCCAGCTCCAGGAAGTAGGGGGCCTGCTCGAAGTTCCAGTCGAGCACCCGCGCAATGTCATCGCGATGGCCGAGGGTCTCTTTGAGCAACCGAAAGAGCGTCACCTCGCGCTGCAGCGAACGCAGCCGATTGGCTTCGAGGCAAAACTTGAAGACCCGCTGCTCGCCGGTCTTCTGCTGCGTGGCCAGCCACACCTCACCGAAGCCACCGCTGCCGATGCGCTCGTTCAGAATCCAGTTGGGGCGCTGCGAAACCGGCTGATCGGGAGCCGGACGCCAGCCCAGGATCGGCTCATGCGCGCCGGCCAAGATGCGATGCGCTTTCTCGGTATCCTGCGGCATCGACAGCGGTGCTGCGCCGACGGCGCCAACCTCGAAGATCTCGAGCGGCTCGTCGACGCCCTTGAAGCGGTAGAGGCCATGGGCCTGCCAGGAGACCGGCCCCGCCTGGAGCACGGTGCCGACCGCCGAGCGGCGCGCCAGGTCGAAGGCGGCTCGCGTCAGCAGCGTTTGATGGCCGACCGCCAGCGACATGATGCGGGCGGTCGTCGGCTTGGCGATGCCTTCGACTTCAATCGGCTTGGCGCCGCGCGCCACGTCGCCCGCGGCGTTCTGGTGCAGCATGACCTCGCCGAGGTGGATGCCGGCCCGAGCCTGTAGGTAGACGCCGAGCTCTTGTGACAGGCTCGCCAGCATTCGATGGTACGTCAGCGCGTAACCGACGGCGTCGATCGGACGATCGAACAGCAGTAGGAACCCATCGGCCTTGTCGATCTCCAAGCCGTTGAAGCGACGCGCGAGATCCCGCGCCTCGCGATCGTGGCGGATCGCCACTCGCGACGCCTGGACATCGCCCAGCTCGGCGACCATGCGCGTGCTGTCGACCAGATCGGTCACCAGCAGGGTCTTGATGGCGGCTTCACCGCGACCCGCTTCAGAGATGGCGAGATGGGAGGCTGACATGGGATCCTCGAGCGCGATTCTCCAAGGTCCGTGACTCGAGCACTTGGGCTTGTGCTGGCAGGGCGGTTCAAACGATACAGTGAATGGTTCGATAATGGTAACGCCCTGCGCAACGGTCACAAGCCATCACTCCGCTACCGCGACCGACAAGGTAGAGCCCGCGGAATTTAAGCTGGGGCTCGCGGGTTGTTCGGGTTGACCGGGTTCAACGGCCCGCGCGATACACTTCCGAGCTGGACTACACCATGCGCGATTCTGCTCTCCTCGACTCTACCCCTGACAGACCTGCACCCGACAGACCTGTACCCAGCAGACCAGTACCAAGCGACTCCAATGGGGTCGCGGCGAGCGCCGAGTCTTCTCCCGAGGCGAGTACGTCGCTCGCGGAGCAGGCCCGCAAGCTCGAGCTGCTGCATGAAGTCAGCCGCGAGCTGGTCGCGATCCTCGATCGCGAGGAGCTGCTCGAACGGGTGGCGCAGCGCGCCAAGCAGCTCATCGACTATCACCTGTTCAGCGTTCTGCTGTGGAACGAAGACAGCCAGCGGCTCGAGGCGACCCACTCGGTACGCTGGGGTGGCTGCCAGAGCGAGAAGTTCAGCGTCGCCGCGGGCGAAGGCGTGGTCGGCGCCGCCATGGCCTCGCGGCGCCCGGTGCGCGTGGACGACGTGCGACGAGATCCGCGCTACATCAACTGCGGCGATGACGATGTGCGCTCCGAGCTCGCCCTGCCGCTGATGATCCAGGACCGCGTGATCGGCGTGCTCGACGTCGAGAGCTACCGGGAATCGGCGTTCAGCGAAGAGAACGAGCGCCTGCTGAGCACGCTCGCCTCGAGCATCGCCATCGCGCTCGAGAACGCCGCGCTGTATGAGCGGGTGCGCGAAGACGAGCGCCAGATGGCTACTGAGCTGCGCACCGCGCGAGAGATGCAGCGCTTTCTGCTGCCCCGCGCCACGCCATGGTTTCCCGGTCTGCAAACCGCCGTAACCTACTGCCCGGCGCGCCATCTCGGCGGCGATCTCTACGACTTCTTGGGCTATGGCGAAGGTCGCACCGCGATCGCCGTCGGCGATGTCGCCGGCAAGGGCACCAGCGCCGCGCTCTACGGCTCGCTGGCGGTCGGGATGCTGCGCGGCTACATGGCGGAGAACCGCTGCGATCCGTCTTGCGTTCTCACCTACCTCAACGAGGAGCTCTCTCAGCTCGAAGCCGACAAGCGCTTTCTGGCGGTCACCTTTGCGGTCTACGACCACCCGCAGCGACGGCTGACGATCGCCAACGCCGGCCTCCCCTACCCGCTGCTGATTCGCGACGGACGGGTGACCGAGATCGAAGTCAACGGCGTGCCGGTCGGCGCCATGGCGGCTGCCACCTACCGGCACCTAGAGATCTCGCTGCAACCCGATGACGTGGTCGTGTTCACCACCGACGGTATCGACGAAGGGGTGAGCCCGGACGGCGAGCTGTTCGGCAGCGAGCGGGTGCAGGAGACCCTGCGAGCGCTCCACGATCGGCCGGCATGCGCGATAGCCGATGGCCTGCTCGCCGCCAGTACTCGCCACCTCGGCGCCGGGCGTCAGCCTTCGGACGACCGCACGGTAGTGGCGCTCAAAATCACCGACTGATCAGCGCGCCGGAAACAGCTGCGCCAGGATCGCGCCGGTGCGGTTGCGCCACATGCCCCAGCCGGCGCCGTCATCGACATCGATCACCGACGGCTCGAAGCCCTTGCCTTCGAGCTGCGCCACCAGCTCCTTGTTGTCGCGGCGGGCGTCGAAGTCGCGGTTCGGATCCTTGTAGTCGTGGCTGCTGAAGTGCAGGACGACTTGCGTGTCGCTCGATTTCGCCGCGTCGATCATCGCCACCAGCTCGTCATGCATCTCGCCGCGGTAGAACGACTGCGCGGCCACCTTGCCGAAGACCTTGGGACGGTCGAAGGCGGCATAGACCGAGGCAAAGCCGGCGCTGCCCACGCCCATGACCGCACGTGCCTTGGCTTGGGTCAACGTGCGGTACTTGCCGTCCAGGGCCGGAATCAGCTCTTTGGCTAGGGCTGCGACATAGTCGCCGGTCGCCGAGCCGCTGAACTCGGACCAATCGGCGCGCGGCACGAGCGCGACGATCACCGGCGTGATCTCGGAGCCGACCAGGTTGTCGAGGGTGTGGTCGATCGCGCCATAGAGCAGCGCCTGATCGCCATGGCTGTAGACCACCACCGGATAGCGCGCGTCGCTGTCGGCGTAACCGGGCGGCAGATAGACCTGAACCTCACGCTCACGCCCCAGCAGCTCGCTGTTCCAGGGCATCTTCTCGATCGTGCCGCGCGGTCCCTTGGGCTCCGCCAGGTCCGCCGACGCCTGCCAGCCGGAGGTGACCAGCTGCGATTGCTCACGACCTTCCGGGCCGATGGTGCTCGGATTGAGGGGATCGTTGATGCGCTCGTCAAAGATCGTGAACTGATAGGTGAAGTGCGCGGCTTTGGGCAGGGGGACGGTGTAGTAGTAGAAATTCGTGCCCTCGAGGCGGTGCATCGGCTGATCGCCCCGGCCGTCCTGGAAGAGGTTGCTGACCAGCGCCAGATCGGCGACCTCGCCGCGGTAGACGAAATGCACGTTATCGCCATCCAGGATCGGCACTTCGGAGTGCTTGGCCATGAAGGCGTCGATCACGGCCGGCTTGTCGTCGGCCGCTGCCACCTGCTTGGCCAGTTTCGCGATCGCGCCACGCAGCTCGGGCTGTGCCTGCGCACTCTCGGTCGCGGCCTCGGCGGCCGGCGCCTGATCGATGACTCCAACCGCTGCGATATCGGTCAAGTTGCGCACGAAGAAGCGGCCGCCAGCGAAGCTCGGACGCGTGTAGTAGCCACGATCCAGGGCTTGCACCCGCGCCTTCTCGTTGTAGCCTTCGGGCGTCGCCTCCGCAACCACCAGCTCACCGCTCGGCGCCTGAATCACCAGGTGACCGTCGACCAGCACCAGGTTGCCACCGCCCGGCGGCCGCGACTTCCACACCGTCTCGCCGGTGGCGGCGTCGACGCAGGTCAGGAAGCGGCCGCTGAAGCCATAGAGGTGGCCCTCGTAGGGAATCGGAATCGCGTAGTTGCCGCGCAGAGCCGGCGAGCGCCAGGCTTCTTCGACCTGATACTCCCCGCCAGCCCTGCTGATCTTGAACAGCGCGGCTTCGGGCCAGTGGGTCAGCAAGACGCCGTTCTCACCCACCGGCACGGGCTGCGAGAAGCCGTCGTGGCCGTCGCCTTCGGCGCGCTGCCACAGCACCTTGCCGGTCGCCGGGTCCAGCCCCATCATGTGGTCGTTGGTGACCGCCAGGATCTGCTCTTCACCGCCTACCGAGATCGCGATCGGCGACTGGTAGCCCACCATGTCGTCACCGGTCGACCAGCGCAGCTCGCCGCTAGCCCGATCGAAAGCCGAGATCGAACGCCCCTCGTCACCGCCGGTCTCGACCACCAGCAGCTTGCCAACCACCGTCGGCGTGGTGGTGAAGCCGTACTCCGGCTTGCGGGCGCCGAACTTCTCCACCACCTGGTGCGTCCACAGCTCCTTACCGTTCGCCAGCTCGAGGGCGAAGAGATGGCCCCAGGCGCCGAGACCGTAGACCTTGCCGTCGGCGATCATCGGAGAAGCCAGCGGGCCGTCGTCCGAGCCGTCATGCCCCTTGTAGGTGTCCGAGATCCGGTAGCGCCACTGCTCCTCACCGGTGGCGGCGTCGAGCGAGATCAAGAAGTCCGCCTCGCCGTCCGAGAAACCGGTGACGACGCGATCACCGACGATCGAGATGCCCGAGTAGGCCGAGCCGAGGGGGCGCTTCCAGACGGTCTCGAGCCCAAAGCTCTCACGATCGAAGAGTCCGTTTCCCAGCGAGGTGAGGTTGTGATCGGGACCGCTCCACTGCGGCCAGTCGCTCTTCGTTCCAGGCGCTGCCGAGCCCGGGACGGCGATCGCCAGGCTCAACAACGAGCAGCACAAGGCGAGGCTCGTGATCGTCTTGTTCAAGTTCATGCTCCTTGATTCATTTCATGGATGGCGCGCTCGTTCTAGGCGGTCGAGTCGGCCTTGGGCGAGCACGGGTAGGGCACTCAACGATACGGCTTCCTACGCTGCGCTCACCCGTAGGTTCGCGCTCGAGCGCTTACGAGCGGGCATGACAAAGACGTTTTACAGCTTGTTTACAGCTCGACCCGCGGATCGCTCAGAGCTTGGGGCTCACGACGATTGCTTGACGTCGTAGGCCATCAAGACTTCGCCGTGGCGCACATAGAGCACGCCGTGCGAGATCACCGGGTGTGACCAGTGGTGGCCCGATCCCTCGGTGACCTTGAAGCGGCTGATCACCTTGAAGTTCTTCGGATCGGGATCGACCAGCACGACTTCGCCCCTTTCGGTGTAACCGTAGAGCAGGCCATCGGCATAAACCACCGCGCCCTTGCCAAGCCGCGGAATCGACGCCAGGATCTCGCCGTTTGCGGCGTCCAGGACGTACCAGGTCTTCTTCGACGCCGCACCGTAGATGTGGCCGTCGACCCGCACCGCGCCACCGTGGTGGATGTCGAGCTTCTCCTCGGTCCACTTGCGGTTGACCGACTTGCCGTCCGCCGCCAGCTCATAGAGCATGCCGCCCTGGTCGTAGCCGTGGGAGACGTAGATCGTGCTGCCTTCGATCGCCGGGCTCGTCGAGTGGATGTCGTAGGTCGCCTCGTTGGGAGTCGTCCAAAGCACCTCGCCGGTGGCGGGATCGAGGCCTACCAGGTGCTTGGAGACCAGGGTCACGATCTGGCGGTGCTTGCCGTTGTCGAACAGCACCGGGTTACAGTAAGCCGCGGGATCGTCCAACCCCTTGCTGGTCCACACCGTGTCGCCGGTCTTGGCGTCGAGGGCGACGACTGCCGCGCCTTTGCCACCCGGCGTGTAGATCACCTTGCCGTCGACCACCAGCGGCGATTCCGAGACGCCGAAATAGATATTCTCGCCCTTGAAGCGGCCGAAGAGATCCACCTCCCAAGCCTTGGCACCGGTCTTGGCCTCAAGCGCCACCGCCTTGCCCATCGACGACAGCAGATAGAGGTGATCGCCTGCCACCGTCGGCGTCGTGCGCGTGCCCGGGTAGCCGGAGCCGTTGTGCTCAGCACCATACTCGGTCTTCCACAGCGCTTTACCTTGGGTGTCGAACGCGAAGGCTGTGCCCTTCTGCTCGGTCATGCCGGTGGTGTAGAGCTTGCCGTCCACGACCGTGACGCTGGCGTAGCTCTCCCCCAGGCCCGTGACCATCCAAAGCCGCTTGGGGCCGTCTTTCGGCCACGACTTCATCAGACCGGTCTCAGCGAAAATGCCGTCACTGTTGGGGCCCCGGAAACGCGGGCTGTCGGCGGCCCCGGCGAACGAGGCGACAAGCGAGAAAGCGAGGGTCAAGGCAAGCGTCTTACGCGACATTCGAGATCTCCCCGGTTAGATTCTTGAGTGGATTCAGGCGGAGCGAACGCCCCGTCTCCAACCAGTGTAGCAGCTCGCTGACCCGGTAAAGGCCTAGCCACGGCTCGCACCGGGCCGCCGAGCGGCGAAACTTTGGGAAAGACCCTCGATCGCGCTCGGCCCACTCGGCGAGAGGGTCAAACGAGGGTCGATCGAGCTCGCTGGCTCTGGCCGCGAGACCAATCGAGGGTCGATCCGGGCCCGACGCATCTCACCACACATCGATCGAGGGTCGATCCGGGTCTGAGGCAGCGCAGGCAAACAGATCGCGGCTCGATCCGGGTCCGAGGCAGCGCACGGCATAGCGATCGAGGCTCGATTCGGGTTCAAAGCAGCGCCGACGACGCCAAACGACCCTCGATCTCGCGTTATCTCTGTCAGCTTCTCTTCAAACGACCCTCGTTTGAGCACTTTTTCACTGCAGCAGAGGCCAAACGACCCTCGTTTGCCCTCGTCACCGATGCCAGGACCCCGATCGAGGCTCAATCGCCTTCCTCGGAAGTGCTTTGGACCTGGATCGAGGCTCGATCGCCTTCCAGCGCAGGATTTTCGGCCAGATGGCTATAATTCACTCATGAGATGCAGCGCGTCAGGCCTTGTCGTGTGGGGGATGGTGATGGCCCTTGTCGCAGCGCCTGCGGCGCGCGCCGAGGAGAGCTTCGAGACGCCGGGGGTCGTGCGGTCGGCGGACTACCTCCGCGACGACCTGATGCAGGGCCACGGCTGGAGCGTCGCTCCCGAAGCGACGAACGACGGCGTCAACAACACCTACACGGTCACCAGCCGGTTCGGTTCGTGGGAGGCCGTCGGCGCGGCGCAGATCACCGCTCGAGCCGGCGAGGTCGCGGCGCTCGAACGGCTCGAAGAGATCTCCAAGACCGAGGTTTTCTTGGACGCGGTGGAGCGCTCGGTGACGGCGCCGGTGAAGCTGATCGAAGACGCGACGAATCAGCCCGTCGAGACCCTCAAGCGAGTGCCCGAAGGCGTCGGTCGCTGGTTCCGCCGAACGACCTATCGCGTTCAGGAGGCTTACCACGATGTCTCCGAAACGGTCGCCGAAGAGCGTGCGAAGCGCAAGGCCCGGGATCGTGATGAAGATCGGGAAGACGAGCGCGACGACGATCAGAAAAACGCTGTTCTTACCCGCGAACGGAGGGACGAGCTGATCGAAAAAGCGAAGACGATCGCCCACAAAGAGCTGCGGGATCATCTGCGCATCTCCTCCGCCGAACGCCGCTGGTACCGTGAGCTCGGCGTCGATCCCTCGACCGACAACGTCAAGCTCCGCCGGGCGATCGCAAGCGTTGCGCGAGTCGATGGCCTCACCAGCTTTGGGATGAAGTTCGTGACCCTGCCTACGATTCCCGGCTCGAGCGAGCTGCGCAAGACGATGGAGCTGGTGTGGGATTTCAATCCTCACGACCTGCTGCGGGCGAACCATCTGCAGATCGTCAACGCGGGACTCTCCAGAGACACCGCGCGAGCCTTCGAGGAAAGCCGACTGACCCTCACGGAACAGACCGTCTTTCTCGAGGCGCTGGCCGAGATGCCGGGAGTTGCCGGACGGCGCCATCTGATCTCGAGAGCGATAGACATCGAGACTCGGCAGCGAGCCCGCGGACTCACCTCGACCGCCGTGCTGCTGGCTCGCATGCACCGCGACTCGACGCTGCTTGCAGAGATTCTCCCGGGTTCTGTGCTGCCCGTCGCCCGCACCCGAGCCCGTGATCTGGTCGCCATCTCTACCGCCGAAGCCCTCTTCTGGACCGAACGGGTCGCCCAGGCCACCCAGGAATACGCTTCGATCTACGCCGACGAGACGGCCGATGAGAGGCGCCTCTACATCACCGGAATCGCTTCGGAGCGCTTCAAGGCCGAGGTCACTGCGCTCGGATGGCAGGTGACGGATCGCTGGCCCGGACCGGCTACGGCTGCCGGTCCTTAGACCGGGCGAGGTCGCCCAGGTCGGTTCGTGATCCGGCCGCTGGGTCTCGAGCCAAACCCTAGAGCACCGGGCGACAGGGACAGATTCCCCGCTTCCCTGCTTTGGTAGCTCGTCGGGCTCAGCTCGCGAGCGTGCGTAAGCTCAATGCTGAAAGACATTTGGCTGTGCTCCTGGATGCTGGCACTGGGCTTGCGATCGGCGGTACCCGTCTGTGACGTTCTATCCCAAACCAGCAAGGAGATTTGAGATGTTCCTTCGAATTCGACGCGTACCCGTTTGTCTTGCCTTCCTCATGTTGATCGCCGGTAGCGCCAGTGCCGAGGTACAGTCAGACCGCGCCGCCGAAGTGGACGAATTCTTCAGCCAGTCGGCAGTCGAGGTGACTATCGACTGGGCGACCGATGCCGAAGAGGACTTCGGATTCCACGTCGCCGATGGTGTCGCCCTATACGTTGACTTCACCAAGGTGTCGCTCGCTGGGCCGGTCAAGCTGCACCCCGACACCTTCATCGGCGGTGCTGTCCTGGCCTCCGACCCGGAAGCGAACGATCCGGTCGGCATCTACGCCTGGCAGGTCAGCGAGGTGGTGACCAACGAGACCAAGTATCGCGAGCTGTGCGCCTTCGAGCATAGGGTCGGCGGCCCCAACGTCGCCGGTACGATCTCGGTCACACAGGCCGATGGACAGACGCTCGAGGTGGGCGCCGAGGTCGGCACCTCGATGATCGGTTTCGAGCAGCATGCCGAAGCCAACAGTCGAGGCGGGCGGCTCGTGATCAGCTGGCCAAACAAGTACTGCCGCGGCGTCAAGATCCAGTGGGACAGCTGCCGCCCCTACCGCTGCGGCATGACCCTGGGCGACATGATGGACCTCGCTGGACAGGCCGGTCTGACCATCCCCACCTCCGTCATCGCCGCGGGTGTCGACGCGGTTGCAGGCTGGCTCGGCGCCAAGGGTTACGCCGTCAACGGTCGCTGCGGTGAAGTCGAGCTGCTATGGCTGGTGCCACTCGGCTGCCAGTGCGTCTACGTACAATTCTAGAGCGAGCCTCGAGGCCCGCTGCCTCGTCGCCCGCACCAGTCGCCCGCACCCGCGGGCGACTTGCCCGGTCTCCGTAGAGCCTTGGGGCTCAAGAAACCAGGCCTTAGCGGGGCGCGAAATAAGGAGCTTCCTCGCCTGGCCTCAAACAGCCTCTCCGTTCGTGCCAGTCAACGGTCAAGACAAACGCTTCCAGCGGCTCGTTGCTGATCAGGATCTGGTTTGCCAAGGGCGAGATCACGGTTTCGACGTCGGCCACTTCGATCCTACCGACCGTGACGCGCGCGATCGTCGCCCTCCAGACTTCGAAGACCCGCGGACTCTAATGAACGAGTGCTCAATTCAAGCGCTTCGCCGTTATCTAAGAGACGACAAGTTCTCGGAGTATCAACTACTTTCAATTTCTTCATACTCGCGAGCAAACTGTTCGTACAGTCTCTCGTACCGGGTAAGTAGATCATCATAGGTCAGGAACTCACGGCTCGACCCAGAGAACTCTTCCTGAAGCTTCCTACGCATCTTACTATCGAGCCCCTGGCTTCTACCCATAACAAGGAGAAACTTCGGCGAATGGAGATCTGGCAATTCTTGTTTGAGGTACGCAATGTTTCTTCTAACCCAGTCTTCCCAGTCGAGCAACTGATCCTTTGCTTGAGTAAATGGCGCTGAGAAGTGCCCTTCCTTGACGAATACCCGCTTGCCAGGTCGCTCAATTTCGACAAAAACGTAGTCCGATGCACCACGGCTTTCAATTTCAACTACGAAATCAGTCACATACTCACTGCCGAGGGGCATTTTCGGAATGATCCGGACATGACCAGGATACAAGAGCTCTGGATTCATCTTGAAGAAGACCTGAAAAGCCTCCTCATCATCGACTGACTTGAGCATCCTGCTAAATTCATCAATCACTGAATGGGCTCGCAACACTTTGCGAAACCATTCCTCAGCGACAACGCCTCGAGCCTCCTGCTTTGCCCGATGCTCACCGAGAACTCTGTTGACCCATCGATCCAGTTGTAGCCCCATGCTTGCCGACTCTCTCAGTGCATAGTGATAGGTCGAACCGGTTAGGTAAATCGGCCCGCTCCTTGTCCTATTCTCGAGAAGGTGATTATCAGCAGCTGCTGGGCTGCTCGCCGATTGCTTAGCATCAGGTGACCTATCTTCTGATCGCGAAGCTCTACTGGGAAAGCAAGTGGCAGGGTCGCCCAAGACAATAAAGTTGCGAGCATCATTGAATGCCGTCCACTGACTTCCCAGCATCTCACTTGAGACCTTTACGCCCAGTCTTGCACGATCCAACAGTTCTGCAAGCGACGCGGCCAATGCAGCGTATCTGCGGTAAAAGGGCCGCATCGCATGCCCAAGTCTCATGCCATCAAGAAGCCGCTTGATCGCGTCTTCAATATACTGACCTCCCTCGATTAGCTGGCCTTCTGCCTCCCACTCGAAGGAGACAGTCCAACCTCGATCGACACGTCCGACTAGCGCCATGGCGCCGGCTCCCAAGATCTGCTGAGCGAGCCTACTGACAAATGCTCTCTTGGCTACCACTCTAGGCTCGCCTAGCCTGTTAGGCTCTTCGTCAGGAAAACTGTCCAGGACAGGAGTGCCGGCGCCAAAGTCAGAAAACATGAACAGGATCTGCCCACTACATCTGGCTTTCGCTGAAAGGTCGGACGGCGCGAAAAACTGTAACGTCGGATGCTCCTTGGAACCGGCACCCCCCTCACCTTGACAAGCAACCGAGCCTTGCAATGTCTCTTGCTGCGGATGAAGGGGTCGTAGCCTACGACCATGACTAGCGATCATCAACAAAGCAGGCGCCTTCGAGCCACCGATGAGCTCGGCCAAGCTCTTTTTGAAGGCTCTGCCTCTACTCCATACATCAATCTCCCAGCCCGCATAGTTTCTAAGGTTCGAAGTCAGGGGTTCGACAAAATGGTTCTTCAGCCGCTGGATGGCTTTGTCTCCAGATAGATCCGGCGAGAACATTGAGGCACGCCGGGGAAGATTGGAACCATCTACTTCGACAGCGACAAGACTCTCAGCATAGGCCTCGTAGGCTGCGAGATCATCGAAGGTTAGCCGTCCAACAGCGTGACTGATACTCAAGTGGTACTGAAAATCAAAAGCAATATCTCTTGGTGAGCCTACTATCAAGAGGTAGTACGGAACCTTGCCTGGGTCAATAGCCCCTGGAACCTCACCATGACGTGAAAGGAAGCGTCGGGCCGACTCAATCTTCCGATATGTCAACTCTCGGTAGACTGTGCCCGCTTGCGCTTTTCGCCTCTCCAGCAGCCGACGGAGGCGTTGCCGCATTTCATCGGCTTCCTCTTCAACGAAGATCACCCCCCAGCCAGTCTGGCTGAGGTCATTGGGATCTATATCTGCGGGAAGGGACATTGGGATCCACCGCCTGGCTGGCGTGCTCTATTGCGAACCTGAGGTTCGCGACCAGCTCGAGACCTGTCAACTCAGAACAAGAGATAGCTTTAAGGGTCGGTCATTCAATCGGCGGCGGCTCGAGTCCGAGATCGGTCATCAAGCTTGGCAGTGACATACCCCGAAGCCCAGCTAACTCAATGAGATGTGCGACCCTCTCGACTTGGGCAGACTCGATCTGATCGATGAGTCTCAAGAACTCTTCGTGCTCTGCGGCGGAAAGAGTCTCTGCGCGGCGTTTGGCGTCAAGCTGGCGCCGCCGCTCTTCCACGCTAGCTGGCAGACCACGGTTGATCTTCAGTAACAGAGCAGTCTCTTCGATTGACAGGCTGGGTGCCAAGCGCTGAGAGGCGCGGGCGAGCACTTCCGAGACGAATGGCCTGAGCTCCGAAATTTCAATCTGATCTATGACTTTGAGGAGTTGCCGGGGAGATACAGCAGGCATTATAAGTATCCTTGACCTCGCTCCGAACACATTTCGGAGTCTTCTCAGCTCGTTGAGCCTAGCAAAACGAATAGACAGCAGGAACTGTAGGCCACATCACGGCGGCTTGCTTGGGCCTGCTAGCATCAGTTGATGGACTCCCAAGTGTCCTGCTTGGCCAGGCTGGTCCTCGTTCTGCCTTTCTCGGTTACCCTGCCAGTATACGCAGAGGAAGCGCCGCTCGAGCCAGGACTCTTCCTCGACATCACCCGAGAGGCCGGTCTCGATTTCCTTCATGACCCCGGCACACGCGGTGAGTACTTCGTGCCCGAGAGCCTGGGCGCAGGCGGTGCTTTCTTCGACTACGATGGCGACGGTGACCTCGACGTCTATCTGGTGAACGGCGCGCGCCGTGATGCCGCGGCAGACTCTGAGCCGCTGCGCAACCGGCTGTTCCGCCAGGACGCCGACGGCGCTTTTCGCGACGTGACCGCGGTCTCCGGACTCGGCGATACCGGCTACGGTATGGGAGTGGCGATCGGTGACTTCGATGGCGACCGCGAGCTCGACGTCTATGTCACCAATGTCGGGCCGGACGCGCTCTACCGCAACCGTGGCAACGGCACCTTCGAGAATGTGACGGGGCGCGCCGGCATCGACAGCCCGGCCTGGGGCAGCTCGGCGGTGTTCTTCGATCCTGATCTCGACGGTGACCTCGACCTCTACGTCGCCAACTATCTCGAGCTCGATCGCGACGTCGTCTGCTCAGACCTGGCGGGAAGGCCCGACTACTGCGGCCCCGCCAGCTTCGAGGGCGTTGCGGACCGACTGTTCCGCAACGACGGCAACGGCTCCTGGACGGATATCTCGGCGTCCGCCGGCATCGACCGAGTGGCCGGCAAGGGCCTGGGGGTGGTCAGCGCCGACTTCGACGGTGATCGTCGCCCCGATCTCTACGTGGCCAACGACGGCCAGCCCAATCTGCTGTGGCTGAATCGCAGCGGCCCGCAGATCCGCTTTGTGGAGCGCGCTGCAGAGCGCGGCGTAGCGGTCAACGCCGTCGGGCGCGCCGAGGCGGGGATGGGCATCGCGGTCGGCGATGCCGACGGCGACGGCAGCCCGGACCTGTTCATCACCCACCTGCGCACCGAGACCAACACCCTCTATCGTCACGCGGGCGAGCTCGGCTTCGTCGAAGCTACCGCGGCGGCCGGGCTGGCCGGCCCCAGTCTGCCGTTCACCGGCTTCGGCACCGCGTTTCTCGACGTCGACAACGACGGCGACCTCGATCTGGCGGTAGCCAACGGACGGGTAACGCGCGGGCCCCGCGCCGCGACGGCGACCGGTCCCTGGCAGGCCTACGCCGAGCCGGATCTGCTGTTCCGCAACGACGGCCGAGGACGCTTTCGAACGGCTCAGGCAGCTGGCGCGCTCACCCAACGAGCCGAGAATAGCCGCGGGCTAGCGGTAGGCGACGTCGACAGCGACGGCCGGCTCGATCTACTGTTGACTCAGGCCGGCGGGCCAGCTCGCCTGCTGCGCAATGCGGGGCAGCAGCGCGGTCACTGGCTGGGTACCAGAGTGTGGGGCGACCCACCGGGCGTCGAGCTCACGACCGAGCTCGAGATCGCTGGCCAGCTGAGACCGCTCGTGCGCCACGTCGCACCCGCCGGGAGCTACCTCTCGAGTCATGACCCTCGCGTCCACCTGGGGCTGGCGCAAGCCGCGCGAGTCGATAAGCTTCGCCTGCGCTGGCCCGCTGGCCGGACGCTCATCCTCTATGATCTCCCGATCAACCAATGGCTGCAGCTACCCCCTCCTGCTACCCCATGAGACACCTAGAAACACAACTCTCTCGACACGAACGCAATCTTCTGACTATCACCGTCGTTCTGAGTCTGAGCGTTGCGGGCTCTCCCCAAAACGTCGACGCGACAGCTCTAGACGAGCTACCCGCGCCCAACCTGCAGCAGGTCGAGCCGCAGGTAGCGGAACGCCTACGAGAACGACGTCAGCAGGTAGCTGAGCATCTCGGCTCAGGTGCCGCCTGGGGCGCCTATGCGATGAGCCTCGACGTCCACGACTTCAAAGCAGAGGCCCTGCAGGGCTACGAGCGGGCCGCGACCCTCGACCCTGGCGAGCCGCGATGGCCGTACTTTCGCGCCACCCTGCTGGCCGAGCGGGGAGACCCCGAGGCCAACGCCTGGTTCGAACGCGCGCTCCGCCTGGCACCTCGTTATCTGCCGCTGCAGATTCGGCGCGGCAATCATCTGCTGGCCACCGGTGAGCTCACGGCGGCCCGCGCTGCGTTCGGAGCCGCGAGCGGCAGCAGCCGCGAGTTGGCAACCCACGCCCACCTTGGGCTGGCGCGCGTTGCCCTGGCTATGGGAGATCTGGCCGATGCGCGCGTGCAGGCCCAGCGCTCCTTGAGCCAGGAGCCGCGCCACCGCGACGCCCGTCACCTGCTGGCGGAGATCTTGCGCCAGCTCGACCAGCCTGAGCAGGCGGCGGTAGAGCGACGGCGAGCCGAGCTCACCGAGAGCTCGATCAGCCTGCCGGATCCGATGGCCGTCAAGCTGTTCGAAGAAGGCGTCAGCTCGTTCTGGCACCACAAGCGAGGCCGCCTCTACCTGATAGGAGGCGACTTCGCCCGCGCCGCTGAGGCCTTCCGAGAAGCGCTCGCCATCTCACCTCGCGCTGAGTTTCACGCCGGTCTCGGCGAGGCGCTGCTGCGCCGTGGCCAGCTCGAAGAAGCCGAGGCTGCGCTGCGCGCCGCCCTCGCTAGCCAGCCCGACAACGCCTTGGCCGCCAGCCATCTCGGCCTCACGCTGTGGCGCCGCGGCGACCCCTCGGCGGCGATCCTGATGCTGGAGCAGGCGATTCGCCTGCCGCGCGGCGAGCGTGCCGCAACCCTCGAGATCCTAGCCGCCGCCTACGAGGCCGCAGGCCATCTCGGCCAAGCCGTCCTCACCGCGGAGCGCGCCCGTGACTTGGCGCAGGAGGCCGGCCAGCAAGGCCTGGCGGACCGCCTCGCCCACAGCCTGCAGCGCTATCGGACGCAGGACCGTCGGGCTGACGGCGCCGGCTGAAGCGAAGGCAGCTCCCCGCGTTCAACTCTCACCATGGTAGCGAGCGGCCTCTTGCCTGGCGGTATCCCCCGATAGCTCGCGCCAGCGGAACTTGGCGAGCCAGGGATTGGGCTTCCTCAACACGGCGTCGGCAATGACCGGGCCGAGCATTGGCGCCATTTTGAAGGCGTGGCCGCTGCCGCCGGCGGCGACGGTCAGTCCCTCGATGGCGGGATGGCGATCGATCCAGAGATGCTCGTCGAGGGTGTCGCAGTAGAGACAGCGGCGGGTGAAGACGATCGGCGCATCGACCAGCTCGGGTAGGGAGTGAGCCAGGAATTGGCGCAGCCCAGCTTCGTCGGCGGCGGTGACCACCCTCTCGTCGGCCTCGGGATCGACCGGCTGGCCGACGCCGTGGTTGGCGATCTTCACCACTCCCCGACGCGGATGCAGCGGGAAGCCGTACCAACCGCAGTTTGCGACGTCGGCGGTGAAGACCGCGAAGTGCGGCGCCGCGAAGCGCTCGGGGCGAGCGGGCGCGAGATGGAAAATTGGATGCCCGGTCGAGCGCATCACGGCCTGCAGCTCGGGCAGCAGCCAGGCGGTCCAGGCGCCAGCGCAGATCACCACTTCAGCAGCGCTGAAAGCTTCGCCCTCGCGGGTAGTGACGCCCGTCGCGACGCCCTGCCGTGTCGTCACGGCATCTACGGTCTGCCCCTCGATCACGGTGATTCCCAGCTCCCGCGCCCGTTTGGCGAGCGCCTCGACCACCCGCCCGCTCTCGGCGAAGCCGCCCCGCGCGTGGAAGAACCCGTCGCGGTAGACGCCCGGCGCCCAGGCTGGAAACCTGCGGGCGATCTCGTCTGCGCTCAGGCGCTCGGGGGTTCGCCCGCGCTCGAGCAGCCGGCACCAGCTCTCATACTCGAAGCCTCCGGGCGCCATCTCCTCCCGGCTCAGCATGCTAACGCCCGTCTCGTGGTAGAGGTCTTCGCCGAAGTCTTCGTTCCAGCGGTGCCAGCCGGAGATCGACTCGTCGACCAGCGCCATGTAGTCGCTGTCGACGCCATACTCCATGCGTACGACTTTGCTGATATCGGTCGAGGAGGCCAGCGGGTGCGGCACCGGCCCGGGATCCAGCAGCGCGACCCTGAGCTGGCGGCGATGCAGCTCGAGGGCTGTCGTCGTGCCGTAGATGCCGGCTCCAACGACGATGGCGTCGAACGTGCGACTCATGGTGCGGCCTGACCTGGAGGTTCGAAACCTGCCCGGACGCGGCCGGGAACGGGCGCGCTCAACCGACCTTCACCTTGCGGGTCTCACCGATCGGTCGCTGCGGCTCGCGCCCGGGTCCACGCACCACCAGCAGAATCATCGAGATGTTGTCGTAGCCACCTTCCTGCTTGGCCTCTTCGAGCAGATGCTCGCACGCGTCGTAGATATCCTGGGTGGTCGCCAGGTCCTGCATCCGGCTGCGCTCCAGAAGGTCGTGCAGTCCGTCCGTCGACAGCAGGTAGCGATCTCCCGGCCGCAGCGGCAGGGGACGCGGCCAACTGGCGACGGTCACCTCCGGCTGCGTGCCGAGTGCGCGCGTGATCACGTTCTTGTCCGCATGCCCCTCGGCCTGAGACTCCGTCAAGGCCCCCTGCCGCACGAGCTCGGCGACCAGCGAGTGGTCCTCGGTCATCTGGTGCATTTTGCCGTCGCGCAGCAGATAGAGCCGGCTGTCACCGACGTGCGCCAGGTAGCCAAAGTTGCGGCGCATGACGAAGGCGGTGCAGGTGGTGCCCATCCCTCGCAGCCCGTCGTGCGATTCGCCATGCTCGAAGATCCGGCGATTGGCCTCCTCGAAGGCTTCGACCAGCGCCACGGCTGGCGCCGCCGGGCTGCGATAGTAGCGCCTGCGAATGACGTTGGCCGCCAGCACGCTGGCGACTTCACCCGCTTTGTGCCCGCCCATGCCGTCGGCTACCAGCGCTAGCAGCCCCTTGGCAGCCAGTGACCGGGCGTCCCCGGGCTGCACGAAGACCGCCGAGTCCTCATTGTGCTCACGCTGGCAGCCGCGGTCGGTAATGACCCGAGCTTCGATCGACAGGCTGGGGGCTTGGTCGGTCATGGTTCCGGGTTGCGCTGGTCTCTCATTGCGCCGACCGCGAGTGCTGCAGCAGCTCGAGGCCATAGCGAATCGGCACAGCGAAGGTCACGGTGGAATCGGCGCGGTCATGACGGTGGGTGTAGATGCCGATCACGCGCCCCCGGTCATCGAACACCGGCCCGCCACGGTTGCCGAGCCCCGCGTTGTCGACCGTCAGCTGATAGACATCTTTCATGGCACTGCGAGTATCGTAACGCTGCGTCGGCCCCGGCGTCGACCTGGCCTCCGGCGTCGAGCCCTCTTCCGGTGTCGAGCCCTCAACCGACGTCGAGCCCTCAACCGACGTCGAGCCCTCAACCGACGTCGAGCCCTCAGCCGACGTCGAGCCCTCAACCGACGTCGATCTCTCTCGAATCACCCGGCCGATCAGCCCCGGGCTCAGGGTGGGATCCGGCACCTGCCCCGCTTGCGCTGACCGATCGGCCGCTGAGCCTGAGGGATAGCCGAGCACGGTTACCGTCTCGCCGGCGCGCACCGCATCATAGTTGTCGAATAGCTCGACCCTCCGCATCGGATTCGACGAGTCGATCGCGATCAGCGCCGCATCGTGGCTCTCGGAAACCCGCACGACGCGAGCGGGAATGCGCTGAGTGCCGTTGGGAAACGCCACGCTCAAGGTGAGATGGCGCCCCTGCGCTATCTCGCCGACGCGAGCGCCGTCACCGAATGCCGCCGCCTTGGAGGGAATCCAGCCCGCTACCAGCTGACGGTCGGCTTCGCCGAGCTCGCGGCGGTAGGTAGCCTCGCCGGAGGCAGCGTCCAGCTCGTAGAGCCGGCCGGGCAACGGCAAACGGTACTCGCTATTCCACGCTACCGCTGCGCCGCGACTGGTGAGGATCAAGCCGCTTTCCTCGACGGCGAAACCGGAAGCGGTTTCATTCCCGCGGATCTGGCGATTGTTGCCGCCTTCGCTGGAGTCCATCAGCCAGGGCTCGACCTGGCCGTTGGGCAGCAGAACGTAGGCCGGCAGATCGCTCAGGTAGCGATGATAGAGGTCCGCACCCGACTCGGCGTGTACCAGCGTCCAAGCCGTCTCGATGAGTAGGGTCGACTGGCCATAAAGCTCGGCGATCTCGACCGGTGACATGGGATCCGCTGGAGTCCTCGTGACGCCGTTGAGACTGGCCTCGACGGGAGCTTCGCGCGCCACCTGGCGACTCAGAAAGAAAGCACCCGCGGCCAGCAGCATCAGCACCACGATCGCCCAACCCACACGCCGAGTCGGCCGTTGCGCAGGGTGCTTCGAGCTCGCCTCCGCGAGCTCAGCCAAAGCCGGGTCGACGCCGGCGTAGGGACACCCTGAGGCCTCGCGAGGAGACGAGACGGCCGCAGAGGGCGCCGCCTGGGCCGGCACGGCGACCGCCTCGGCCCGTGGCGGCGTAGCGGCCGCCAGGCGGGCCGCCGCAGCTCCAACCGCGGGACGAGGCTCCAGGTCATAGACCACTTTCGGGCCGCCGGGTCCGAGCTGGAAGGTATCGCCAGGACGCAACCGCTCTTGGCCATGGACGCGCTCGTCATTCAACAGCGTGCCGTTACTGCTGCCGAGATCCACTAGATCAAAGCCATCGGGCTGCCCCTCGCTCGGCACCAGCTTGGCATGATGGCGGCTCACCAGGTCATCGCGATCAGGGTCGAACTTGACGTGGACCCCAGCGTCGCGGCCGAGCACCACTTCTTTGACGCTGTCGACCGGGAATTCCTCGACCTGATTGCTGCGGGCACCGCTGACGATGCTGAGCACGATCCGGCGTCCCACTCCCATTCTGGCGGTGCCGGTCAGATTGTCATCGTGGCTCATACAGTCCCATCGGCCGCAATCACCCAACCTCAGGTGCCCGACCTGCCGTAGATGGATCCGCTTGGGTGCGAAACGTTTAGAGTTTTGAGTATAACTCAGGCACAGCGACTCCTCGGACGGCGCAGCATCGGACGGCGCAGCATCGGACGGCGGCTCATCGAACCGCTAGGGTCGCGACCACCGGCAGGTGATCGGAGGCGGGCGTCGCCGGCACCGCAATATCGCGAGCCGAGAGATCGGGTGAAAGCCACAGGTAGTCGATTCGCCGCTCGGGCGCCGTGGAGGGATAGGTGTTGCCGAAGCCGGTATCTCCGGAGTGGGCGCTGCCGGAAGCCGCCGAGCCAGCCCAGCCCTCCAGGACATCTCTCAGGCCCGCACGCCTCAGCATCTCGATCTCCGGCGCGTCCGGCCGGGCGTTGAGATCCCCCGCCAGCACGGTCCGTCTCCTGCCGTTCAGAAACTCGAGCAGCGCTCGGGCCTGCAGCTCGCGAACCGCGCCCCCCGCCTCCAGATGATGCCAGTGCGTACTGATCACTTCCACCGCGCCGCCGCCGCCAAGATCGATTTGCGCCGCGACCAGGCCGCGCTGAATCAGCAGCTCCTCAGTCGGTAACGCGATCCGCTCCACCCCACTGATCGGAAGCTTGCTGAGCAGGGCGTTGCCCCACAGCGGATCGCCGGTGGGGGCGAACGCGGAGGACATGCCGAGCCGCCGCGACAGCCAGGTCAACATGTCGGCGCCACCGCTGATCAACCAGCCCCGCGAGACCTCCTGCAGCGCCACCACGTCCGGCTGCTCGGCCTCGATGACCCGCGCGATCGCCTCGAGCCCGAGGTAGCCTCGAGGATCGACGCCGCAGTGCAGGTTGTAGGTCATCACCCGCAGCTGCTCGTTTGAGCTCGGCACGCTGATAGCTGGTCCGGCAGGTACCACCAGGCCAGTGGCTGCGGTCTTGCCGATCTGAAGCGCGGCGCAAAACACCAGGGCCAGTGCCGACACTCTGACGATTCGGCCCGCCAGGATCCAAGTCGCGCAATCCGGGTCGCGACCCGCCCGAAAACCGGCCGCCACAGCCGCAGCTGCCAGAAGGGTCGCCATCCAGGGCAGCAGAGTCTCCTTGGCGAACGGCAGGGCGATATCGACGTTGCCGTAGTACAGGAAGAGCGCGACCACACAGGCCAGCAGGCCCAAAGCGTGACTCGCCGCCAGCCGCCAGGGCAGCCGCCCGGCGCGAGTCGATGGCCGCGGGGAAGGCGACGACGCCTCGAGGGCGCGCAGCGCGAAGCTCAGGGCCAGGACCGCGCCGAAGTGCGTTGCCAGCAGACACAGCGCGGCCAGCCACCCCGCAGGCCACGGTACGGCCAACGATCCGACGAGCAGGATCGCCCCCAGCACTGCGGACAGCCGCTGGCGGCTCGGGTCGGAGGCACGCTGTAGCCACCTGGACAGGGCCAAGAGTGCCAGGACGCGGCTCAGGGCCACCCAAGCTCCGGCAGCCTCGGGCTGCCAGCCGGTCAGCGCCGCGGCGCGCGCCAGATTGCCGACAACCAACAGCTCGAGAAGAAGAAACGGTCCGATCGCCGTCAGCATCCAAGCGCGACGCCAACCGACATCGCGCTGAGGCAGCTCGCGGCCCGCGACGAGCCGCTTCAAGCACCACCACTGGACAGCTACCAGGCCAGCGACCAGCAGCATGGTAGCGAGACCGGAGCGCCAGCTCAGGTCGTAGGTGCCGTAGAGCCCGTGCAGCGCGGTGTCTAGGCCAAAACCGAGCAGGCAGCCAACGAGGCCCTGGGCGAGCGTCGAGCGGTCGGCTGCGGCTACCGCCACCGGCAGCACCTGGAATCCTAGAACCAGAGCCACCAGCACCAGTATCAGATCGATCAGCGGATCCCCAGCCCAAAGCTGAACCGCCAACCGCCCCAGGCCGACGCCACCGACGCACACCCACAGGAATCGCCGCGGGCCGAGCAGGCTTCTCGCGAGCGGCGCCAGACCACTGGCAGCGAAGGCTGCCAGCGCCACGCCGCCCACCGCGAGGGCGTTCCAGCCGAAGCGATCGCGCAGGATGAAGACGATCAGCGGCAGCAGGGTACGCAGCAGCTGCATGCCGAACAGAACCGTCAGGGCGCACAGTACCGTCAGAGGCACCGTCAGAGGCACCGTCAGAGGCACCGTCAGAGGCACCGTTAGAAGACCTGGCACGCGCAGGGGCTGCCGGGCAGCGCCGGACGACGCGCGCGTTTCGATGGGTTCGTTCATGAACCCATGAAACGTATCACCAAGCGACAGCTGAAGCTTCGGCCCGATGCAAGGGCGCACTGCCGTGCGCCCTCACATCGATCCGCGGACCGCGGAAAGATACCGCCCTAGCGCCGACGTCTGAGAGTCGACAACCCGAGGAAGCTCAGCAGCAGCACGAGCAGGGTCATGCCGGCCGGAGCCAGGGTCGGGATATCGATCACCGGCAGGTCGAACTGCACCACCGTCGGCTCTTCGTCGTCGGTCGGATCGCCTGAGCCGTCGGGATCAGGATCGCTGCCCTCCTGCGACACGTCCGAGACCTCGACGTCGTTCGGGCTGGTACCGGTCACGGTGCTCGAGCAGAAGTACGGTCCGGGGTTGGTTCCCGGCACGATCAGCACTTCGAGCTCGATGAATCCGGTCGCCCCCACCGCCAGCGTATCGGTGCCAGCCAGCAGGTTGATGTCGCCCGAGCCGTCGAATCCGCCGTTGACGGTGAAGTCGGCACTGATCACGGCGTCGACCGCGAACGACTCGGCATCGGCGAAGGCATCCGCCAGATCGGCTACCACCTGCACGTCACTGATCGGGACATTGCCGAAGTTGGTGACCGTCATCAGGAAGAGCACTCCGAACTCCGACTGCGAGACCTCGGTAACCGCGATGATCTCCTTGGCGATGCCGATCGCCGGATCTTCCTCGCCGATCGCGATCTGATGGTCTTCGATCTCGCCGTCCGACGCCAGGCCGGTCGGACTGAGGCCGGTCTGAGAGCTGATGCGGAAGCGTCCACAGCTCGCTCCTTCGACCGCCGTCACCGGCACCATCACGTCCACCGGCGTGGTGGTGTTGGCCGCCAGCGGCAGGTCGACGGCGATCTGCTCGCCTGCCGACCACATGCCGTCGCGATCGAAATCGATCCAGGCGTTGAGGTTGCCGCCGGTCGCGCCGGTGGTGACCTCGACGGTGGCGGTCGTGCCGGGGATCAAGGCGCCGCTGAACACCACGCCGTCTTCGTCGTCCGGCGAACCGGCCTGATCGTCACCGAGATGGTCGGCGGACGGCTGGCCGTCGGCCTCGGAATCGACCGTCATGCCGAGGACCGGATTGTCGGCCGGCAGGATGACGTGGCGGGCGCCGTCGGAGGCGAAGAGGGTTGGATAGCCCTCGGTCTCCAGAGCGTCGCCGAAGTCGAGGCCCTTGAGCTGGAAGGCGTAGTCTTCTACCTCGCCGTCGTCCGCCGGGCCGCTGCCGCCGGCATCGGTTGGCGGCAGGCCACCGACCGAGCTGAGACGGAAGCGAGTGTAGACGTCCCCAGCGGCTGCCGCACACGGCACGTCGTAGGTCAGGGCATTGGCCCCCACCGCCAGCGCAACGCTAGTGCCACCAAACAGGTGCTCGGCCGGATCGTCGAAGACGCCGTTGCCGTCGAAGTCGATCCAAGCATCCAGAAACGCCGCGCCGACGCCAGCGCTATCGGTCAGCACGACCTCGAGACCGTTGCCGGTCGAGCACGCCGCGGCCATCGCCATGCCGCCGGCGAACATCACGCCGTCCTCGTCGTCACCGTCAGCGTCGCTATCGTCGCCGTCGGCGCCCACACTCGGCTGGCCGTCGGACTCGGTATCCTCGGCCGCCCCCAGGCTGTAGCCCGGGATGATCGTGTGGCTCGGGCCATCCGCCGCCATGGTGGTGCCGTAGCTGTCCGGAGCATCACCATAGTCGACGCCCTTGACCTCCACCAGGTAGTCCTCGACCTCGCCGTCGCCGATCGGGCCGCTGACGCCGGCATCGGTCGGCGGCAGACCGCCGGTCGAGCTGAGACGGAAGCGGGCGTAGGTCGTGGCCTGCGGCGCGGCGTCACACGGCACGTCGTAGGTCAGGTTGTTGAGCCCGCTGGTCAGCGGTTGGCTGATGCCTCCGAAGAGGTGCTCGGCCGGATCGTCGAAGATACCGTTGCCGTCGAAATCGGCCCAGGCGTCGAGCAAGGCGCTGCCGACGCCGGCGCTGTTGGTGAGGGTGACCTCGAGGGCGTTGTCGGTCGCGCAGGCGTTCGCCATACCACCGACCAGCACGACGCCGTCTTCGTCGTCAGTGCCGGCCATGTCGTCACCGTCGGCCCCCGCGTTCGGCTGACCGTCGGCTTCGGAGTCTTCCGTCGCCCCGAGGCTGAATCCCGGGACGATGGTGTGACTCGGGCCGTCGGCGGCCATCGTGGTGCCGTAGCTATCCGGAGCGTCACCATAGTCGACGCCCTTGACCTGGAAGGCGTAGTCCTCGACTTCGCCGTCCGCCGCCATGTCGCTCGGCGCCGTGCCGCCCGCCGAGCTCAACCGGAAGCGAGCGTAGCTGGTGGCCTGCGGCACCGCGTCACACGGCACGTCGTAGGTCAGGGTGGTGACGCCGCTCGCCGGCCCGAGCACCGCGCTGTTGCCGCCGAACAGATGCTCGGCCGGATCGTCGAAGACGCCATTGCCGTCGAAGTCGATCCAGGCGTCGAGCAACGCCGTCGCCAGGCCAGCGGTGTTGTCGAGGGTGACGTCCAGGCTGTTGCCGGAAGAGCATGCCCCGGCCATCGCCATGCCGCCGGCGAAGACGATGCCATCTTCGTCGTCGTTGCCGTCGCCGTCGTCGCCATCGGCTCCAGGGGTCGGCTGGCCCTCGGGCTCGCTGTCGTTCGACGCGCCGAGTGAGAAGCCGGTGACGATCACATGGCTGGCGCCCGAGGTCGTGCCGTAGGTGTCGGGCGCGTCACCGTAGTCGCGTGGATCGGCCACCGTCACCTCGTAGTCCTCGACCTCGCCGTCCGGAGCCGAACCGGTGGCGTCCAGGCCGCCAGCCGAGCTGTAGCGGAAGCGAGCGCAGGTCGCGCCGGCCACAGCGTCTGCCGGCACCGCCACTGAGACCGTATTCGAGCCAACGCTCAAGGTATCGCTGTAGATCTCGTTAGCGTTGTTGCCGAAGCTGCCGTCGCCATCCCAGTCGACGAAGAAGTCCAGCGTGCCGCCGGCTCCCGAAGCCGTCACCGTGATATCGACCGTTGCGCCGCCGACAAACTCCGCCGGCAGGGTCACGCCGTCTTCATCGTCCGGCGAGCCGTTCGCGTCGTCGCCCGTGTGGTCCGACGTCGGCTGGCCATCGTCCTCGGCATCCACCGTTGAACCCAGGGTCGGGTTGTTGCTCGCCAGGATTACGTGACGCGGACCGTTCGACGCTTCCAACGTCGGGTACGTCGGATCCGGAGCGTCGCCCCAATCCTCAGGAGCCACCACCGTCACCTCGTAGTCCTCGACTTCGCCGTCCGGCGCCGAACCGGTGGCGCCTAGACCGCCGGCCGAGCTGTAGCGGAAGCGAGCGCAGGTCGTGCCGGCTACAGCGTCTGCCGGCACCACCACCGAGACCGTATTCGAGCCGACGCTCAAGGTATCGCTGTAGATCTCGTTCGCGTTGTTGCCGAAACTGCCGTCACCATCCCAGTCGACGAAGAAGTCCAGCGTGCCGCCGGCTCCCGACGCGGTCACCGTGATGTCCACGGTCGAGCCGCCGACAAACTCTGCCGGAAGGGTCACGCCATCTTCATCGTCCGGCGAGCCGTTCGCGTCGTCACCCGTGTGGTCCGACGTCGGCTGGCCGTCGTCCTCGGCGTCGACCGTCGAGCCCAGCGTCGGGTTGTTGCTCGCCAGGATCACGTGGCGCGGACCGTTCGACGCTTCCAGCGTCGGGTACGTCGGGTCCGGAGCGTCGCCCCAGTCTTCTGGAGCTACCACCGTCACCTCGTAATCCTCAACCTCACCATCCGGCGCCGAACCGGTGGCGCCTAGACCGCCGGCCGAGCTGTAGCGGAAGCGAGCGCAGGTCGCGCCGGCCACAGCGTCTGCCGGCACCGCCACTGAGACCGTATTCGAGCCGACGCTCAAGGTATCGCTGTAGATCTCGTTAGCGTTGTTGCCAAAGCTGCCGTCGCCATCCCAG
>JBCCEE010000039.1:0-32873 GCA_039030415.1 Acidobacteriota bacterium
CACCGACGCCGAGACCGGCGCACCGCTGGCGGACGTCCGGGTTCACTGCCTCGCCGTCGACCTCTCGTTCGATCCTCCCTTCATCTCGTCCGTTGACGGCTGCTCGACCACCACCGGTGCCGATGGCCGCTACCAGCTGGCAGGCTTCCTGCCGGCTGGCGACTACTACGTTGGCTTCAGCTCGGCCGACGGCTTTTGGGCCGAAGCGTGGTTCGACGACGTGCCGACGCTGCTAGAGGCAACGCCGGTCGCCGCGGCCCTCGGGGCATGGACCGACGGTATCGACGCGGCGCTGACCCCGGCCGGTGGTATTAGCGGCATGGTGACCAACGAAGGCGGCAACGCCTTTCCGCTGCTGACGGTTACCGCCTACGCCTGGCAAGACGGCGAGTGGCAACCGTTCAAGAGCGCGTTTGCCGCCTTCGAGGCTTCCTACGAGCTGCTCGGCCTGCCTGCCGGCGACTACCTGGTGCGCTTCCGGGGAGGATCGATCTTCGATCCCGATTCAGGCATTATCGAATTCTACGACGACGTCCCGTCGCTCGATCAGGCTAACGCCGTTTCGGTAGTGGCCGGTGCGGTGACCCAGGGTATCGACGCCGTGCTCGAAGGCACCGAGCCCGAGCTCGTCGACCCAGGCTTCGACCGCGGCGTGGCAGCCTGGACTCTGGAGGTTCCGGACGATTCTTCCCTGCATCACGGCGAGCTCGACCTCAATGGCAACAGTGCTTCCGGCTCTGCTGAGCTGCTCAACCGGACCGGCTCTGGCGAGCGCTTTGTGCTTTCGCAATGCGTCGCGGCGGTTGGCGGCAAGACCTATTCGGCCGGCGGCTGGCTGCGGGTCGACGCCGAGGCCGGGGGCGCAACGGCCCGAGTGACGGTCGACTTCCACGGCGAGGCGGGCTGTGGCGGCGATCCTCTGGCTACCGCCGCCAGCCCGTGGCAGGCCGGCACCCCTGAATGGTCGCAGCTGACTGGCGAAATGCTGGCTCCAACCGGCACCGCATCGGCGCGGGTCGCCTTCGTTCTCGACGCCGGTCAGGCCACCGGTTTCGACGCCAACTGGGACGCGCTCTTCTTCGATGCCGGTAGGCTCTTCGCCGACGGCTTCGAGTCGGGCTCGTTCAGCCGCTGGTCGTCAGCGGTGGACGGCCGCTGATCTTGAAGGCCTGAGCTTGGGCTTCGTTCCAGCGTATGCCTAGGGGCTAAGCCCCTAGGCGCTCATCGAAGCCGGGATGAACTCGGAGAAGAGCTCGCGCAGGTTGGGGTCGATGCCGTCTTCGGCTAGCGAGCTCTGCAGGCTCTCGGCGTTGGCTAGGCGCTCGGTCAAGGTCTCTACCAGGGGAAACCCGTGCTCGTCCAAGGGCTCTAGGAGGTCGCGACGCTCGAGGAGGCGCTCGATGAGGGCGATGCGGCGGTCGATGCGCTCACCCCACAGACGGGAGCCGACGTCGACAGGCTCTAGACGGCTTTGGCGTATGAAGCTCAGGAAGCGGAGCTCGTTGTCGAAGGCATCGGAGACGGTCTTGATCGGGGCGACTTCTTCAGCTTCCAACTGCTCGAGACGCTCCTGCTTGCGGCGACGCTCGGCGGCGTTGGCTGGCAAACGCTCGAGCTGGCGTTTGAGGCGCTCGATCTCAGCGCTGATCTCGGAGTAGCGCTGCTGCCATGGGAGCATACGCTCCTGCAGCACCGGAATCGCCACGTGCACCATCCATTGGTCCGGACGCATGACGCATCCCGCGACGTCGGCGAGGGTCATCTTGCGCTCGAAGTCGTTGCTGGCCTGCACCTTCTCGCGCCCCTGGCGGACGTGCAGGGTCGTCGCGCGAATGCCGGCCAGGCTCTCCAGGATCAGGGACGGCGGAAAACCAAAGGCGATACCGAATTTGGCGACGTGGCGCTCGGCGGTCTCCTCGTGGGTCAGGGGCAGGGGGGTGCCGTCTGGGCCGATACGGTCGGTGTCTCCGCTGTGCCCATAATCGTGCCCGCCGGCGGCAAGGACGTCACGAGCCAGGCGCCAAGACGGGACACCGCGATCCAGCAGCTGACGGATCAGGCCTGAGAGCAGGGGCTCTAGCGCCTCGAAGGAGTCGTAGGCGCGGTCGACGGCGTGACGCATCTTGGTGGGCACGCTTTGATCACTGGGCCATTCGAGCAACAGCAGCCGCAGCAGCACTTCGTAGTTGTGCAGCGTGGTGTGAAAAGCGTTGTCGATCGCCAGATGACGCTCAACGCGGACCGAGGCGGAGTGCATGCGCTGCATGAGCGCCAAAAGACTCTCGAACGAGAGTCGGAAGCGCCGCGTCGCGCGGAGGTCGAGACCTCGGCGTTCGATCAGCTTGCGCAGCGGTCGAGAGTGAATGGGCCAGGCATTGACACTGATGCAGTCTTCGACGAGCTCGCGCAGGCGTTCCTCGTCGCGACACTGCTTCGCGGTCAATCGGTTGTCGTTACGTCTCGGTTCGCTGCGATGGTGATGATGATTGGCGTGTACGGACATGATCCCAGTGCTTCAAACGGAAACACTTTATCTTACACAGGCCTATGTGACCATGAGTATTACGAACTGGGATCGTAAGGGTTGCCGGCTAGAGGCTCACCAGATATCGATCGTAGGCCGAGGGGCAGGCAGCCCTGAGCCGGGCGTCGGTCTCGACCGCCGGCTCAGGACAGCTGGTCGACAGGATCAGCTGCGGGACGGGTAGAGACCTTGGAGAGCGATGATGAAGTTGAGGGTCAAAAAGGGCTGCAGGTTGGTGTGCGCCTGGCCGCCTCCCGTCGTGGCGAGGGTCGAGGACGCAAGATCGACCAGGTTGGACGTCGTGTTGTCGTGATAGCTGCGGTTGGTGGCCGCTGAGCGTGCGAACGAGCTGGTATTGGTGGGTGCCCCGACGGCCGCTCCGCTCGTGGCGCCACGTGCGGTATGACTGTGCGACGGAATCTGCGCTTCGCTCAGGGTGACAGTCTCGGCGCCGACCTTCTCACCCAACCTGCGGGCGGTGAGGCCAGGGCCACGGCCAGGATGCATTGGCGCTCGTCCCTGGAGGTTGGGGAGGGCGGTCGTCGACCGACCGTCGCCGCCATAAGTGGTGCCAATCAACGAAAACAGCGCGGTGTTGTTGGAGATGGGGAGAAGCTGACCGTCGCAAAACGCCCAGCCGCGAGGTGCGAAGTTACCGGCGAAGATGCGGATCTCTGCGATAAAGGGCTCTGACATGATGATCTCCCTAATGCCGCGACGGGTAGATGCCAAAGAGGGCGATGATGAAATTGATGCACAGCGTCGGCATCAAGTTGGTGTGGGACTGGCTACCGCCGGTGTTGGCGATCGTGGTGCTGGCGAGGCTGGCCGTTTGGTCGACTTGGGCATAGAGCCGACCCACCGCGGGGGCCGCGACCACCTTGCCCTGCGGCGCATCGCCGGTTGCCACCTGCGTGTTGGCGTTCCAATCATGCGTGTGACTGGCGAGCTGGTTGGTGGTCAGCGTTACTTTCTCGGCGCCTCCTTTGGAGCCGAGCCGGCGCTGCGACAAGCCGGGCCCGGTGCCCTGATGGAGCGGAATTCGGCCGCGCAGGTCCGGCAGACCGAAGGTGGTCCTGCCGTCGCCTCCATAGATGGTGCCGAGGAGACTGAACAAAGCATCATTTTGTGACACGGCGAGCAACTGGCCGTCGCAAAACGCCCAGCCGCGAGGGGCGAAGTTGCCGGCGAACATGCGAATCTCTCCGACGAACGGTTCTGACATGGGTGTCCTCCTTGGGCGATCTTCGGGCGTTTAGTTCCGGGACGGGAAGAGCCCCTGGAGAGCAATACAAAAGCTGAGCGTGGTGTAAGGCTGCATGTTGTCGTGCGCCTGGCCACCGCCGGCATTCGTGACCGTGCCGGATCGCAACGCCGTGGTGTTGGCGGCTTCAGGGTCACGATAGTTGTCTTGCGAGGCCAGCACGAAGTTCGCAGGACTGAGCTCGTCGCCTGGCGTCGTCGAAGCCTTGGCCGCATGGGTGTGCGCGGCAATTTCCGCGGCGGTCAGCGTGACGGTTTCGGCACCGCTCTTCTGGGCGAGTGGATGACCATCGGACCTGTGGATCGGAGTGCGGCTGCGCAAGTCGGGCAGCGCGAACGACGTCCGACCATCGCCGCCGTAGTTGGTTCCCAACAGCGAGTACAGCGATTGGTTCTGGTTGATGGGTAGGATTTGACCGTCGCAGAACGCCCAGCCGCGAGGTGCAAAGTTGAAACCGACGATTCTGATCTCGGCCAGGAAGGGTTCCGACATCCGCGTCTCCTTTCAGGTACTGGTCCAAGGATTGAGAGAGAGGGGGAGAGTACCATCTAGGTGCGTGAGTCCCGGGCCGCTTCTGACCATTTTGCTTTTTTGCACTGAGCAGGTTCGTAGGTGGGCAATTGCACGTCGAGGCCTTGGCGCACGCAGAGGTTGGTCGACGACGCTCGCGGCCGAGTGCTGGCTCGAAACTGTAAATTTCTCAGCACAATTGCTCAAATTGCAGAAGATATGCCGGGTGAATTGGTGCAATACTCGGCCTCTCTCCCGAGCGACGTGGTATCTTACGGTCTCTACTTCGCGACACTTTAGCTTCGGCAGTATGAACCTCGGCAGTATGAACCTCGGAGGTCTACGGAATTGCTTAAACTGACATCTCGGTCCCTGCTCTTGGTGGTCCTCATAGTGAGCGGCCTACTCGTCCAGCCCGCCGTCGTCCACTCCCAATGCGGCGTCATGTCCACGGCCAACAACACGTTTGGCGCCACCATGGTGGTGTACAAGTACCTTTCGAGCTCGGGCGTCTGCTCGCTCCAGATGTCGATGAACGTGCTGGGCTGTGCGCCAACCGCAGCGCCGGATACCACCACCCTTCTGGTCGCCAGTGCGACGGCCGCGAATCCATCGTGCTCGTGGAACTGCAACTGCGGTGGAGACGGGACGATCGTCATCGACAGCAACGACGGCCTGCCGGTCGAGCTCATGGATTTCAGTATCGAGAGCGAGATGTCACCTGGCGCAGAGGGCGACGACGCCGACGATGAGCCCTCCGCTTCTTGAGCTCGAGCTGGTCCTGCCGTTCAGCTCCTGAAGACGTTCAGCTCCTAAAGACGAGCTTCAACTAGCGACGATCGGCTGTTGAAGACGATTCGTTCCGCCGAGCCCCGGCGAGCTATCTTCGCCGCAGCGGCCCTGCTTGCACTCACCCTCACCGGCTGCTCGAGGGAGCGCCCTTGGAACGTGGTGTTGTTCACGTTCGACACCACGCGGGCCGATTTCATCGGCTGTTACGGTAAAGCCTCTGCACGCACGCCGAATCTGGACGGGTTGGCGTCCGAGGGGTACCTCTTCGAGTACGCCTACGCTTCGAATCCGGTGACCCAGGCCGCCCATTCGACGATCCTGACCGGCGTCTATCCGATGGTGCACGGGGTGCGCGACAACACCTTCTTTCACCTGCCGGAGGCACGCCAAACTCTGGCCGAAATGCTTGGCGAAGCAGGTTACGACACCGGCGCTGCCATCGGTGGATTTCCTCTCACCGAGGAGTTCGGCACCGCGCAAGGCTTCGACTTCTACGACGACGATCTCGTCGCCTCTCGCAGCGACTTCCGGGGTCTTCCCGGCAGGCGACGCTTCAACACCTGGTACGACGAGCGGCCGGCGGGACACGTCAACGACGCCATCTTGCCGTGGCTGCGAGAGCGCGGCGGTAAGCCGTTCTTTGCCTGGCTGCACTACTGGGACCCGCACGAGCCGCATATCGCCCTGCCACCCTACAACCAGCTCTTTGCCCACGATCCCTATCAGGGCGAGATCGCCTATGCCGATGAGAGCCTGGGAGCCCTGCTGCGCGAGCTCGACGAGCTCGGGGAGCTCGAGCGCACCCTGATCGTCATGACGGCCGACCATGGTGAAGGCCGCAATGAGCACCGCGAGGTGACCCACGCCTTCCTGGCCTATGACACCACGATCCACGTCCCTTTGATCGTCAAGGTGCCGGGCCGCGAAGGCGGGCGGCGGATCCCGGAGCGCGTCGGTACCGTCGACATTGTGCCGACCATTCTCGATCTGCTCGGGCTCGAAGGGCCCAACGAGCTCCAGGGACGCTCGCTGGTCGAGCTCATGAACGACCGGGGCGCCTCGGCCCAGAACCGTCGTCCCTACTATTCGGAGAGTATGTCGCCGCGCCTCTCCCACGGCTTCGGCGAGCTGCGAGCGTTCTTTCTGGGGCCTTGGAAGTATGTGCACGGCCCGCGGCCCGAGCTGTTCCACATCGTCGACGATCCCAAGGAGCTCAACGACCTGGCGGCCGAGCGCCCCGAAGAGCTGCAGCGCATGGAAACGGCCCTGGTGAGCTTCCTCGCCGACCATGCCAGCTCGGACGCTGCCGACGCGACGTACGAGGCGAGCGAAGAAACGCGTCAGCGTCTCGCGGCCCTGGGCTATCTCTCCGCGGGCCAGGACAGCCCGCAGACGGTGACCGAAGAGCTGCGGACGGACGGCGCGGCACCCCAAGACCGGGTCGGGGACATCAACCTGCAGGGGCGGCTGCGGCGCGAGCTGGGCGGTGGACAGTTCCGGCAGGCCGAGCGCACCGCGCGGCGCTTGCTCGAGCTGTCGCCGGAGAACGCGTTCTATCGGTCCTCCCTGGCCGCCGCGCTCATCGGCCTGGAACGGTTCGATGACGCCGCGCGGCTGGTCGAGGAGACCGACGGCGTCAGTGAGGCCAGCCGTCCACAGTTTCTCGGCGTGGCGCGAGCTCTCTTCGAGGCTGGCGAGCAGCAGCGGGGCGTCACCATGGCGCAGAAGCTGGCGGGTGAGGACAGCGCCGAAGGCTACCTCTTGATTGCTGAGATGCGGCGCGAGCTCGGTGATTCCAAGGCCGCGTCGGCGGCGGTCGATCGAGCGTTCGAGCTGGCACCCGAAGACCCCCAAGTGCGTCTCGCCTATGCGCGCTCACTCGTCGACCGGGGTGAGCTGCCGCAGGCGGAGCAGGAGCTCGAGCGACTCCTCACCGAGTATCCGGTCGATCTGCAGGCGCAGCTGGCCTACGCACAATTGCTGCGCGCCGACGGTCGCACGCCGCAGGCGTTGGCCCGCGTCGAGCGCGCTCTGCGCTTGGCGCCGAGGTTTTGTGAAGCCCATCATGAGCGCGTGCTGGCTCTGGCTGACCTGGACCGTTCGGACGCTGCGCTCGCGGCATGGGGAGAAATGAAAGCGAGCTGCCGCGATCGGGATCTGGTCGCTCGCACCGGCCAGCAGCTAGAAGCAGAGCAGGAAGCGTCAGCGGAGGCGGTTCCGGCTCGTTGAGGACGGCAGCACGCGGACGACAGCACGAGGATGACAGCACGATGATCCAGCGCTTCAGCATGAGCAGAGCTTGCGAGTGGGTAGCCCTTTTCTCGATTGGGGCCTTCCTGGGATCCTGTGGCGCTGCGCCAGCACCTCGAGAGACGGCAGCAGACGCGGTGGCGACGTGGCAGGGAGGCGCGATCAGTCTGAGCGAGCTCGAGAGCGCTTTTGCCGAGGCGCGCGGCCGAGCCTGCCGCAAAGCCCGCCGTAGCGGTGGCGTCGAAGAGCTGGTGACCTGCTACAACGAGCTCGCGGAAACGCGAGCTATCGAACAGCTGATTCTGGCCGAGGTCGACGATGTCGACGCCGCGTTGGCAGAGCTCCAGGGCTATCGCAGTCTGCGGCGGCTGGCCTACGTCGACGTCTTCCTGCGTCAGGAGCGGGATGCGATCGAAATCGAGGATGCCGAGATCGTCCGCCAGTTCGAGGCCGACCCTGAACGCTTCCGCCGACCCGCTACCCTGCAGCTATCCAACATTTTTCGACGGCACGAAGATCCCCAGCAGCCGGAGGCGACCCTCGAAGCCCTGCGCCAGCTGAAGGCACGTTTCGAGGCGGGCGAGACCTTTGAAGCATTGGCGCGTGAAGCCTCGCACTCCGAGACTCGATTGCGTGGCGGCCTGGTGGGGCAGGTCGAACAGGGTGATCTGCCGGCGCGTCTCGACGAGGCCGCGTTCGCCCTCGAAGAAGGCGAGGTGAGCGAGCCGATTCTGGTACGCGACGGTGCGGTGCTGCTGCAGGTGCGACATGTCGCTGCAGGCTTCGAGCCGGTGCTCGATCAGGCGCGTGGCATTCTCAGGCGAGAGCTGGTGACCCACCAGCTGGAGCGCCTGGTCTCGCAGCGCGTGGCGGATCGCGAGCCTCCTACAGGCTCCGTGGTCTTGGAGCTCGATGAGCTAGTAGAGGCCCTCGACCGCGGCGACCCGGACCACACGGTGCTCGATATCGACGGGGATCGCATGAACGCGAGCGAGCTGCGAACCGTGGCGGGGCTGGGCAGCGGAGCTGCCGCCGAGCTCGATGCCGAAGGCCGTGATCGCCTGGCCGAGCTCTATTTCCGTCAAAAGGAAGAGCGCTTGCTCGCCCTCGAGCTGGTCGAGAATGCCGATAGCGACCAGGCCGAGGCGGCCGAGCTGACGCTGAGAACCCAGGCGGTGGTCCAGCTGGTGGCAGAGCGACTGCAAGCCGCACTGGAAGCGGTGGTGGCCGAAGACGAAGAGGCTCTGCGGGAGTACTTCGACGACAATAGTCATCACTACCAGAGTGCGCTGCGCTTCGATCTGGAAGTGCTGAGTGTGCCGTTTGGTGACGATCCGCCCAGTCAGCTGCGGCGCCTGGAAGCGCTGCGTGAGCGGCTGGTAGCAGGTGAGAGCGATCTCGCCGCGGCCGCGGCGGACCTTGGAGGCACCATCGAGGCTCTGAAGTGGCGAGAGTTCAACGAGCTGTCGGGGAACATTCCCAACAAAGCCCGGGCGTATCTCATGGAGGCGGGCGCTGAGCGTTTCGGCGTGCCCTACCAGCAAGACGATGCGCTTCACCTGATCGAGCTCCTGGGGCGGAATGAGCCCGCGCCACTCGAATACGAAGCCGCGGCGGAGCAGGTGCGAGCGGATTACCTGGAGCGCTTCGGCCAGGAGCTGTACCGCCAGCACGTCGAGCAGCGGCTCGCCGCCGTTGACTATCGCTTCGACGAAGCCGCGCTGCGCGCCATGCTGAACGAGGCCGCGGGTACGATCAGCGATCCGCCTCCAGCCGGCGCTGCCGCTGCGGCCGACGCAACCGCTCCCTGAGCTCGTCACGCCAGGCGTCGCTTTGCTGCGACTTCGGAATCGCGCGCAGCAGCTCGCCGGTTTGCTCGGCCAGCTGCGATCCCCGGGGTAGACGAGGCAGGGCTTCTTCGATCACCGCCAGCGCCGCCATTGGCGCCTCGGCGGTTAGCGCGGCGCGGGCATAGAGCAGCAGATCGGGTAGGGCCGCCAGCGGCGTCAACAGCGGTTCGAGGTGGTCCAGCGCCTCGGCAGCGACTTCAGGCTGCGAGCTGGCGGCGCGCCACTGAGCGCGCAGGCGTACCGCTTCGGCGTGGAGGGGATGATGCACCGGGATGGTCGCCAGACGGGCCTCCAGCCTGGCGAGCCCCGCCATGTCGCCCGCTCCGAGTGCCTGCCAGCCGGCGACGACAGCTGCCGATGGCTCGTCTTCGAGACGCTCGATGATCGGTACCTGCTGTCCGTTCAGGATCGCTCTTCGGTAGCGCCCGAGCAGCAGACCCGCGCGAGCTTCGAGCGCTCGCGGCGCCTCGTCGGCCACGAGACGCACGGCTTCACGCAGCGCCAGCTCGCCCCGCGGCTCTTGGCCCGAAGCCAGGTGTACCAGGCCGAGTCCGGTGCGCTGCAGCACGACATCGGGAAGGGCTTCAGCGAGCCGGCGGGCGCGCCCGAAATCGCCCTGGCGAATCAGCCTTCGCACCAGATAGAGGCCATGTTCTGCGGCATCGACCTCCGCCGAGACTGCAGCCGTCAGCGGATCATAGGGTGCCAGGAGACGGCCGATCGCAGCTCGCCGCAGGGGCTTGTCGAGGATCTTCGGGGCGCGAGTTCGAAAGAGATTGCGCCAGTCGCTGCTGACGAAGCCGCGCTCTGAGAAACGCCGCGCTCCCGGGGCGTCTAGAACGCGGGCGGCGAGCACGTCCTCGGGACACAGGATGCCGAGTCGAGCCCAGAGCCTGGGCGAGCCGGCAAGGGCTTGGGAAGCCGTTTGGTCGAGCTCCAGGGGTGCCGCCGAAGCCAAAATCAGGACCGCTCCGGGGCCCGGGCGATAGAGCTCGACGTGGGGGAAGACCGCGACGGCGGTAGCGACGAAGGACTGCAGCAACGCCTGGTCGACGAACGGCAGCCCCATCCACTGGACGAACACGCCGTCGTCCGTGAGCCGCTCCCGAACCAACTGCAGGAACTCCCGCGTAAACAGATGCGAGGCTCCCGAGGTCCAGGGGTGAGAGGGCTGCGAGACGATGGCGTTGAACCGGCGTTCGGTGAGCCGCAAGGCGCCGCGAGCGTCATTGAGGATCAGGCGCAGCCGGGGATCCGCCAGCGGGTCGACGCGCCGCAGGTCGGCGACGCGGCGATTGGCGTCGAGCACTTCCGGCTCGAGCTCGACGACTTGGACCTCGTCGGCCGATGGCGGAACGTCCTCGGCGGTCATGCCGCCACCCAGGCCGACGATCATCAGTGAGCGGGTCTGGGGGCGGGCGGCGAACGGCAGCAGGGTCAACCAGTGGGTGACGAACGCCCTGCCGGGTCGTACCCAGGGCGGCGTGATCAGCGACTCCGGCAGACCGTTGGTGGCCAGGCGCCAGCCCAAACGCTGCTCGAGCAGCAGTACATTCGCGCTGCGACCCACGCGGTAGGAGACGACGGCTCCAGGGGCCTGCTGTGAGCTCAGAGAGCTGTGGCGGAGCACGTTCCAAGGCGTTCTCTGAGGCGAGAAGGCGACTGCGATCAGGCCGGCCGCGGCCAGAGCGGCGGCGAGACGCCTAGCGGGGCTAGCCAAGGCAGTGATCAGGGCCAATATCAAGCTGACGCCGGCGGCTAGCGCCGCGGTGCCCGCGAACTGCAGCGCCGGCAGGATCATGTAGCCGGCAGCGAGCGACCCGACGATCGCGCCGACGGTGTTCCAGGCAAAGACGCGCGCGCTCGCCTGTGCTGTTGCTTCAGCATTTTGCACGAGCAGCCGCACCGCCAACGGGAAGGTGGCGCCGATGGCGATTGCGGCCGGCAGCAGAGTCAGGGCGGAGAGCGCGACGCTGCTTCCCAGCAGGCTGGAAGACTCGGCGAGCCGCCGAGCGATTTCGGGCAGGCGATCGACCGCCGCGAAGGCACCCAGCGAGAGACCGGCGGTGGCCAGCTGGGCCACGGCGAACGCCTGGCGAGCGCGTTCGCCGTGGGATGCCCAGCGAGCCGCCAGTGCCGAGCCGAGCGCCAGACCGGTCAGGAAGGTAGCGAGCATCGTGGCGAAGGCGTAGACGCTGCCTCCGAGCAGGTGACCCAGCAGTCGAGTCCAGAGCACCTCCCAGGTAAAGGAGACGGTACCCGAGACCAGAATGACCGGCAGAATCCAGCAGTGGGTCGTCTCAGAGGCGCCCGAGGCGTTCGGTGTCAGTGCCATGGCCGGTGCCCCGCGCGCCAGCAAGACCGCCAGGAAAAAAACCGCCAGGTTGACACCGACGGCGACCCACACCGTCGGGCCGAGGCCAAGGCGCGGCAAGAGCAGGAACGCGGCGACCAGGGTGCCAGCGGCGGCTCCCGCCGTGTTGGCGGTGTAGAGGGCGGCGATGCGGCGTCCGATCTGCTGCGGGTGCTGAATCGCATGACGGACCAGCAGCGGCAGCGTCATTCCCATCAGGGTGGTCGGGATCAGCAGGATCGAGAACGACGCCACGAGATAGAAGAGCGTCGAGCCAGACGCCGCCGCGGGCGGCAGCTCCTCGCGCCCCAGTAGCGCCACCTGCAGCCGGCTGGCGGCCGCAATCATGCTGGGCACCGCCAAGGCGCCCAGGCCGATACCGAGCTCGAGCAGAGCATAGAGGCGCACGGGGCGGCGAATCCGTCCAGCCCAGCGCGCCGCCAGGCCTGCTCCCAGGGCCAAGCCGCCCATGTAGGCTGCGAGCACCATCGCCAGCGCCTGCTCTGAGGTGCCAAAGACGTGGGCGAACTGCTGCGTCCAGACAGTCTGATAGATCAGGCCAGCGAAACCCGAGAGGACGAAGCAGGCGAGGAGGAGCAGGAAGCGGAGCTCGAGCTTCACGGGGCGGATCATAGCAGCGGATATCGACCCGCCGAGGGTGAGCAGCCCCGGCCCGGTCACCCTAGCGGTGAGCCATCACGGTGGACCATGAACGCCTGACCGTGTAGGCTTCGCGCGCTGTGAGCGCCGCCAAGAAAGCTTCCACCACCCTGCGACCCATCACCGACGCAGACCGATTCTTTCTGCTTCAGGTCTATGCCTCGACCCGCGCAGATGAGATGGCGCAGGTGCCGTGGACCGACCAGCAGAAAGAGGAGTTCCTGGCATTCCAGTTCGACGCCCAGCACAAGTACTACCGGCAGCACTTCCCGCAGGCGGCGTTCGATCTCATCCTGCTGGACGAAAAGCCGGTCGGTCGCCTCTACATTGATCGTCGCCAAGACGAGATCCGCCTGATCGATATTGCCCTGCTGCCGCAGTATCGCGGCACCGGGTTGGGAGGCGCGATCATGGAAGACATCCTGGCCGAAGGCGCTGAAGCCGGCCTGCTGGTGCGCATTCACGTTGAGAGCAACAACCCGGCGATGCGCCTTTATCGGCGGCTGGGTTTTGAGAAGATCGAAGAACAAGGCATCTACCACCTGATGGAGTGGACTCCGCCAGGCCAACCCACGGAGTCTGAGCAATGACTGAAACCACACTCGAGCAGCTGACCCAGGCAGACTTCGAGAAGTGTCTGAATCAGAAGTTCCTGATCCATGTCGAAGAGCAGGATCCGCTCGAAACCGAGCTGGTAGAAGTGCGAGGTCTACCGGCTCCCCCCGAAGACACGGAGCTGCGCAAGCCGTTCTCGCTCGTCTTCCGTGGGCCCAAAGATATCCAGCTCCAGCAGTCGACCTTCACCGTTTCCAACGAGACTCTGGGTAAGCTGAACGTCTTTGTCGTGACCATCGGCCCGGACGACGAGGGCATGAGGCACGAGACGATCTTCGCCTAGCGGGATTCCAGCCCACTCGCTCCATCAACACGACCTGCCGCTCAAAAGGCAGTCCGGGTGCCGAACTAGCTGGTTCCCCTCTAGGAACGTTCTCTTGGCGGAGTTGAGGTCGCGCTGGTGGAACGAGCACGACCGAGGACTGTTTGAGCTTGTACCGCTCTTGGAGCTCACAAACGCCTGAAGAGCGGAGGTTTATGCCGTTCGCAGCAGATCCGGCGAGTTTGCGAGGTCGCGCGCAGTCCACCAGCGCGACCGTCTATCGGTCATTCCTGATGGATTCTAGTCGGAGTCGGTGCTAGGGGCTGCTGCTCCAAGCCCGCAGATCGCCGGTTTCGAAGCCGTCAGCAAAGATCGCGGCGGCTCCATTCGCCCACAGCTCGTAGTGGAAGGCGGTGAAGGTGCTGGACTCTCCCTCCGGCGGCCCGGGCTCGGCGACGACCGTGATCGCCAGCTCTCCCGACTCAGGCGCCGCGTCGAGATCGATCGCGACGTCGCGCCACCTTCGATCCTCGTTGCGGTAGCCGGCCGGAAAGCGGCCGGCGATTTCGCCGTCGACGCGGACCGTAGCGCGCTGGCCAGGGATGCCGGCATCCAGCCTTCGACGCAGGCGGAAGGTCGTCGAGCTCGGGTGGGCGGAGAGGTCGAACCTGGCGTCCCCCAGCGGCCGGTAAACGCCGGTACCCGACGCGGCCACGGGCGGCTCGCTGGCGAATAGCGCGTCGAGAAGCTGAAAGGCGTGTGGACCTTCCACCAGGTAGCGGTGACGCCGGCGATCTTCTTCGCGCCCGAGATCGAGCCGGTCCCAGAGATGAAGCCGGGGAGACGGCTGAAGGTAGAACCAGGTGACGGAGCGAGCCACCATGCTCACGTTGTTGGTCGGGCCGCTCTCGAGGCCCGCTTGGAGGCGGCTCTCGAAGTTCTGCCCTTCGGCCAGCATCAGGCGATAGGACGCGGTGTAGGGCAGGCCGTCGACCTCCAGCTCCGTGTACGGAGCCCCGTGCAGGGCGCTCGAGAACGGACCCATATCGAAGTAGAAGCCGCCGTTGAAATAGTCTTCGACGCCGGTGCCGTAGACCATGGGGTGGGGCGAATGGTCGAGAAACAGGCGTTCGTCGCCTTCTAAATAGTCGCGCAGGCCTGGGTTCGTCGCGCCGAGCTCGAGGAAGCTGCCCACCAGCTTGCCGTGGCCGGCCAAAGTAGCCACCGGGAAGTCGACGCCGAGGTCCGTGGGCTCACGGCGGCTGAGGACGGCGCCGAACAAGCCACTATTGGGTGGCGGGGCGTCGGCGTCGACGCGAATGCGATAGCTCATCGCCGTCGAGGTCTTGCCATGGTGCACGAGGGCGATGCGGTGACTCTTGAAGAACGGCATCGGGAAGTAGCTGTAGAGGCGACCGCTACCGCCCGCGCCGATAAGTAGCGAGCAGGTGGGCTTCGGGCCGCCTCGCCCGATGGCGAAGAATTCCTCGAGACGCATTGCAACGGTGGGCTGGTCGTCGAAGTGCAGCCGCATCTCGACCTGCGCCCAATCGCCTGGAGGCAGCTCGAGCTCCAGGGCGGTGATCGACCCGTGCCCTTCGGCGTCGCGCAGCATCTGTTCGATACCGGGCTCGAGGGTGAGCGATCCCGTCGCCACCGTACCGCTGTCCGGTGGCCAGGGATCCTCTCCCTGAGTCGACAGTAGGGTCGTGAGGGGCGACAGATCTTCCGTGCCGGTGAAGGTCGTGATGCCATCGGCACGCGGCACGCGGTGGAAGTTGATCTGGTACCACAGCCGGATCTCATCAGCGCCGACCAGAGTGATGCGGCAGCCCGTGCGGTAGGGAATCGGCACATAGCTGAAGTTGCCGCCGCTCGAGGTCAGCCGGTTGCCGACGAGAGGCGCTTCGAACGGCGGCGTCGAACCGTCGAACAGGGCCGGCAGCGGCACGTCGATCACCGGCTCTTCGGAGCCGTCTAGATAGACGCGTAGCCGCACATCGGCGGGGAGCGGCGTGCTGACGCCGGCAAAGCCCGTCGTCATCCAAATACGCGTCACGGCTCCCGGGCCGGACTCTTCGAAGATCGTCCCTTCCTCACCGTCGACGTAGAGGTAGCGCCAGTCGTCTTCCGAATGCCGGTCGAAGCGACAGCCGTCCGGGCAGTGGCTCGAGCGCAGCAGGGCCTGGTGCTCGGTGTGCAGAACCGGCAGCTGGTGGAGATCCCGCCACGTCTCCCACGGCAGCGTTTGGCCGCGGGCGGATCCTGCCGTAGAGATAGCCACAGCGAGTAGCAGCCATCCCAGCACGATCGATAGACGGTCGTGCTCGTTCCACCGAGCGCGACCTGACAGCTCATGCCGTCCTTTCGGGACGGTTCGTTCGCATCCCAGGGCAGAGCTCATGAGGTGGTCTTAGCCGTCAGCTCCGGCGAACGCTGGCCTCGAGCGCCGCACGCGGGCAGAGCGAGTCTTCGATGTAGGTGATCAAACGCGTCGCGACGCCACGTATCTGCTTCTCGACGGCGGCGTCGAGACAGTTCCCATCCTCGTCGAACATCTGCTGGACGCCGGCGATCGAGACCGGCCCCGGCAGCACCAGCGCTCCGACGTGCGAGCACACGCTGCGCAGGTGCTCGAGCGACTTGATCGCGCCGATCCGGCCGGCGGCTACCCCGAGCAGCGCCACCGGCTTGGTCGCCAGCACCGAGGGAAAGCCCAGGTTCTCGATCACCTGCTTCATGACGCTCGAGAACGAACCATGGTATTCCGGCGTGGCCAGCAGCACGCCGACGGCGGAGCGGACGGCTTCCTGCAGCCTTTCGCTATCCGCGGTGCTCGAGCCGGGGGCTGCCAAGTCGAGGTTCGCCGGATCGAACACCTCGATCTCGACGTGAGCGTGCGAGCGTGCTTCCTCGACCGCCAGAGCCAACGCTCGGTGGGTGAAGTTGGCGGGTCGCACGCTGCCGCCAATGGCGACCAGGCGAAGCACTTTGCTGTCGGAATCGGCCATGGGGGCTCCTGAATTTCGACGTTGATTCAGTGATTCAGTGATTCAGCGTGAGTCGAACGTTAGCTCGCGAAGATCTGGCGCATGACCCCCAGCACCTCATCGACCTCGGCGTCCGTGATGTGAGCGAACAGTGGAAGGTTGAGTACGCTGTGGGCCAAGCGGTCCGCCCGTTCGCCGCCGACCGTGTGCTCGAGTATGCCGGCCGTTCCGGGCTGCTTGGAGACCGCGGTGGGGTAGGTACGTCCACTGCCGATACCGTGCTCCCGCAGCACTCCGGCGATGCGCTCGCGCTCGTCGGGGTCGACCAGCGTGACGTTGAGGTAGCCGTTCTCGAGATAGCCCGCGGGGGGCGCGACCGCTCGCAGCGGGAGATCCTTCAGACCCTCACGATACCTCAGAGCCGCGCGTTGACGGCTGGCGATGCGCTCCGGCAAGTAATCGAGACTGAGGCTGAGGTAGGCGGCATCGAGCCCAGCGAGCCGGCTGTTCCAGCCCACCAGGCCGTGGTAGTAGTGCTCGGTGCGACCGTGGTTGCCGAGCTGGCGAACCCGTTTCGCCAGCTCCGGATCGCTGGTCAAGACGGCGCCGGCGTCGCCACAGGCGCCGAGCACCTTGGCGGGATAAAACGACAGCGTGGCGATCTGGCAGTGGCGAAAGATCGACTGCCCGCGCCACGTGACGCCATAGGCCTGGGCCGCGTCCTCGACCAGCGGAATGCCGCGCTCGCGGCACAGCTGGCGAAAGTCGTCGAGCCGCGCCGAGCCCCAACCATAGAGGTGAACCAGGATCGCAGCCTGTGGGTTATAGCGATCCACCGCCTGCTCGAAGAGCTCGAAATCCATCTGCAGATCGGTGTCGTCGATGTCCACTGTAATCGGTTCGGCGCCACAGTTGACCACCGCTTCAAACGTCGCCCAGAAGGTCGCGTCCGGAATCAGCACGCGGTCCCCCGGCCCGATGCCGAGCCCGCGCAGGGCCAGCTGCAGGGCGTCGGTGCCGTTGGCGCAGCCGATCACCGCGTCGACGCCACAGTCCTCCGCCAGCTGTTGCTCGAGGCGCTCGACGTCCGGCCCGCCAACAAATCGCGTCGCCGCGCTGACGCTTTGGCAGGCTTCCAGCCACCGGCTCGAGAAGTCGGGCTCGAAGCGCTGGAGGTCGATGAAGGGAACAGGCATGAACAATAAGACTGCGTCGAGGGCCGTCGGTGGAGTATAGTGAAAGGCGATCGAGGGCACCAAGTTGTGGCAGCAGCGAAGTGCAACTCGCAGAGTGAGCTTCCATAGAGAGCTTCCATAGTGTGCTCCCAATCAGCGCTATAGTATGTACAAGAGTTATCGCTGATAAATGATAAGCTGGGCCGCTAAGGGAGCTACCGGGAATTGCGCCCGGTCTTGATAGGAGTAGGGCGTTGAGGCAATCGAGGAAGTCTCCTACCAAGTCGCAGATCATCAACTTCAAGTTGCTCGATCTGTTGCCGACTATGAATCCGGATCAGCAGCTCGAGGTCTTCGAGCGCGTGATCAAGAGTTCGAACCCTGCGGTGAGACCGCGCGCACTGGGGTTGGGAGCCGCGATTCTCTCTAACAACCGGCTGCTCGAGTACCTGCGCGAGGAAGACGACGTGCGTCGCAACGCCGCCGTCGAGATCCTCAAGCTGCGCCGCAAGCGGTCGTTCAATCTCGCCTGCTATCTGCTGGAGGATCGCGATCCGGAGGTCGTGCTGCAGGCCGTTCTGATCCTCAGCCACCTGCGCGACCGCAATGCCCTCGAGCCGCTGCTCAAGGTGCTGGATCACAACGATCCGAACGTGGTGCAGGAAGCGATCGTCGCGCTCGGCCGACTCGGCGACGTGCGTGCGCTGTCCGCGATCCGGCCGTTTCTGCGTGGCGAACCCTGGCTGCAGACCGCCTCGATCGAGGCCCTGGGGCGGCTGGGCTCGGCGAAAGTCGTGCCCGATCTGGCCGAGCTGCTCGAAGATCCGCTGCTCGCGCCGCTGGCCACCGACGCCCTGACCCGGATCGGCGGCGTCCAGGCGGTGGTCGCCTTGACCGGCTACTGGCTCAAGTACGGTGAAGAGTTCCGCTCCGAGTCCAACCTCCGGCGCCTCGCCGACATGCTGGAAGCCCTGACCTCGGTTCCCCAGGAGATCATGGAGATCGAGGAAGCGCTGGAAGATCAGGTCAAGACCGGCGACAAGGACCTGCGGGTCCAGGCCGTGCGCTGCCTGGTCGCGCTGCGCGGCTCGAATCGTGGCTTATGGATGTTTTGATGCGGGGCTGACTGCGCTTCAATCAGGCATCTCGTCGGACGACTCGTCGGTGCCGCCGATCGTAGCGAAGTAGCTTCTCAGAGCCGGGTGAAAAAACAGGTAGCCAGCGCCCGCCTTGCGCAGCAGGGCGCGGCGCGCCGCGTAGTCGAGGAAGCGGGGCAGGGCGGCCGGTAACCGTCCCTGCAGCGCGAGCAGCAGCCGCAACGCGTAGTGCTTCAGCACCTCGTAGCCGCCAAACCACAGCGCGCTCAGCAGCACCATGGTGCTGCCTAGGGTCAGCAGCAGCTTTGGATCCGGCACGAGGTCGAAAGCCTCGAGAAACACCAGGGGACCGAGCAAACCGGTCCGCAGCAGGCCCAGGAATGCGACGGTGCTCACCAAGGTGCCGATCGTGACGAGCCCAGCCCCCAGCAGCATGCTGCGGACCGACAGCCAGATGCCGTGATTGGGGCGTGTCTTGCCGTCGACCCATCCGCGCTGCACGCCGAGCAGCAGGGCCGGAATACCGCCGAGAAAGAGGGCGTTGATGATCAGCTTCAAAAACTCACCAGGGTCGCCGCTCAATCGACCCGCCAGCCAACCGGTCACGACCAGCAGCAGATAGAGCAGTCCCGAAGCCCTGAGCCAGCCCATGAGGGCTTTGCGCCACGACCAGGTCAGGCTCTCGAACGTCCGGATGTCCGAGCCCATGCGAATCTCCGCCGGATCGCGACGCAAAACGAGGGCGGCGCACAGGCCGAAGATGACCCCTTCAGCCAGCGCGCGACCCGGAGAGAACGCTTGGCACACCGCATAGGCGGTGACCCCGAAGGCACCGCCTATGCCGAGCGAATAGGCGAGTCGCCGCAGCGGGCCTGGCCATCTGCTGCCTTGCGCTGGGCTCGAAGCCCCTCGCATCAGCAGCAGGTCGATCAGGGCCACCGTGGCGCCACCGGCTGCGCCAAGAACGAACTTCTGCAGCACGACGGCGGCCGTGGTGCCGAGCAGAATCACCAGCCAGGCTTGCGTCAAGCCCAGCAGCAGGCCCGCGGTCATGCGCGTCACCCCCACGTACGCCAGCCGCCACCGGCGCCCCTGAAGCCATGAAGGCTGCAGCTCCTCGGTCTGCAGGACCGCTCGATCGTGGCGGTTCAGGTCCGTGGCTAGCGCACTCAGCCAGCTCACGGTCTGGCGCTCGCTATAGGGGGGAAACGCTCCGGACGTCCGCAGGCACGAACGAATGTACGCGTAGAGTAGCTGTGCGCGGCGGCTGCCGCCATCCGCCGCGCCCTCTGAGACCTCGCGCAGCTGCTCCGGAGCCCGCTCGACGATGCGCCGGATGATCGCCAGCATCAGCGGCGAGCGCGCCAGCTGGTCGAGCTCCGCGTCGCGGCTCAGCGTGTCCTCGACGTCGGGAGCATCGCTGAGGCTCGACCGCACCGCCTGCTGCGTCAAGGGCTGAAGCTCCACGGCGTGGGCCATGAGCAGCGCGGCCCCGGAAGCCTGCAGCGCCTCGTATTCCGTGAGTCGGCAGGTGATCGCCACGGCGGTCAGCGGCATGGCTTCGCGGAACCGATTGAAAGCGCGAACGCAGTGCTGCCGCCTGCTGGCTTCGACCTCGTCGAGGCCATCGAGCAGCAGCAGCAGCCGGTTCGACGAGATCCAGTCGTGAACGTCGGCTCGCGGCAGGTAGTAGCGGGAGTGGATCTCGTCGGCGATCCAGGCTTCGAAAGGTTGGCTACGGTCCTTCCAGGAGGCGAGGTGCAGGATCACCGGCACCGGTTCTGACGGCGTCTGCCTGGCGCGCTCGAGCGCCTGCTCGGCCAGACGCAGCAGGGCGACGGTCTTGCCGCTGCCGGCGTCTCCCAGCAACAAGACGGCGCGCTGCAGACGCTCGAAGCTCGCCAGCAGTGGCTCCGCGGTCAGCTCTGCTTCGCCGGGAGCGGGTGCCTCGGCAGGCCTCAGCTTGCCCCAGGGATGCGCGACGAGGTCGGGACGCAGCCCCAGCGGAACGGTCAGCGGATCGCGTCCTTCGAGGGATTGCGCCAGGGCCTGCTCGATCCAGGTGCGCTCGACCCTCGGCAGCAGCAGGCGGGCCGCCGAGTCGGCAGGGAAGCCGAGATCCGGTGAGTGGGTTGCGTCCGGCTCCTGGACGGTGTCGCGGGCGTCGTCGCTCGCGTCCGCGCCCTGCCAGGACACCGGAGCGATCAGCCGGTAGCCCCTACCGTGGACGGTCTGGATGTAGGTCGGCGAGCGCCGATCGTCGCCCAGCGCTTGGCGCAGCTCCCAGATGCAGTGCGTCAACACGTCATCGCCGACGTGGGCTCCCGACCACACCGCGTCGAGCAGCTCCTGGCGCGTTCGCACCTCACCCGCGTGTCGGGCGAGATCGGAGAGCACGGCGATCGGCTTGTGCTTGAGCTGGATCGTGGTGCCGTTCGCGATCAGCTCGTACGACTTCGGACAGACCTGCCAGTCGCCGAGCCGAAACTCCTCTAATGCCACCCCTTGGCGATCCTCCGAGCTGCGATTCTGTGGTTAAGGCATTGCGGTGAGACGCGAGGATGCTACCACGTAGATCCCATGGCCTCTCTGGCGGAAGTCTCTAAACACTGGCAATGAATGGGTTGCGGTAATAGAGAAATAAAAGAGAAACGAAAGATACAGGCTCGGGGATCCGCTGGCGTCGCGGACGCTAGATTGCAGGTATCACAGGATCGAGGGGGGCTTCGAGGAGACTCAAACCATGAAGTCATCGATCTTTCAGGGCAGAATTGCGGCAGCCCTCCTGCTGGTAGCAGGCACAGTGGCAGCCGGTACGGCGTCGGCCGGCACAGCGTCGGCCGACGAGGAGCTGGCGTTCGAGCGCACCGAGGAGCGCTCGAGATGCGCTCACTACACGGTGACGCGACAGCCGTTCTTCGGCCAGACGCACCTCCACACGCAGTACTCGGCGGACGCGGCCACGATCTCGACCCGCAATACTCCGCGCGACGCCTACCGCTTCGCTAGGGGAGAGAAGGTCGGCCTGGCGCCGTTCTATGACACGCGCCTCATCCGCACGTCGGACGATGAGCCGCCGGTGGGCGGCGTCTCGGCACACCCCTACTGCCTGCCGCCCGATCGCTGCCAGTACACCGCCTCGCGCTCCATCCAGATGCCGGAGGGTCGCGCCCTCGACTTCGCCGCCGTCACCGACCACTCGGAGTTTCTGGGCGAGACCAACATCTGCTACTTCGAAGGCGGCAAGCCCTGCGATTCCCAAGCCGCAGAATCGGTCTGCTCCGTGGACCAAACCTGCAGCCCCAACACCGGCACCTGCGTGCCCTACGGCTACGACAGCCCGTTCTGCGTCACCACGCGGCAGGCCGTGAACCGGCTCACCAACGGTCTCGCCGCGGCGATCTTCGTCGGTGCCTGGCAACAGTGGAATCCGCAGAACCCGCCCTATGGCTTCTGCACCTCGTCGACGCCCAACGGCGAAGACAGCTGCGCCCGCCAGGCCGAGAATGTCTGGCAGCAGATCATTGCGGCGGCGGAAGAAGCCTACGATCGCACGGACCGCTGCGAGTTCACGTCGTTCATCGGCTACGAGTACACCTCGATGCCGCAGCTCCTGCAGTGCAGCAAAAGCTTTGGTCCCTGCCTCGCGGATGACGACTGCAAGGGCGGCCCGACCGACCGCTGCCTGGCGCCGGGGCAGTGCAGCGCGCCCGCCGGCAAGCTGTGCTTCGTCGACCAGGCCGGCGCCTGCGATACGGGGGGCGAATGCATCGCCAACGGCGGCGGCAACAACCTGCACCGCAACATCATCTTTCGCAACGCCAACGTGCCGGCCGCTCCGATCAGCTATTTCAACGTGCCGACGGGCTGCGGCGCCGGCGAGGCCTGCCGGGACTATGCAGGCCCCGAGAACGCGGTCGAGGATCGCGGCAAGTATTCCACCGCCTCCGGGGTCAGCCTCGGATCGCCGACGGTGATGCTGGAAGCGCTCGAGGGGGTCTGCAATCCTGACGACGGCTGCGAATTCCTGTCGATTCCGCACAACTCCAACCTCTCGGGCGGCGCCATGTTCCTGACTCCCGAGACGCCTAGGGACGCTCGCGTGCGGGCCGAGCACGAGCGACTGGTGGAGATCTTCCAGATCAAGGGCGATTCCGAGTGCCGCTATTCCGCCCAGCATCCCGACGCCTGGCAGCCCGGCGCCAACGTGCCGGACGAGCTGTGCGATTTCGAAGACATGCGTTTCGCCACCCTCGCTGCCGGCATCCTGGTCGATCCGGACGCGCGCTCGGTACCGGCCAGCGGCTACGTGCGCAACGCGCTCAAGCATGGCTTGCGCTATCAGAAAGACAGCGAAGCGGGCGTCAACCCGTTCAAGCTCGGGTTTGTCGGCAGTCTCGACAACCACAACGGCACGCCGACCGCCACTGAGGTCGACTACTCCAAGCACGGAGCCCACGGCACGGTGAGTTTTGGCGCCGACGGCCAGATGCAGAATCCGAGCAATTTCCTCGGCCTCGAGACCAACGGTGGGGGCGTCTCAGTGGTTTGGGCAGAGGAGAACTCTCGCGATTCGATCTTCGCCGCCATGCAGCGCCGCGAGACCTACGCCACCAGCGGCACGCGCCCCGTGGTGCGCTTCTTCGGCGGCTTCGATCTGCCGGAGACCATGTGCCAGCGCGGTGACTTCGCCCAGCAGGGCTACGACCTGGGCGTGCCCATGGGCGGTACGCTGGCGGTCGACGCGAGGTCCTCGCAGTCCCGCCGCCGCACCAGTGCAGCAGGGCCGCGATTCGCGGTCTCCGCCTTGATGGACCTGGGCTGGGTCGGACACCCCGGCACCACGCTCCAGCGCATCCAGATCATCAAGGGCTGGGTCGACGCTGACGGCGAAGTGCGCGAGCAAGTCTACGACGTCGCCGGCAGCTCGGAGATCGCTCCGGTGGACCTCGCGACCTGCGCGCCGGCACCTCCCGAGTCGGGAGGCGCGGCCAGCCTGTGCGAGGTCTGGCAAGACCCCGACTTCGATCCTGATCTGCACGCCTTCTACTACGCGCGGGTGCTCGAGAATCCGAGCTGCCGCTGGAATCAGTACTACTGCCTGGATCGCGGCGTCGACTGCGGCAAGCGTCCCGAGCTCGGCGAGGACGTCGTCGGCTACAACGCTTACGACTATGAGCAGTGCTGCAGCGGTGAAGTGCCGAAGGCTGTGCAGCAGCGCGCCTGGACGTCGCCGATTTGGTACGAGCCAGCTTCCGACGAAGGATCGCGCTGATGGCGCCGTCGCTCCGTCGCTTCTGGCGTCAGCCCACCGTCCACTTCATGGTGCTGGGAAGCCTGGTATTCGCCTTCGAGGAGGCGGTGAGCCGCAGCGCCGACGCGCATCCGACTCTCGAGTTTTCGGCGCCACGCGTCGAGCAGCTGGCCAGCGACTTCGCATCGCAGATGGGGAGGCCGCCGTCGGATTTGCAGCTGATCGATCTGGTGGAGCAGGCGATCCGTGAAGAGCTGCTCGAACGCGAAGCGCGTCGTCTGCAGCTCGGCTACGGCGACCGCGGCATCCGCCATCGCCTGCTGAGCAAAATGCGGGCGGTCACCACCGATCTGTCGTTGAGCGAGGAACAGCTCCTCGCCGAGGCGCGCCGGTTAGGGCTTGACGACGACGTGATCGTGCGTCGCCACCTGCGGCACAAGATGCGGCTGCTGTTGCGAAGAGCTCCACCCACGTCGTGGAGCGAGGCGCAGCTGGCGGCTGCCCTCGAGCGCCATCGCCAGCGTTTCGAGCAGCCGGCGACGGTGAGCTTCGCTCAGGTCTTTGTGAGCGCTCTAGGGGCCGCGGGGGAGCGTCGGGCCAACGAGCTGCGAGCACAGCTGACCGGCCAGGCTCTCACGCCTGACGCAGCCCAGTTCAACACGATCCAGATCATCAGCGACCCGTTTCCCCTCGGCACGCGCTTCAATCATCGCTCGCACGCCGAGATCGTGGTACAGCTCGGAGGCGAGGTGGCGGAGCAGGCTATGGAGCTGGCGCCCGAGCAGTGGTCGCAGCCCGTGGCTTCCCGATTCGGGTGGCACCTGTTGTGGGTACACGACCGCCGGCCGGCAGGGTTGCCTGGGGTCGACGAGGTTCGAGAGCCGCTGACGCGCCTGCTGGCGGAAGAGCAGGCGGCTCGGCAGCTCCAGCAGGCCATCGACGGGTTACGGCAGAGCTATCGCATCACCGTCGACTGGCCCGAGCCACGGCTCGCGCAGCTGGCGGCGGCGCGGGAGACGCTCGCCAACCCGGAGGTGACGTCATGAGACGGGCGAGTGCGTTCCTGCTCCTGGCGATCTGTGCCGTTTTGTGTCGACCGCTGCTGGCGCACCCCTTGGATCCCGCCTTGCTCGAGCTCACCGAGCGGGGGGATGGCCGGGTCGACGTGCTGTGGCGGGTGCCGGCCAACGCGCCGCGCAATGCCCCGCTCCGGCCGATTCTGCCTGAAGCCTGTCGCCAGCTGGACCCAGCTCAGGTCACAGAAGGCGCGCAGCGTATCAGCCTGGCCTGGCAGGTCGACTGCGGTGGCCCTTTGAGTGGATCTACGCTGAGGATCGAGGGGTTAGACGCACGCGGCACCGATGCGCTGGTGCGCATCGCCGGCAGTGACGGCTCGTCCTTCCAGGCCGTCCTGCGGCCCGGCGACTCCGAGCTCCTCATACCGGCGGAGCTCGGAGTCTGGACCATCGGTGCCGACTACCTGAAGCTCGGCTTCGAGCACCTGCTCGGCGGCTACGACCATCTACTGTTCGTGCTCGGTCTGCTCTTCCTAGTGCGGGGCTGGCGAGCACTGCTGTGGACGGTGACGGCCTTCACCGTCGGGCACAGCATCACCCTATCCGCGGCGACGCTCGGCTGGGTCAGTGTGCCGTCTGCCCTCACCGAAGCGGCGATTGCGCTTTCGATCTTCGTCCTGGCGTTGCAACTGGCCGGCCCCGAGCATTCGCGCCCCCGGCGTCCCTGGCTGATGGCGGCGGGCTTCGGCCTGCTCCACGGTCTGGGGTTCGCCGGCGCGCTCACCGAGGCCGGGCTACCGGCTCGGGAAGTTCCGCTGGCTCTGTTCGCCTTCAATCTGGGGATCGAGCTCGGCCAGCTGGCGTTCGTTGGGGTCGTCCTGGGGATGGTGGCGCTGGTCGAGCGATTCCGCAGAGAACGCTGGCAGGTCCCCCTCTCACCGGCGGGAAACGCTGGCGCCCTGCGGGCATGGGCGCTGCCGGCGGCGTACGTCATCGGTTCGCTGTCGTTCAGCTGGGTGATTCAGCGATCGCTCGTGCTGTGGTGAATGTGGGCGGCTCGATCGTCCCCGAAGCAGATGAGGCCGCCCACGAGCTGCGCCAAAGGTGGCCCACGAGCTGCGCCAAAGGTGGCCCACGAGCTGCGCCAAAGGTGCCAGGCGAGTCATAGCTGGAAGGGCTGTCCTCCAGTATGAAGACGTCGGCTGTAAACTCCTGTGGCCCGTTGCGATCGAGATTTCAGCCGGTCGCTCTTTCCATTTGGGGATCGCTTAGATTTTGACAGCTAAATCACCGGTGACGCGATGCGTCTCAGTTATCCAGACGCACGGATCCCGGATACTCAGAGTATCGACAATCCACTCTCGAGTTGGGAACGGCTGCACTTGTCGGGCTGGAAGGCGACGAGTTTCGTCAGCCAGGAGCGAATGAAGGGCCGGCTCGGCAAGAAGGCAAGCCTGCGTCGCAAGGCACGAAGGGTCTTGGTGGAGGAAAGCAGCCGGAAGGGAATTCGACGCCGTAGTCGCCGGCTCGCAAGCGTGCTGCGGCTGCGCAATAGGCTTCGACGAATATTCGATAAGCTTCCTTCATCTGCTTGCGGATCGCTTTTGAAGCAGCATGCACCGCCGGTGCTGGCGAGCGCTTCGAGCGTTCGGGCCGATCATGTGGATGCTGCTGACGGATGGCTCGGGCGCCAAGCGGCGTCATACCGCCTAGCATCACGCGACGCGCGGATTCTGCATCGATCTCCTCGACCATCTCAAGAAACCGTTGTTGGATCGCATCGCTGGAGAGATGTCTCCAGCAGGGAGGTGGATCGAGCTCTAGCGTGTACTCTCGAACAAAAGCTTCGGTATCTAGGTCTATACCTCGTCTCCGACCTTCATACTCTGAAGTGCGGTCCCGCCAAAGCCCGGTCAGAGGCTCGCCTCGAGTCACAGCGTCAATACACTGTAGCCCTGGCCAATCGCGGCATCGGAGCACCAGATTCTCCTTGGGGCCATGACTGAGGACGTATCTCAATCTGCCGACCCAAGCTTCCTCTTCATTACTGATTTCGATGGCCTTGAAGCGTCGAGCCCAGAACTTCTCTCGCCAATCGACGATGCGGCCAGCCTCGCGTGCGAGATTACTCTTTACATAACCCACGAAGTTGGAGAGGTCGTCGACCTCGTAGGCTCCAAGCAACCAATGGATGTGATTTCGAAGTCCGCTAAAGGCGTAGATTTCGACCGGATAGCGCTCCTTGGCCCTAGCCATAATGCCAATAGCGATGCTTCGGAAGTGGTTACTTGCCGGCAGCAGATAGCGTCCTTGCAAGCAGCGAGTGGTGACTTCGAAGTGTGTGCCCCCTGGCCAGACATGTCGGCGCGGTCGTCCCATACCCATATAAGACGCAAAGCACGTGCTCGATCTTGCGGATCAGGCAAAGAAAGTTGAAACACGACCGCGGGAGGTTCGCTCCATGGCATGGATCCAGCTGGTCCTGATCGAATCGGGTGGCACCTAAAGAGGCTCGGCTCCATGGCATGAATCCAGAGGGTCCTGATCGAATCGGGTGGCACCTAAAGAGGGCACCCTGAGGGACCGCATGAAGAAGCTGGGCATAGTGCGGCCGAAGTCGTGATGCTCTGTTCGACTCCGTAGATCCCGCCGACAAACTCACTACCGCTTGGTAGTAGCCTTTTTGCCGCGCTGTCTGGACGGTGCATCTTTTGCTGAGATTTCTTATTATGGAGTGGAAGCTTTGGAAGGAGCACTGTCATGAGATCAAAACGCATTCAAGACCGAACCGAACAAGCCCTAACGACGATCTGGGCGGCCTTCGGCTGTGCCGACTTCGCCAGCGAAGGCATGCGCCGCCGAGCCGGAGTGGCCGAGCACACGCCGGGCACCGTCATCGGCGACACGTTTGTAATGGTTGGTAACCGGATATTGAACCGTCTTGGCGACCTGCTGCGGGCGGATGACACGTACCAGGAGCTGTGCGAACGCCAGCGTGAGCGTCGGATTCGGCGTGACGAGCTGGCGCGCCGTCTCTACGGCCAGCTGAGCAAGGCGCGTCCGCGGCTTCGTCGCTTGATGCGGGACGATACGATCCGCCGCCTGCTCGAGAAAGTCGGCCCGACGCGTCGTCGTCCCTGGATTCTGTGCGAGCAGACGGTGGATGTGCTCCGCCTCTTGCGCCAGCGGAAGTCGGAAGGGGAGTGGCCGATCGCCACGCGCTTGATCCAGGAGATCTCTCAGGAGCTGTGTGCTTCGCTGGCCGAACTCGAGCAGGCGCTCGCGGACCTCGCTCGCGGTAAGAAACAGGCGGAGTCGGCGATGATTACGCAGCGCAAGGCGATGAAGCGCTTCGACCGTGCCTACGTGAAGGGGGCGCAGCTGCTCGAAGCCCAGCTCAACCTGGTCGGTCTACCGACCCTAGCGGACGCCATCCGTCCGGGAGTTGGCCGAACCGGCCGTCCTTTGAAGCGGCCAGAAGTCGACGTGTATCCCGACTTGGTCGAGCAGGTGCGTTCATCCCGAATGGTCCGTCTGGACACCGGGTGTGCAGGCTCTCTGTCGACCAAGCAGGGTGATAACCCTCTGGATTTCGGGGTTGCTGCCGTGTCGAGTTCTGGGGACACCGGGGGATCGGCAGGCTCGACGTTGATGGAGGGTCGAAACACCGGGTCACCCGGTCATGCGGAGCGCGGAGAAGGCCAGAACCCCGGAGGATCTGGCGCTTCTGCGCGCGCAGAAGGCCAAAACACCGGGCTGTCCAAGCCCTCTAGCAGGGCGGAAGGCCCAAACACTGGCGATCTCGCCTCTGAAAAAGTCGAAAACCTCCTCACCGAGCTGGCGCAAGGGCTCGAGAAAATCGATCATGCCTTCTCCAAGCCGTTCGAAGGCCTCGGAAAAGTCGGAAATCCTGCTCCCGAGCTGGAAATCGACGGCTCGAAACTCGCACGTCGCCGTCCCAAGCGCGTCGTCAACGGCGTAAGCCTCATGGCTACAACGCTTGTGAGGGATCAGGCTGGCTACCAGCGACTACGGCACTCGCAATCGGTGAAGGCCAGGTCAGCTCGCGGGGAGGTTTGGCGGCGATCCATCGCTTCAGCGCCTGTGGCACCGCTCGCGCGGGTGCGTCGTGCGGCGTCTGAGTGGTGGGAGAAGCTGCGACAGGTGGCTTGAGCGTAAGCGGCTACCGAAACGGCTGGCACGTCCGGTAGCACCGTCTGAAATCGGTCATTTCTCCGGTCCGAATTTCGGTCATTTTCCAACAGGAATGTTGTACAACATTTTGGCGCGGTCGAGCTCGTTGCGCTGGGTGGACGATGGCCTGTGCAGCGGGCTCGTGGCTCCAGACGGCGCCGAGCCGTCACCAAGAGCAGGCGTTGGCTCGAGCGGCCTGCGGCCCGGATAGATTCTCCTCAACCCTCTGAATCCAGGTGACAAACTCGACGTCGAGCCTCACGATAGATGGTGCCACCTGTGACACGACGGTGAGGGTGAGAAGAACTGTTCCCTGCCACTAGTGACACGACCGTCTGGGCCAGAACTTCTGTTCCCTGCCACTAGTGACACGGCCCACTTTCTGAGAAGAAATGTACCCTGTCACTAGTGACACGGAGGAAAAGCCGAGAAGAAGTGGTCCCTGAACGTCCAAAAGAACGCGATCTGTCGAGAAGAACTGGGCTTCTGGCGAGCAAAGTAGGCCATTTTCCGAGAAGAAGTGGGCTTCCGGAGAAGAAATGTCCCCTGAAACTGAGAAGAACTGGGCTTCTTTCGAGCTCGGCACACTGGTGAGAGAGAAGAACTGTTCCTCCTTCTGAGCCCTATTCAGGAGCTAGGAGTATCGACGCCGTCACTCGCTCTACGTCGACTCGAAACGAAGAGCCCTCAGGCTGGTCAGATACGGCTTGTAGCGCCTTTCTAGCCTCGTCCCGAGCACTCTCAACTTCGCCAAGCCTCTGAAACGTCTCAGCGAGCCGGGCTCGGGTCAAAGCTACGTGGGGGTGGTCTCGGCCTAAAGCGGGCTCAATTACTTTCAGAGCAGCCTGGAACGAATCTCTGGCTCTATCACTGTGTCCTTCTTCTCTATAGGCCATCGCTAGATTGAATCGGATCGTGGCGACTGAGGGATGGTCTCCTCCGAGAATCTTGAGTCCCGATTCCAGGGCCTGCTCAAGGAGCTTGCGAGCGGCGGAAAGCTCCCCAAGATGCATCAGTACCCCGGCGAGATTCGAGCGGCTTCTGGCGACTGAGGGATGGTCCTTTCCGAGGATCTTGACGTCTGCTTGCAGGGCTTGCTCAAGGAGCTTGCGAGCGGTGCAAAGCTCCCCAAGATCCTTCAGCACCAAGGCGAGAGCAGAGCGGCGAGTAGCGACTGAAGGATGGTGCTCTCCGAGGTTCTCGAGTGCCGATTCCAGGGCCTGCTCAAGGAGCTTGCGAGCGGCGCAAAGCTTCCCAAGATGCATCAGTACCCCGGCGAGATTCGAGCGGATCGTGGCGACTGAGGGATGGTGCTCTCCGAGGTTCTCGAGTGCCGATTCCAGGGCCTGCTCAAACATACGCAGGGCCCGCCGAAAGTCGCCTGCCGACATGAGGCCTATACCAAGGCTGTTTTGAAGATTCGAAATCTGGGCGTCTTCAGAACCCAGGACCTTTGGCGCTAGCGTTGCTGCGTTGTCCAACTGCATTCGGTTGGCGAGATAAGGGCGAAAACCGGTGGGATACTTGATCTGCTGAGCAAACTCGGAGCAACCCTTCACGAACGCCTCTTGGGACGCTGCGAGTTCGGCTCCCGTGCCGCTACGCTGACCAAACTCTCGCGTCAGCCGGTGCATCCACCAGCGCCCTTCCTCGGTTACGTCGATGAGGTGCAGTCGTTGAAGCTGCCTCCGGAGTTGAGGCGTCAGTCCGACGGTCTCGGAAAGCTCTCTAGTGACGGGCTCGGGTTCGAAGCACGACGCCAGACGCCATGCATCGCGGATCTCGTCATCGAGTCGGTTCCACAGCGTCTGGAATGCCTGATGCACGGTGTGGTTGTAGCGAACGAGCTCGCTGACTTCGGCCTCGATCTCATGTTGGGCTCGAAGCTGTTCGAGATAGCTCGCCGAGGTCTCGTCTTCGTAGACGCTTAGGAACGCTCCGGCTAGCTCGCAAGCCAACGCGTGACCACCCAAGTGCTCGACGAGATCGTCAAAGCCCGGACTGTTCTGGAGCTCGCGCCCCGCAACGCCTTCAATGAGCCGGCGCGTGAAGCTCTCGTCTAGAAATCCGACGTCAACATGCTCAAAGCTCGTTCCCCCCAGCCGACGCTGGCGAGTCGTCACCAGGAACCGCAGATGCATCCCCTCGGGGAGCGGTGAAGGCTTCTGATCGACGGTCCAACGCTCGACGTTGTCCAACACCAGCAGGGTAGGGGCGGTCTTCTGGCTGAGCGTCCGCACGGTCTGTGCCGCCCGTTCTTCGCGCGGTCCGGTCGGCACCTCTAAGGCATCAGCAATCACGCCGCCCCAGGTCGCGGTGAGATCAGGATCTTCCGCGTCGAACCAGAAGATCCCGCCTGGAAACGCCCCGTCCCGGGCCAGCTCAAAGACCAGCTGCAGCGCCAGCTCAGTCTTGCCGATGCCCGGCAGCCCCTCGACGGAAGCCGCGATGCGCACAGCGGTAGAGTGCAGTAAAAGCTGCTCGAGCCGGTCGAGCTCTTCTCGACGCCCAACAAACCGCATGGAGGGAGAGCGCGGGATGCCATAGAGCCGGCTGGCCGTCAGCGCCGCTGCCGACGCTCCGCGCAGGCGACGTTCAGCCCGGTGCTCAGCATAGCGTTTCCACTCCCTGAGCTGCTCGACGGTGTACGTCGCCTCGTCCGAGTCAATCAGCTTGGCGTGCGTTCGGCACATCCAGATGCCGTTCTCGATGGAGCGAAGCTCTTCTTCCGACATCCCGGGGTCAGCGCGCCGCGCGCCGGGCCCTGCGGCCGCGGCAACGATGTGGCAGGCCTCGCCGAGATTCACCGAGGCTTCGGGACCCTCGGAGCTCGGCCCGCTGGTGGGGCGGCCACACCCAGGAAACGAGCACACGTGACCGGCCCTCGCAGCGAGAGCCCGCTTGACCCGTACCGGAAACTCACCCCTCCTCGACATCATCCGCAGGCTCGACGCGCCAGCCAGCGCGCCGAGCTCAAACTCCTAGAAGCCCGGCATCTCTTGACGCTTGTAGCCGGACGGCGGCTCGAAGGCGTCGGGGTCGAGCGTCTGGCGCCGCGCAGAGCGTAGGAGAGACTCGCTCTCGAGCGAGCCGTCCTCGTTGAGCTCCCTGACCAAGACCGGGAAGCCATCGAGCTCTTTGAAGGCCTCGAAGAAGTTGACGTTGGTGAAGCCGCTACCTCCCGCGCCGGCCATCGGCCCAAAGGAATCGATCAGCTCGCGAAAGAAGTCGGCCATCTCTTCAAAGGTCTCAATCACCTCGTCGCTGCCTTCGACGTTCTTCAAATCCGTCACCCACAGCTCACGCACCTTGCGACCCGCTTCATGCACCTCATACTTGATGGAGGGATAGCCGTTGTGCGTCTCGCGCTCGCTGGTCTTGCGCACCGTGCTCTTGGGCCGCTCCGGCGCCTGCTGAGCTTGCGGCATATTCTGCTTCATCATCTGCTCGACCATCGCCCGCTTGTCCTCGGGCACGTTCTTGAGCGCTTCCTGCATCTGGGCCATCGCCGAGCTGATGCCACCGGCGATCTCCTGGGCCTGGGCGCGGTCCATCACGTGATAGGTCCGGCGCTCGTCGTCGACCATGAGCATCGTCGGATCATCGCCGCCCTTGAAAACGGCATAGCCGCTCTGTCCCGAGCCGGTGCCAGCAGCGATATCCATCTTCAAGTTTCGGCCTTCCGCCGACATCTCGACAGATTCCGTCTTCGGCGTCGATTGTGAATGGTCAGTGGTCTCGATCTCGTAGACCACGCCGCCCCACAGCGGCGCGAGCGAGAGGGAAGCGAGAGCTAGGACGATCAACGTGAGGCGTATGAGCTTCATGGAGGATACTCCTTAGAGAATTTGAGATAGGAAGCGGAGGCGTCAGCCATCCGTACCGACGCGTATGTAGATGGCGTCGAAGGTCTTCTGCCAGGTTTCGCCGCCGTCGCGGCTCTGCTCGATGATCTGCTGGACGCGGTTCTCAGAGATCGGGTTGAGGGTGGTGCGGTCGAGCAGACGGCTGCCGTCAGCGTTGCGGATCTCGCCCTGGAAGCGCACCGCGCCGTTGTCGTAGCGCGC
>JBCCEE010000040.1:0-32302 GCA_039030415.1 Acidobacteriota bacterium
CGAAGCTCGCCGCACCGCCAGGCTCACCCTGACGGGCGAGATAGCCGCGAACCCGCTGCTCGAGCAGCTCGAATTCGTTCTGCTGTTCGGCGAGCTGATGCTCGAGCTCCGAGCGTTCCTCAGCCAGCGTCTCGATGCGCTGCTCCATCTGGGCCACGGCGTGGCGCAACGGCAGCAGCTTCTTGATGGCATAGCGCGCCAGCTCGTCTTTCTCCTGGGTCAGCGCCAGATCGACGTCGGCTTCCAACTGGCCGATGCGCTCACGACGACGCTCGGCGTCAGCCGCCAGGTCTTTGGCCTCGGCTTCGAGCGCGCCGATCCGGCAGCTCTTGCGCTCGAGCTCGGCGGCCGCCTCGCGCACGTGCTGTCGCAGCACCAGCGCTTTGTCTTCCAGGGCATCCACCATGCCGTGGGCATCGGCTTTGGCGAGGGTCGTCAACCGTGCCAGCAGACCCATCATGCACCTCCCCTGCCGTTGCCAGCGGGTGGCTCGACCTTCTTGCTGCCCATGCGACGGCCGTCACGCCCGGCGGACTGCTTGCTCTTGCTGAGCAGATTCTGTTTGCGCGCCTGGTTGGCGCCCTGGAACGCGTCCTCGACTTCGGTCTGGAGCGTGCTCAAGTCCTCCAGCTTGCGTCGGATCTCCTGCTTCTTCATCACCTGGTTGAGGCGTGAGTTGCTCGTGCGGAACGCTTCGATCTCTTGCAGAGCTTCCGCACGCCGCCCTTCGCGGACGTAGACCGCAACCTGCTCCTGCAGCGAGTTGTAGTCTTCCTCAGCCACCGAGCGCGCCCAGGCGTCGGAGTCGAACGACTCGTGGTATTCCTGCTCGCCCTGCACGCAGGCCACTTTGGGCGCCTGGCTGAAGCTCAGCTCTTGCCGCATGGACTGAGCGGCCTCCGGATCCTTGAACGCCAGGCTGAAGCGGCCCAGGGAACGCTCGCCCAGGGCATGGTTGGGAACCGACAGGGTGACCCAGATGCGCCGCTCCTGGCCGGAAAACAGGCTGCCCGGCCGAAAGACCGTTTGCCTGCCGCGATGCTCGAGCGGATAGCCCGCGGCGTCGACCACCTGCACGCCGTCGGCGGTCTCGATGGTGACGGCGACCGCGGTAGCCACCGTCTCACGGCTGGCGGCGAATTCATCGGAGAAGATCTGTGCCAGCTGCACGGTTTCAGCGGCGTAGTAGTAGTTACCGGTGCCGGCATCCGCGACGGCGCTCATCAGCAGCTCGTTGAACCCTTCGCCAACGCCGATGGTCGAAACCACCGCTTCTTTGGTCGCAAACCGGCGCGCGCGGTTCGACAGGCCACCGACGGTGGCGTCGCCCTCGTTGGCATGGCCATCGGAGATCAGGATCATGCGCGCCGCGCGACCCGGGCTGGCGCCGGTCATGCCGAGCGCGAGATCGAGACCGCTCGACATGTTGGTGCCGCCGCGTGGCGTGATGCCGGCGACCACCTGGCGCCAGGTGCCGCGCGCTTCGGGCGTCGCCGACGATAGCGGAATGGCGATCTCGGCGTAGGAGTCGTAGCTCACCAGGCCAAAACGATCGTCGACCGCGAGCTGCGAGATCAGCTCGCGCACCGCCGCGTGCGCATGCTCCATGCGCTCGCCGCCCATCGAGCCCGAGCGGTCCAAGACAATCACGAAGTCCGTCGGCGTGCGCACCGCGCCTTCGCGATCACGCTCCTCGGCCTTCAGCACCAGCTCCATCTTGACCAAACCGTCGCCCCCCTTGAGCACCGCCGTGCGGTCGAGATTGCCGCGAAACGCCACGCTGCCGCCGGTTGGAGCCGCAAAATCGAAGCCGGAGCCCGGACCCGACGACACGGCTCCTGGCGACACCGCCCCCGCTGGCAATACCGAGCCCGAAGGGGAAGATCCGCAGGTCGGCGAATCGTCGCAGGTGGTGTGGGGAAACACCGGGTTGGCATCACTACCCTGAATAAAATGCCCCAACAGGGTCAAAACTGCGAGGCTACAGATCAGCAATAATCCGGCGCGTCGTGTTCTCTGGGTTTCGGTCATCATGGTCTCCTTGATCGTCATCCAGCTGCCGTGTCCTAGCGACGTCCTCGCCGCTCTTAATTGTTATAAACAGGATTTTCAGGCGGCGAGCAAAACAAACGTAAAACGCGATATTGCGGTTTTACGTTCGGTTTACAGTCGGCGGAAAATCGCCGGTAAACTAGGTGCATGACTGAGCGCACGCCCCATCACACCTCGGAGGCCAAGCCACGGATCCTGGTGGTCGAAGACGAGGTCGCGATCCGCGCGGGACTGTGCGACGTGCTGGTCTACCACGGCTGGCAGCCGGTCGCCGTCGAGTCCGGCGAGGAAGGGCTCGAGCTAGGGCTACGCGAGCGCTTCGACCTGGTGATCCTCGATCTCATGCTGCCCGGGCTTTCGGGGCTCGACGTCTGCCAGAAGCTGCGCGCCCAGCTGCCGCGTCAGCCGATCCTCATGCTGACCGCCAAGGGCTCGGAAGACGACATCGTGCGCGGCTTGCGCTGCGGTGCCGATGACTACGTCACCAAGCCCTTCTCGGTGCGCGAGCTGGTGGCGCGGGTCGAGGCGCTGCTGCGACGCACCGCCGCCGCGGCCGGTGACGAGCGGTTCCGCTTCGGCGACTGGGAGGTCGACGCCGATGGCCTGGTGGCGCACGCCGGTGAGCATTCCGTCCACCTTTCCCAGCGCGAGGTCGATCTGCTGCGCCTGTTCGGCCAGCAGTCCGGGCGAGTGGTCAGCCGCCGCACCCTCTTGCAGCAGGTCTGGGGGCTGATCAACGTCGACGAGATCGAGACCCGTACCGTCGACGTTCACATCGCCAAGCTGCGCAAGAAGCTCGACGCCGCCGGCGACCGGCTGATCGAAACCGTGCGTGGTGCGGGCTACCGCGCGGTGGTCTGAGGCGACATGACCCGCATCCGCCTGGTCTTCGTGCTGATGGCGCTCGTGCTGCTGGCCTCACTGGCGCTGATCGTCGACAAAGCGCGGGAGAGCGTGCGGGCCGAGCGGGACCTCCGGCATCGCGCCCTGGCCGATCGCCTGGTCGACGAGATGGAGCGCGAGCTATCGGCCTGGCTGAGCACCGAAGAAGACCGTCCCTTCGCGCAGTACCGCTACTTCGCCGTGCCCGAGGACAGCGCGTCGCAGCTCGTCAGCCTCACCCGCTCGCCGCTCTCGCAACTGCCGAGCGAGCCGTTTTTGGTGTGCTACTTCCAGATCGATCCCGACGGCACCGTCTCCAGCCCGCTGTGGCCCAACAACGAAGAGCTGGCGCGCGTCGCCACCGACTGGCAGCCGTCCCCGGAGATCCGCGCTTACGTCGATCTGGTGCAGGAGGCGGTGGGTGATTTCTGGTCGTTCGAGACCGCGGCGCCTCGCGGCCTGCCGGCTCTGGAAGGCTTGCAGCTGGCGGACGCCGGCGGTCTCACCGTCGCGCTCGAGCTGCCCGAGGATGACGCCCCAGGGGTCGCCCCCAAGCGGAAAGTACCGCCCGGCAAGAAGCGCAGCGATCTCGTCAAGGGCAAGGCCTTGGACGAGCCGGCGCGAGAGAACGAAAAGAGCCTCCTGAGCCAGCTCAACCGCGGCGCCAGCAGCCGCCGCGAGCGGCCGACCAAAGTCGCCCCGAGCCAGGCCGCCAACGTCTACAACTTCTTGGAAGACGACGCCAGCGTGCTGCAGCAAGCGCTGCAGGATCTCGCCGAGTCCGCGGAGGAAGAAGACGAGGGCGCTCCCGCTCCGGCTGAGCTGGTGACCACCAACGCCGAGATCGAGCAGCGCGTCCTCGAAGTGCTCGACACCAGCTTCTCCGCCACCATCGACGTGCGCCTGCAGCCGATGATCGGCCGGCCGGCGACCGACCAGCACCTGGTGCTCTACCGCACCGTATCGATCGGTGACGAGACCTACTCCCAGGGCCTGATGCTCGACATGCCGCAGCTCGTGACCTGGGCCGCCAAGCGCGTGCTGGCGGACAGCGATCTGGCGGCCACCGCGCGGGTCGTGCCGGTGACCCCGACGAAGCCCAGCGTCGTCCGGGGGCTGTCGAAGGTCACCAGTAGGATCATCCCGCCGGCCTACTCCTATCGCCACCACTTCGCCGAGCCCTTCAGTGAAGTCGCCGCCGACATCTTCCTCGACCAGCTGCCGGAGCGCCGCAGCCTGCTCAACCTGACCTCGCTCTCCCTGCTCCTCGCCCTCACCGCGACTTTTGGCCTGTTCGCCCTCTACCGCATGGTGGCGGTGGTCGTGGCCTACTCCGAGCGCCGCAACAACTTCGTCTCCGCCGTCACCCACGAGCTCAAGACCCCCCTGACCGCCCTGCGTATGTACAGCGAGATGCTGCGCGACGGCATGGTGCGAGACGAGGCCAAACGCCGGCAGTACTACGAGACCCTGACCTCCGAGACCGAGCGCCTCACCCGTCTGGTGCAGAACGTGCTCGAGCTCTCGCAGCTGGAGCAGCAGAACCGGCCGATGAAGATGGAAGTCGGCGACGTCGTGCCGGTGGTCGAAGAGGTGCTCGAGATCCTCGGCCCGCACGCCGAGCAGCAGGGCTTCGCTCTGCGTCTCACGGCAGAAGACCCGCTGCCCAAGGTGCGCTACGACCGCGACGCGCTGGTGCAGGTGCTCGTCAACCTGGTCGACAATGCGCTCAAATACTCCCGCGACGCGGCCACCAAAGAAGTCACCCTGAGCTGCCGCCACCGCGACGGCGGGGTCGTCCTCACCGTCGCCGACCACGGTCCCGGCGTGCCGCGTCAGCACCTGAAAAAGATCTTCGAGCCCTTCTACCGCACCGAGAACGAGCTCACCCGCACCTCCAAGGGCACCGGCATCGGTCTCGCTCTGGTGCGCGGCCTGGTCGAGCGCATGGGCGGCACCGTCAAAGGCCACAATCGCGACGGTGGCTTCGAAATCGCCGTGCGGCTGGCCGCGGCCTGAGGCGGTCTAGGGCTCTCGCAGCCCCCCGGAATGAGCCCGGAGGTGTCTGAGAACAGTAGAAGGCAGCAGTGCCATTCCATCCGCTGATTCAGCAATCTGACATGGCGTGGGGAGCCCCATGAGACGAATCTTCGCACTCGCATTTCTCGCCGGTCTTGCGGCGACCGCCGCCCAAGGCCAGCTGTCGGGTCTTGCCGACTGTCCATTGGATCCCGGTCTCCAGGGGCTCTACAAACAGTGTGAGCAGGACAACCACGGTCTCAAGCCGGAGACCTGCTCCACCCTTCGCGCCCTCGCGCATTTCTCACGCGACGAATCCGAATCCGCCCGGACCATCCTCACCCAAGAGCTCGCGATACCCGCGGCGTCGCTCGAGAAGATGATGCCCTGGCTCAATTTCCTGGGGATGAGCCTGATCGACCTAGACGATAGCCCGCCAGCCTGCACTCGAGCCCAGGGGTTCCGACTGGTCGGCCTCGCCAGCTCGGGCCTCTTTGACAGCTTGAAGCATCCGGAGACCGTCTTGCTCTTTGGACGCGTCGCTCAGTGGTCCGAAGTCCTGATGGGAGAGCTCGAAAAGCGCTTGGATCCAGAGGCGCGCCCCGCGGTTCGCATCTTCTCCCGCGCCGTCGTCGAGCTGACCGAGAAGGCCCAGTTCAGCGAGTTGCTCCAGATGAACCTGGCGTCGAACCCGATCATCGCCATGATCGCCGGGCGCGTCGCCCCCAGCGATCCCACGGTCGAGCAGCTCGCAGCGAAAGAGGTGCAGCTTCAGGTCGATATGGCCATTGAGCTGGCGCAGGCCGGCAAGCTGGCGCAGGCGAGGGAGGTGATCCCGAGAGCGGTGGCTCTTGCCGACTCAGAGCCCGAAAAAGCCCTGCTGCAGTTGCGAGCTGGGGTGCGACTGATAAGCGTCGGCCACCTCGAAGAGGGGCTCTACTTCCTCAAGCAGGTCGAGGGCACAATGGCTGGCTCGCCCACCACGAAAGAAAACCAGACCATCCGGTCCATAGCGAGGTGGTTTGTCGCCTTGGCACACAACGAGCTCAACCTGGAGCCGATTCCTGGACTCGAGGAAGTCAGACTTCTCGAGGGCGAGCTCGGGGACATTATGGACGCGTTCGGCCGGAGCATTCTCGAGCAGGACAGCTCCGCTCTGATCACGGCTGCAAAAGAGATCGCCCAAATCTTGGCATCGGGAGACGTTGGCCACCAAGAGATTGAGCCCGTGATGCAAGTCATCGAGCAAGTCCTGCCGGGTCTGGACACCGGGGCGGGAACCGCTCGGTACCAGACTGCTGATTGGACGATTCCCATCGCAGAAGCTCCAGGTCTGAAGTCCTATCCCGACTACCTGCTGAAGACCATGGAGCTCCTTGTCCTCGAGCGCTATGAGGACGCGGCGGCTGAAGCCAAGGAATTCATCACTCACTATCCCAGGTACAACAACGTCTATCTCCTGCCGCTGGTGGCGATCAAGCAGTGGCAGGCTGGCGAGCGGGCGGGGGCTATTGCGACCAATCTCGCCGCCGTCGAAGCGCTCGAGAAGCTGGTCCAAACCTTTCGCGTCGACGAGCTACAAACCGCCTTCGTCGATGACAAGGTTTTCTTCCCGTTCCGTCTCGCCTTGGAGATGTCGGCGGCAGAGGGGCGAGCCGAGGAAGCCTTCAACTTTGCTGAGCGGTTGCGCAGCTGGACCCTGCGACGCCTGCTGGGCGGCACGAGGACGCGGGATAGCCCAATCGAGAATGCGCTGGGCGATGCAGATCGCAGACTGTTGCTCGAGATCCGAAAGCTCGAGAAAACCGTGCGCCAGTCGGGCCACGCTCACGAAGCCCAGGAAACCCTCACCCGCCAGCGCGCGAGATTTGCCGCCCGACGTCTCGAGAGAAAACTCGGCACCGACAGACCGGGTGCCATGGCGCAGGTCGAGCCCATCTCCTTGCAAGACCTACAGAGCGAAGTGCTGGATTCCGATACGACGGTTCTCGTCTATGCCGCGGGCATCGACGGTCTTTGGGCTTGGGTGGTCGATCGGGAATCGAAAGAGATGTTCTACCTTCCCGTTTCAAAAGCCGAGCTCGAGCGCTTGGCCTGCCTCGCGGCAGAGCAGAGGCGCCTTGGGACGCGGGGCACAGAGCACCTGAGCTCCTGTCGAGGCCCGTCCGATTCAACCTCCGAGGCCCTCTACACCAGGCTCATCGAGCCGCTGGCGAATTACCTTCGCAAGAACAACCTGATCATCATACCGACCGGCATACTGAACCACATTTCCTTCGCCGCACTCAGGAATCCCCAAACCAAAAAATACTTGATTCAGGACTTTGCACTCAGCCTGGCGCCCAGCGCCACCGCGCTGAAGCAGCTGCTGGCGTCCGGGCAGGCGGAAGGCCAGGTCAAGACGCTGATCCTCGGGGACCCGACTACCGATTGGGAGAGCCTCGCCGGCGCGGAGCATGAGGCCAAGGAAGTCGGGAAGCTTCTCGGGACCACGCCCCGAATCGGTAGGGACGCGACCGAGCGCGCCGTCCATGACCAGGCCGGAAACCTCGACGTGCTCCATCTGGCGGCTCACGGCCAGTACACGGCGGACAACCCGATCTTCAGCGGCATCATCCTGGGCCCAGGCGACGGCCACGACGGGCGGCTCGAAATGCATGAAGTCTGGGACGGGCTGGACTTGAACGGCACTCGCCTAGTTGCCCTGTCAGGCTGCGAGACAGCGATCAGCGAGACCACTCGGGGTGACGAAGTGATCGGCCTGACTCAGGCCTTTCTCGTTGCCGGCAGTCGCGCCGTCCTCTCTACCCTGTGGTCCGTACATGACGACGCTTCAGCAGCCCTGATGGTCGCCTTCTATCGCCACCTGCGCAGCGGCCTCTCCGTCTCAAAAGCGCTACAAACCGCACAGCAAGAGCTGCTAGAGAATCCAGACTATTCCGAGCCATTTTATTGGGCGGGATACACCCTTACGGGAGACCCTCAGACCCGCTGGCCATAGCCGTCCTGCTGGCGTCCCTGCGCGGTGAATAGCGAAGCCAGGTTCGGGGCACGGCAACGCCTATCGGTTGACCCCGGCCATTTAGTTCGGATATGAATTACCTACTAGTTCATATCCGAACTACTTTTAGCCATGCCCAATCGATCCCCCCGCGTCTTCCACCTCGTTCAGCAGGCCCACAGCGCCCTGTTTCGCGCTGCGGACAAGCTGCTGCGTCGCACCGAAGGCATCACGGCTGGCCAGCACGGAGTGCTGCTGGTGCTGTCGGGGGATGACGGCGTGCCGATTACGACGATTGCGGACAAGCTGAAGATGGGCAAGTCCAGCCTCACCGGGCTGGTGGATCGGATGTCGGATCGTGGGCTGGTGCGGCGGGCGGCTTGCCCGACGGATGGACGGGTTCAGCTCGTCACCATCGAGCCGGCGGGACGCGAGCTGCTCGATCGCAGGAAAGCCCATGTCAAACGCACCAACGAAAGACTGCTCGCCCCTTTCTCGAGCGCCGAGCAAGAGACGATCGAGCGCTTCCTGAGACACGTCGCGGACAACGCTAGCGACATCGTCGAAGACGAATCCCAGGAACACAAGACCCTAAAACCCTGAGACGAGGACACCACAATTATGACCCAGCATATCGAGAGAGAGCGCCAGGATCGGGTGCTCGTGATTCGCATCAATCGACAGGACAAACTCAACGCGCTGACCCACGAGATGTACGCCGCGATCGCCGATGGCCTCGAGGAAGCGGCGAGCGACGCGGCGATCCGCGCCGTCGTGATCACCGCTCACGGTGATTTCTTCACCGCCGGCAACGACATCAGCGACTTCGCCAAGGGTATGCCGGAAGGCAAGCCGCCGGTGATGCGGTTCCTCGAGGGATTGCGGGACGCGCCCAAGCCGGTGATCGCCGGGGTCAACGGTGCCGCGATCGGCGTCGGGCTGACCCTGCTGCTGCACTGCGATCTCTCCTTCGCGGCTGAAAATGCCACCTTCCGCGCGCCGTTCCCGCAGATCGGCCTGGTGCCCGAGGCGGGATCGTCGCTGCTCCTGCCGCGCGCCCTCGGCATGGCGTGGGCGAACGACATTCTGCTGGCGGGGAGGACGCTCAACGCCGAAGAAGCGCTCTCCGCCGGGCTGATCTCGCGCATCTATCCCAGCGACGAGCTGCATCAGAACGTGCTCGCTACGGCCCAGGAGCTCGCCAGCTACGCCCCCAACGCGATCCGCAAGTCGAAGGAGCTGATCCGCACGGGGCGCGACGCCGTCACGGAGCAGATGATGCGCGAGGGCGTCCATTTCGGAGCCCAGCTGAAATCCCCCGAATTCGCCGAAGCGGCGGCCGCGTTCCGCGAGAAGCGGCCACCCCAGTTCGACTAGGCGGCTCTCGAGCGAAACTCCTGGGCTCGCCGGAGCGTCGACTGCACGTTCCTGACGGTGTAGAGACCCGGTTTTATCGTCGATCGCGGTCTCTGTAAGGTGCAGAGACCCCGATTGAGGCTCGATCGGGGTGTCGCACGGTGTCAGGACCCCGTTTTATCGTCGATCGCGGTCTCTGCAAGGTGCAGGGACCGCGTTTTTGCTTCAATTGGGGTCTCGACACCGTGCAGGGACCCCAATTCCTGATTCCGACCGCATTTCGACCGTGCCGCGGCAGCTTTTTGCCTGGCCGTTATGAATCCGCCGCTCCAGGGCGGACGCATCGTCGAGCTGAAGCAGCGTAAGGGGCGGGCCAAAAGGCTTGCAAATAGCTGTTACCGTTAATAGCTCCATGCCAGCCGATCCCGTCAGCGCCCACGATCTCGTGGCCGAGGCCGTACAGCGTCTGCACGAATCCTTCATCGTGACCGACGCCGAGCTCGATCACCCGGGCCCGCGCATCGTCTTCGCCAACCCCGCCTTCTGCCGGATGACGGGCTACAGCATTGATGAGATCGTCGGTCAGACGCCGCGCGTGCTGCAGGGGCCGGCGACCGATCGGCGGGTTCTCGACGACTTGCGGCAATGCCTGCAGGCCGGCGAGACCTTCGAAGGCGAGACCTTCAACTACCGCAAAGACGGCGCCGCGTTCATCATGCGCTGGTACATCGAGCCAATTCGCGACGCCGACGGCACGATCACTCACTTCTTCGGGATTCAGCGAGACGTCACCGCCGAGATCGAACGACGCCAGCAGCAGCGGGCGCTCGAGCAGGCGGTCAACCAGTTGACCGATAGCGTCGTGCTGTTCCGGCGCAACGGTCGCGTACGCTACGTCAACGACGCGTACCTGGCCTGGAGCGGTGCCGCGCAGGCCGTCCTGCTGGAACGGCCCGCGTGGTCGATCATCGGAGCGCCCGAAAGCGCCTCGGAGCTCCGCCAGGCGCGTCGGCTTCTGGCGGCGGGTCAGAGCTGGCGACAGACGTACGCCATTTGGCAACGCGGCAGCTCGCGCGAGCGACACTTCGTCAATGTCTCGGTGTCGCCGATCCGCGATCATCGGGGTGCGCTGGCGGAATACGTGGCGGTGATCCGCGACGTTACCGAGCGACGGCGGCTCGAGTCGATCGCCGAGGCCCACAACTTCCAGGATCATCTAGGCGTCGTGTTCTCGGGCATCCGGCACGAGCTCGGCAACCCCATCAACTCGCTCAAGGCTGCCGTGCAGGTGGTCAGCGAAGGGCTCGACGTCCTGCCGGTCGCCAAGACGCGGCGCTACCTCGGGCAGATCGGCGACGAGCTCGAGCGCATCGAGTACCTGCTGCGCTCCCTGCGCAGCTACAACCTCTACGAAGCGCCGCGGCCCGAGGCGACCGACGTGCGCAAGTTCCTGCATCAGTTTCAGCTTCTGGCGCAAAACGACTGCGAGCGTCAGGGAGTCGAGCTCACGGTTTTGATCCATGAGGATGCCGATCACATGTGGGTGGATCCGCAGGCTCTGCACCAGGTGCTGATCAATCTGATCGGCAACGCGCTGTCAGCCTTGGCCGGGCACGAGAACGAGCACGGGCACGAACACGAGAGCGAGCAGGGACGCATCGAGATCTCAGCCGAGAGGCTCAGCCACCACCTGATCCTGAACGTCCGCGACAACGGCCCGGGCATTCCGCTGGACCACCTGCCGCACGTGTTCAAACCGTTCTACACGACCCATTCGGGCGGCACCGGACTCGGCCTGGCCATCTGCCGCCGTCTCCTGTCGCTGATGCGCGGTACCCTCGAGCTGGACAGCACGACCCTCGGCACCGAGGTGCGCATCACGCTCGATCGCGACGCTCCCGAGTCATCGCTCGCCGACGAAAGACTTCAATCATGAACCCAGGCCCTGTGAATCCCGTCGTGCTGATCGTCGACGACGAAGAGCTCTTCCGCTGCAGCACCGTCGACCTAATGGCCTCCGCCTGCCCGCACTACGAGATCCTGCAGGCGAGCCATGGCCGTGAAGCGCTCGACCTGCTCAAGACCAGGAGGGTCGACGTCATCGTCACCGATATCACCATGCCGGTCATGAACGGCCTCGAGCTGCTCCTCGCCCTGCGCCAGCAGGAGGCCCGGCAGCCGGTGATCGTGATCACGGCGTTCGGCAGCTCACGGATCGAGCGTCGAGTCTCGAGGTACGGTGGCTTCAGCTACATCGAGAAACCGGTGCATATGCCCGACCTGATCGCCATGATCCAGAGCGCCGTCGAGGTAGAGCGCAGCCATATCGAAGGCATCACCTTGCCCGGCTTCGTTCAGCTGCTGGAGCTCGAGCGCAAGACCTGCTGCCTACGAGTAACCTGGGGGCAGCGACGGGGCGAGCTGCTCTTTCGAGACGGTACCCTGGTCGACGCCCGCTGCGGCGTCGAGACCGGCAACGCCGCGGCTCTCGAGGTCCTGGGATGGGACGAAGGAGCCCAGCTCGATCTTCAGACCGGCATCCTGCCCAAGCGCAAGACCGTGACCGAGCCGCTGAGTCATCTGCTCTTGGAGACGATGCGGCTCAAGGACGAGGCCAGCTCGGCCCCACCTGACCTCAGCGAGACCCGTCTCAGCGAACACAGCGTAGACCAGCCCGCCACAAAGCCGGACAAGCGAGTCTCTAGTAGCCAGAAGCGCTCGACGATCTCAGCCGCCGAATGCCTCACCGAGTGCATGACGATCGAGGGCGCTATTGGCGCGGCGCTGGTCGATCATCAGAGCGGCAGGGTGCTGGCGCAGCTCGGCGGCAACGACAGGCTCGACCTCGGGGTCGCGGGGGCCGGCAACATCCGGGTGGTCCGCGCCAAGCTCAGGGTCATGGAGAAGCTCGGCTTCACCAACACCATGGAAGACATCCTCGTCACGCTCGAGGACCAGTACCACCTGATGCGGATCCTCTCCGTCGCCCCCCACTGCTTCCTCTACCTCGCCTTGGAGCGCGATTCCGCCAATCTCGGCATGGCGCGGCACAGGCTGACGCGGCTCGAGCGTCAGCTCGCAGTGTGAGAGGGCTTTCCGGCCCCAGCGTATTGGAGAGGCCCTGCTGCGCTTCCCTCTCTCGAGAGCGAAGGGCACACTCTCTCAAAAGTGAAGGAAAATCACATCCCAGGCGATGACTTGACCTTGCTTCCTTTCTACCACGGTCCAGAATCGGAACTGGTTGCCAAACTCATCAACCTTTCTCGATTCACCATAGCCGAGATCAATGGACTGGACCCCAAAGCCTGTTAGTGAGTCGAGCTCACCGTCTTCAGAAAATCCATTGTGGTTGCTGTCAACCCAGAGCTGAAGCAATGGAAACACGACATCGTCGCGATCGATGAATCCGTCGAAATTCCCTCCATACTCGAGTGAATCAAAGACTGCCAACGCAACGAATCCATTGGGCTCGGGCGATTCCGGTTGCGGAGTAACATCTCCGAAGAGCTCAGAGCCATCGTCGACAACTCCGTTCGCGTTGCGATCCAAGACCAAGAAAGCTTCGTCGGAATCACCATGGGTCCAGCTCGTGAGCTCAGGCGCGCCATCGGCATCGAGATCAAAGAAGACGCCGTTGGCTGGCGATGTCAGCCAGTAAGCCTCGTCAATCACACTGATTAGAACTGGTGTCGTGTTATTGGGGCCACACTCATCGACACATTGATTCTCTTGATTAGCCTCATCGCCCCCTGGGCTACCGGGCGGCTGCTCGGTAACGTTGTCGGCCGCCATGCAGTCTGCGGGGGTCAAATGAGCTAGCGAAGGCGAAGATCCTGGAGGCCCCATGATTCGGTTGGGACAAGATCCGTTGCCAAGTCCGAAGATGTGACCTATTTCATGAGCATAGGTACGAGAAAGCCTGGCAATCGTATCGGTACAGGAGACGCCGTTACTGGCGCTCGCGTAGGTCTCGATGCTGCCGCCCGCGAGCTCATGGACCCCTCGATCTTCGTTGTATTCCCACTCGAAGTTCGTAATCGCGCACCCGCCTGAAGACGCCTGCTGATTGTGAAAATTAAATTTTATCGACAAGTCACCACTGGCAGTACCGAGCTCTGGAATCGTCCCACTACATTCGTTCCATTTATTTATCGCAGCCGTCATAGCAGCTGAGTTGATACCGACCCCCTCTTCGATCTTTATCGAAGACACACTGACGGGCAGCCTACCTGTCGTCTGCGGCGCGCAGTCGTCGGCGCGACCAGCAGACGGATGTAGCAGAATCCACAAAAACATCACAACGACAAAACACTTCATCTCCCTTCGCCTCTTGCCACCTCCAAGTGCTTTGCCACGATTTCCGCCAGCTGATCTATCTCCAGCCCTAGTTCTTTTGGCCTGCTAAAACCCAGAGGCACTGACATACTCTCGCCTGAATTTTGATAGAAGACAGACTTCCTTGGTGGAAGCAGAAGCGCGGTGCCCTCGCCGAACGAATCCTCAAACAGAAAGAGCATGAGTCTCGCGCCAAGGGTCGGTGGGTTATCAGGCCGAAAGCTGGTAGAGCAGAGGATTCCTTTGTCAGTCGCGATTCTGGCAATACCCATGAAGACCAGATGATTTTCCGGGGGAGAATAGCCCTCAGGAGCTTTCAGCACTGTTTTGTGGGCTACCTCGAAGATCGAGCCGGGACGCCCTGCCATAAAGCCCTGCTTACCGGCTACGACAACACCGTGCACAATATGCGTAGCGTTCTCGACCAGCACCTCGATCGAGCCGCCAGGATTGTGATCTTCGTCTACCCAGCCCCGAGAAACCTGGCACTTGTCAACCTCTTCGAACGGTGACCGCTTCTTCGAGGTCTCGAGCCGATACTTCGCTTCGTTGGACTCTAGGGTCCTCTGAAGACCTTCCTGGTCCCACGGATGAAAGAGGGACCAAGCAAGGCTGCCATCAGATTCCTTGGCGTAGTCTTCGGAAAACCACAGTAGACCATCTGGGCCAGGCCGGTCGGCTTCTATGAAGTCCGGAATCTCTGCCCCGACGGGCCCATTAGCCGCCAATAACGATGCAACCAAGAACAGCAAAACGAATCGCACTCGGCACCCCCAATCCATTGATCTCAATCCTCTTGGCAAAGAGAACGCTCCCAGCTCACTGTAGAGATCGGTTAGCTTACTTTATTGCTGACGTGGAACTCTCCGGCTAGGTGGCGACCCTCAAGGCACCGGATAGTCCGCCGACGGCGAGCTCGACTCGCCGTGCGGTACCGATAGCAGGACGGCCCGCGCCTTCTCCACCGGCACGCCCAGGTTGGAGCCGCCGAACTCGGGCAGGATCGCCATGTTGACGGCGACGACCTCGCCGCGCAGGTTGATCACCGGACCGCCGCTGCCGCCGCTGGTGGTCTCGGCGTCGTAGACGATGGCGGCGCTGGTGACCTGACCGATGATGCCGCGGGTGGCGAGCGGCGCGATATGGCCGTTCTCGGCCAGCTTGCTGGCGACGGTCCAGAAATCCAGGTCGCCACTCGACGCGAGCTGGTTGACGAAGTTGACGTCGGTGCGCGCCAAAAGCGCTCGGATGCCGGTCGGGTAGCCCAGGACGATCACTTCTTCGCCGGGTTGCGGCACCCTCTCGGTGAGCGCCAGCGGCGGCGCCTGGCGGGTCGACGTGTCGCAGCGCAGCACGGCGACGTCGGCGTCGTCACTGGTCGCCACCAGCTCGACGGGGAACGGCTTGTCGACGCCCTTCAAGTAGCCGACGAAGCGGAAGAACGTCGGTATCAGCCCCTGCTCGGCGATCGCCACCGCGGCCTCGTCGAACTCCCAGGGCACCGCGACGTGCCGGTTGGTCAGCAGCAGGCCGTCGTCCGAAGCCACGAAGCCGGTGCCGGTGAACATGCTCTCGAGCACCGGGCCGTCGCCTTCGATGGTGATCGCCGGGTTGCCGGCGGCGTCGGTCAGCGGCACGCCCTCCGGGCCGATGACGAGACGCAGCGGCTTGCGGCTCTGCGGCTCGAGGAAGCCGTAGGCGCCCTGCAGGAAGACCACCGACTCCGAAGCCGCCTGGATCGCGCGCTGGCTGGCCCCGGCCCGGTCCTCCAGCACCTCGAGACGCTCGAGGGTGCCACTCAGGCTCTCGTTGAGCGCCGTGCGCACCGCTCCCAGATCTTCCGGCGTCAGCGCCTCGCTCTCGGTCTTCTTGAGCAGCTCGTCGATGCCCGTCACCCGCAGCCGCTGGCTCTCCAGCCGCTCCTCCAAGCGCGCGCTCTTGAACGCCAGGCTGGCGGTGCTGGCGATCAGGGCGAGCAGCACCACCGCCGACAGCCAGCGGAAGCGCGGCGACGTCTGGGTCGCCAGATCCCGCGGCGCGGTCTTGAGAAAGATGCCGGCCTGATCGAGACGGGTATCGCCGTCGGCCTTGGCGCAGTCCACGCAGTCGGCCAGCACCTCGGCCATCGAACGGTAGATCGGGTGACCGTGACGGTAAATGCGGAAGCGCAGCCGCGGCCCGTCCTCACCGAGCTGCAGCACGTCGCCGGACGCCAGCACCATCTCGTCGACCGGCTCGTCATTGACCCACACCGTCTGCCCCGGCTCGCTGCGCAGCTGGTAGGTCAGCCCGCGGCGGTGGAGGGTGGCGTGCAAAGGCGCCACCGACGGCTCGCGGTCGGCAGGCACGTGGATCTCGGTATTGGCCGAGCTGCCGATGCGTACCCGCTCCGCCACCAGCGTCTCGGTAGTGCCCCGCCTGCTGCCGGTGAGGTGGAACAGGCCCGGAATCGGCGCGTTCTCACTCCCGGTCGCGGCCGCGGCTGCGGCTGTAGATTCCGGTTCGCTCAGGCTGGCGGCGTCTTGGGTCACGAGGGTCCCTCCGATGACGAAACCGCGGTCGATTCTGGGCTGAAGCGTTCTGCCTCAGTCTATCCAATGGATACGGCAGGCCCGCCGACCGCATTCGAGATACGGGTGAAAACCGCCCGCAGTTGTCTGGCGTGCCCGGAAAGACTCGACGAGCCAGTACCCATTTGATGGCACGCCTGAGACGGTGTACCCTCAAACTCGTTCCATCCATCGAATCGCCAGCAGGCAGAGGGCGCCAGCGGGCGGAAACGCAAGCAAGCGGAGAGCGCAATGAAACCAGTTGCCATTGGATGTGGTGTGCTGTTGATCGTCGGCCTGATGGCCGGCGCTGTCTTCGGCGGCATGTACAACAACCTGGTCGGTAAGGAAGAGGCCGTCAAGTCGGCCTGGGCGCAGGTCGAGAACGTCTACCAGCGTCGCGCCGACCTGATCCCCAACCTGGTGCGGACGGTGCAGGGCGCCAAGGATTTCGAGCAGGAGACCCTGCAGGCGGTGGTCGAGGCGCGCTCCAAGGTCGGCCAGGTCAACCTCGAGGGCGTGCCCTCGGCGGAGCAGTTCAGCCAGTTCCAGAACGCCCAGGACTCTCTGTCGAGCGCGCTTTCGCGCCTGCTGGTGGTGGTCGAGCGCTACCCCGACCTCAAGGCCACCGCGGCCTTCCTAGACCTGCAGTCGCAGCTCGAAGGCACCGAGAATCGCATCGCGGTGGAGCGCAAGCGCTTCAACGAAGTGGCCCAGGTCTACAACCAGGCCCGGCGCAGCTTCCCCACCGCCCTCTTCGCCGGCATGATGGGCTTCCAGGAACGCCCCTACTTCCAGGCCACGCCGGGAGCCGACACGCCGCCCGAAGTGGAATTCTAGAGTCCTTCCCCAGCCCCGTGAGCATCCGACAGCAGTTCGACGACGCCGAGCTGGCGCGCATCCGTGACGCGGCGCGCGACGCCGAGCAGCGCACCTCGGGCGAGATCGTCGCCTACCTGGTGGGGCGCGTCGACGACCATGAGGAAGCGGCCTGGAAGGCCACCGCGGTCGGCGCCCTGGGCGCCGCGGCCAGCGGCGGCCTGATCCACTGGCTGGGCGGCTTCTGGGGCGTGCCGGCGGTGCTCTGGATGACGCTACCGGCGTTCGCCGGCGGCGCCGCAGGCTACCTGGTGGCGCGAATGTTCGCCGGCCTCGAGCGCCTGCTGATCGACGACGACACCCTCGAGCGTCGCGTCCGGCTGCGCGCCGAGGCGGCGTTCCTGGACGAGGAGCTCTTCAACACCCGCGACCGCAGCGGCATCCTGATCTTCCTCGCCCTGTTCGAGCATCGCGCGGGGATCCTCGGCGATACCGGCATCCACGAGAAAGTCGGCGAGGGCGCCTGGCACGATCTGGTGCGCGAGCTCACCGCCGGCATCCGCGCGGGGCGCACCACCGAGGCGCTGGTGGCGGTGATCGAACGCTGCGGCGAGCTGCTGGCAGAGCACGGTATGGAGCGACGCAGCGACGATCGCGACGAGCTCGCCAACGAGCCACGGCTGAGGGATCGCTAGATGCGTCAGCCCCGTCAGCCCTGCCTCGGTCTGCCTCGCCTCGCCGGCTGGCTGCTCTTTGCCCTGGGCGTCCTGCTGCCGACGACGCTGGCGGCGCTCGAGCCGCCGGAGCTGTGGGGGCGCATCACCGATCAAGCCGACCTGCTGGACGACGGCGCCGAGCTGCGCCTCGACGCCCTGCTCGAACAGCTCGAGACCGACACCGGCGCCCAGGTGGCGATCCTCACCGTAGCGAGCCTCGAAGGCGATCCGCTCGAAGACTTCTCGATCCGCGTCGTCGAGAAATGGCAGCTCGGCCGTGAAGGCATCGACGACGGCATCCTGCTGCTGGTGGCGCGCGACGACCGCCTGATCCGTATCGAAGTCGGCTACGGCCTCGAAGGCACCCTCACCGACCTGCGCACCAAGCGCATCATCTCGAACCTCATGGTGCCGCGCTTCCGCGAGGGCGACTTCGCCGGCGGCATCGGCGCCGCCACCGAGGTGATCGACGCCACCCTGCGCAACCGCGAAGACCTGATCCCGCCGAGCCTCACCCGCGACTCGAGCAACGACATCGCCGACGCGCCGCTGCTCGAGCGGCTGATGTTCATGGGCATCTTCTCGATCGTGGTCGGCACCTTCGCGATGACCAGCATCGCCACCAGCGGCTGCATGGGCTGGGTCCTCTACGTTTTTCTAATGCCATTTTTCTACGCCTTCCCGGCCGAGGTCCTCGGCCAGGTCGTCGGCATCGTGGCGCTGGCAGCCTGGGTGACCGGCTTCCCGATCCTGCGCTATGTGCTGCGCAACACCGCCTGGGGCGAGCGTTTCCGCAACTGGCGACCGCAGGTCGGCGGCGCCGGCACCTGGTCGAGCGGCGGCGGCGGCTGGTCGAGCGGCGGCTGGTCCGGGGGAGGCTTCTCCGGCGGCGGCTTCTCGGGCGGTGGCGGCAGCTTCGGCGGCGGCGGCGCCTCAGGCAGCTGGTAGCAGGCAGCGGCCGCGACCGCGGGCTTCGGGCCCCCTTCGTCCATGCCCTACTGCCATAGCTGGCGTTTGAAATAAGCTGCTACACTCGGCAACTTGCTTCGTCCGAATCCGTACCAGGATTCGGACGCAGCAGCGAAATGATCGCGACGCACGATGTCTGCGAAGCAAAGTAGGCTTCGATCGGAAGGCAAGACGGGGTCTTCCGTGACAGATCTGCTGTGTGACGGGGTCTTTCGAGAGTTTACGTACAGCATCCTCTGAGGAGGATTCGAGCACGCCAAGGCTCGAATCACACACTATGTCTACGTTCCGATGGAGCGGGGGAAGCTACCTCACATGTCTTGCAGCAGACAGTCTTGCAACAAGCGGTCTTTGACCCAACGCCATGTTCTTCTCTACGGGGCCGTGCTGTGCCTCATCGCCGGAGCCTGGCGCGCCCAGGCCAGTCCGGTGCGCTTCACCACCGCCCGCTCCCACGAGGCCCAGCAGACGCTCAGACTCACCGGCTCGGTCGAAGCGCGGCAGATCGCCACCGTGGCCACCGAGGTGGCGGGCGTAGTCGCCCAACTGCTGACGCCCGAGGGCAGCACCGTGCGGCGCGGCGCGCCGCTGGTGCGGCTGCGGCGCAAACCGATCGAGCTGCGCCACGAGGCGGCGCGCGGCCAGCTGGCGGAAGCCGAGGCGCGGCTCAAGTCCGCCGAGCTCAGGCTCGAGCGCACCCGCGAGCTGCGCGCCTCGGAAGTGGTCAGCACCCAGCAGGTCGACGACGCCACCTACGACACCGAAGCCTGGCGCGGCCGAGTCGCCCAGCTGCGCGCCGAGGTGGCGACGCTCGAGCGCGATCTCGACAACACCACCGTACGCGCCAGCTTCCACGGCGTGGTCGGCCGCGAGCACGTGCAGGTCGGCGAATGGCTCGACGTCGGCGATCCGGTGGTCGAGCTGATCTCGCTCGACGCCCTCGAGGTGCGCCTCGAAGTTCCGGAGCGCCACTTCGGCGGCCTCGCCCCCGGCGCCCGCGCCACCGTGCGCTTCGAATCCCTGGCCAACCTGGAGGTCGAGGGCTCGGTACGAGCGGTGGTGCCGCGGGCCGATCCTCGCGCGCGCACTTTTCCCGTGCTGATCCGCGTGCCCAACGAGGAGCGCCGCATCGGCGTCGGCATGCTGGCTCGGGTCGACCTGGCGCTCGGCCGCGGCCGAGCGTCGCTGCTGGTGCCCAAAGACGCGGTCGTCAAGCGCGACGGCGAGGACGTCCTGTTCGTCATCGAAGGCGAGACCGTGCGACGGGTGCCCGTCACTCCCGGGCTCGGGGTCGGCCAGTGGCTGGCGGTCGAGGGCGAGCTGCAGGCCGAGGACCGGGTCGTCACCCACGGCAACGAGCTGCTCCAAGACGGCCAGGAGGTGACGCCGGAGGCCCAGGACTACCCGCCGCCGGAAGCGCTGGGGACGCCATGAAACTGATCGAGACCTCGATCGCCAAGCCGGTCACCACCGCCGTCGGGGTGATCCTGCTGGTGCTGTTCGGGGTGCTGGCGCTGAGCCACATCCCGGTGCAGCTGACGCCGACCGTCGAGCAGCCCGAGATCACCGTCATCACCTTCTGGCCCGGCGCCAGCCCGGCCGAGGTCGAGCGCGAGATCGTCGACGAGCAGGAGGAGCAGCTCAAGAGTCTTGAGGGCCTGGTGCGCATGGAGAGCACCAGCTCGGACAGCCGCTCCGACATCGTCCTCACCTTCCTCACCGGCACCGAGGTCGACGCCGCCATGCTGCGGGTCGCCAACCGTCTCGAGCAGGTGCCGAGCTACCCCGCCGACGCCGAGCGGCCGGTGATCTCCACCGTCGACGCGCAGAACTCGGCGATGGCCTGGTACACCCTGCTGCCGGGCGGCGCCGAGCCCTTCGAAGGCGACATCGCCACCCTGTTCAGCTTCGTCGACGAATTCGTGCTGCCGGCCTTGGAGCGCGTGCCGGGAGTGGCGCGAGCGCAGATCTTCGGCGGTCGCGAGCGCGAGATGCAGGTGATCGTCGACCCGGCGGCGCTCGCCGCCCGCCAGGTGACCCTGAGCGAGCTGGTCAGCGCCATCGACCTGCAGAGCCGCGACATCTCGGGCGGCGACTTCGACGAGGGCAAGCGCCGCTACGTGGTGCGCACCGTCGGCCAATACCAATCGCCGGCCGATATCGAAGACGTGGTGGTCGCGGTGCGCGGCGGCGTGCCGGTCTACCTGCGCGACGTCGCCCGCGCCCAGCTCGACTACCGCAAAGCGACCGGCGACGTCTTCTACTTCGACCAGCCGATCATCGCCCTCAACGTGCAGCGCGAGAGCGGCTCCAACGCCATCGCGGTGATGGCCGGGCTCACCGACGCCGTCGAGCGCATCAACCGCGAGCTGCTGCGGCCGCGCGGCGTCGAGATGTTCGAGAGCTACGACGAGACCGACTACATCGTCTCCGCCATCGACCTGGTGCAGCAGAACCTGCTGCTCGGCGGCACCCTGGCGATCGTCATCCTGCTGCTCTTCCTGCGCAGCCCGTCCTCTACCCTGATCGTCGCCGTCGCCATTCCGATTAGCGTCATCGGCACCTTCCTGATGATGACCTGGCTGGGGCGCTCGCTCAACGTCATCAGCCTGGCCGGCATGTCGTTCGCCGTCGGCATGGTGGTCGACAACTCGATCGTCGTGCTCGAGAACATCTACCGCCACCGCCAGCGCGGCGACTCGCGGCGCAAAGCGGCGTTCGACGGCGCGCGCGAAGTGTGGGGCGCGGTGCTGGCGTCGACCCTCACCACCATCGCCGTCTTCCTACCCGTGCTGTTCGTGCAGGAAGAGGCCGGGCAGCTGTTTCGCGACATCGCCATCGCCATCTCCTGCGCCGTCGGCTTGAGCCTGGTGGTGGCGATTACCGTCATCCCCAGCCTGTCGGCGCGCCTGCTCGACGCCGCCAAGAAGCGCGACGACGACGACGACGCCCAGCCGTCTCGCCGCGGCTTCGCCAACCTGTGGGGCGGCCTCAGCCTGGCGCAGGGCATCTCGGGCTGGATCTCACGCACCGTCTACTGGCTGTGCGGTTCGACGCCGCGACGCCTGGCCGTGGTGCTCGGCTTCACCCTGGTGGCCTTCGGGCTGAGCGCGCTGCTGCTGCCGCAGGCCGAATACCTGCCGCAGGGCAACCAGAACTTCCTGCTCGGCGTCATGATCCCACCGCCCGGCTACAACCTGAGCGAAGTGATCGAGCTCCAGAACCCCTACCTCGAGCAGCTGCCGCACCTGTGGGAGGGTGACGACACCCGCGAGCTGCCGGGCGGCGGCATCGAGATGATGTTCTACGTCGCCCAGCCCAACCTCAGCTTCATCGCCGCCACCGCGCGCCAGCCCACCCGGGTGCGCGAGCTGATCCCCGAGTTCAACCGCATCAACGGCGAGCTGCCGGGCACCCTCGCCTTCACCAGCCAGCTCAGCCTGTTCTCGAGCGGCCTCGGCCAGGGACGCAACATCGACGTCGACCTCATGGGCCCCGAGCTCGAGCCTCTGCTCGCCTTGGGCCGCCAGGTCTTCGCCCAGGCCTCCGAGGTCGTGCCGGGGTCGACGGCCTTTCCGCTGCCCAGCCTCAACCTCGGCAATCCCGAGCTGCGGCTAGTGCCGCACCGCCGCCGGGTCGCCGAGCTCGGTCTGCAGAACCGCGACCTCGGGCTGACGGTCAGCGCCCTGGTCGACGGCGTCAAGGCCAGCGACTACCGCCACGAGGGTCACGAGATCGATCTGCGGGTGATGGCCGAGCCCGACGAGCGCCACCGCACCCACCTGCTCGAGCAGATGCCGCTGGCCACCCCGGACGGCCGGCTGGTGACCCTCGGCACCGTCGCTGACGTCGAGCTCACCACCGGCCCCACCCAGATCCGTCATCTCGAGCGCCAGCGCGCCGTCACCATCCAGATCACGCCGCCCGATGACGTGCCGCTGCAGACCGCCATGGAGCGCATCGAGGCCGAGATCCTGGCGCCGCTGCAGGCCTCCGGCGAGCTCGGCGGCCTCTACCGCGCCCGCCTCTCCGGCAGCGCCGACAAGCTCACCCAGACGCGCCAGGCCCTGCAATGGAATTTCCTGCTGGCGGTGGTCATCACCTACCTGCTGATGGCGGCGCTGTTCGAGAGCTTCCTCTACCCCTTCGTCATCCTGTTCAGCGTGCCGCTGGCCGGCCTCGGCGGCATCCTCGGCCTCGCCGCCCTCAACCTGGCCACGCCCCAGGCGCTCGACGTCTTGACCATGCTCGGCTTCATCATCCTGGTCGGCACCGTCGTCAACAACGCCATCCTCATCGTCCACCAGACCCTCAACCACCTGCGGCGCGACGGCATGGTGCCGCGCGAGGCGATCCGCGAGAGCGTGCGCTCGCGCATCCGGCCGATCTTCATGAGCGTGATGACCAGCATCTTCGGCATGCTGCCGCTGGTCTTCTTCCCCGGCGCCGGCTCAGAGCTCTACCGCGGCCTCGGCAGCGTCGTGGTCGGCGGCCTCGCCGTCTCCGCCGTCTTCACCCTCTTCCTCGTCCCCGCTCTCCTCTCCCTCGTGCTCGACACCCGCCTCGCCATCGGCCGCCGCTGGCAGGGCTGGGACGAACGCGGACGCGCGCCTGTCCCAGCTGAGTAGGCAGAAGATCACCTCCCACAGCGATGTCGTGAGCTGGTAGGCCGTGGTTGGACGGAGCGAGCAAGGGACTGAGATGTCTGAGCGTGCAGGATCACAGCAGGTCGCAATCCTCGGCGAGTTAGGAGTTTACGCAGCTGAATAGAGATCCTGCGAGTTCCGAAGCCCGGCGGAGCCCGTCCAACACGGCCGTCTATCGATCGTTCCTGGACGACAAACTAGCCTGAGACCGCTCAAGCGTTCAGCCACTGGTGGCAGCGCATCACCTGCTCTGCCACCCGCTCGACGTCGCTCAGGATCTCCCCCTCCCACACCCGCATCACCGTCCACCCCTGGGTCTCGAGCTCTCGCGTCACCACCTGGTCGCGCTCGCGGTTGTAGGCGATCTTGCGAATCCAATAGTCGGGGTTGGCCCGCCGCGCGAGCTTGACCTGAAGCTCCTCCCAATCCCGACCGTGCCAAAAATCACCGTCCACAAAGACCGCCAGCTGCTGACGCAGGAAGACGATATCCGGCTTGCCGGGCAGATCGTGGCCGTGCACCCGGTACCTGAGACCCCGCGCCCACAGCGCTCGACGCAGGATAAGCTCGGCCTTCGTGTCCGTCTTGCGGTTCTTGCTCTTGACGCGAGAAGCGTGCTTCGACGAGGGCTTGAAACCCCCGTAGCGCGGAGCCTTGAGGGAGCTGCTCATGCCTTGCCGGGGAAACGTTCGAGAACTATTCTAACCACCCTCACCCTATGGCATTGCAAACCATCAGCCTGTTCACCGGCGCTGGCGGCCTCGACCTCGGGCTCGAAGCGGCGGGCTTCGAGCAGGCGATCGCCGTCGAAATGGACCAGGACTGCGTGACGACGATCGAGTGCAACCCGGAGCGCGACTGGCGGGTCATTCCGCGCAGCATCCTCGACGTCGAGAGCTCCGAGATCCTGCAGCAGGCCGGGCTGGCGGTAGGTGATGCCGACCTGCTGGTCGGCGGGCCGCCCTGCCAGCCGTTCTCCAAGTCGGGATTCTGGGCCACCGGCGACGCAGGGCGCCTCGACGACCCGCGCTCCGCCACCCTTGGAGAGTTCCTGCGCGTCCTGAGAGACACCCAGCCCAAGGCCTTCCTGCTAGAGAACGTGCCGGGCCTGAAATTTTCCCAGAAAGACGAAGGCCTCCAGCTCATCCGCTCCGAGCTCGACGCCATCAACGAAGCGCTAGGCACCGACTACCAGCTCTGCGCCAAGCAGCTCAACTCCGTCGAGTACGGCGTGCCGCAAGTGCGCGAGCGCGTCTTCGTCGTCGGCCAGCGAGACGGCAAGGCGTTCGAGTTTCCCCAACCCACCCACAGCCGACCGCCCCGCGTCGACCCGGCGAAAGCCAGCCTGAAGCTGCCGCTGAAGCTCCAGCCCGAGCTCGAAGCGCCAAGAGTCGCCTGGGACGCCCTCGGCGACCTCGAAGACGAAGACCGTCCCGAGCTCAAACCCCGAGGCAAATTCGCCACCCTGCTGCCGAGCATTCCCGAAGGCAAGAACTACCTCTTCCACACCCCGCAGGGAGACGGCCTCGGCATCTTCGGCTGGCGCCGGCGCTACTGGTCCATGCTCCTGAAGCTGGCCAAAAACCTCCCTTCCTGGACCCTGACCGCCCAGCCCGGCCCCGCCATCGGCCCCTTCCACTGGAAAAACCGCCGGCTCTCGGCCCGCGAGCTCTGCCGCCTCCAGACCATTCCCGACGGCTACACCATCAGCGGAGACCCCCGCGCCGTCCAGCGCCAGCTCGGCAACGCCGTGCCGTCCGCCATGGCCGAGATCCTGGGCCGCGAGATCCGCCGCCAGCTGCTCGACGGCCACGCCCCAACCGCCAAACCCAGCCTCATACCCGAGCGCCGGCGCCCCATCCCCGCTCCCGAGACGCCGGGTCCCGTGCCCGAAGCCTTCTACGCCATGGTCGCCGACCACGAGCCCCACCCCGGCACCGGCAAAGGCCCTGGAGCCCTCGCCCGCGCCAAGCGGTCCTGAGCGTCGACGCCGGCTGCCTGGGCCTACCCCAACCCTGCAGCCGCAGCGATCGCCTTGGCAGCCACCCTCGAGCCGAGGCTTCTGGCGGTATCGAACGCCCACTTCCCTGCCCCCTCGAGGTGCTCGAGGGCTTTCGAGGTGTCGCCGGCATCCGCCGCGTCCCGGGCCCTCGAGACCGCGAGAGCCGCCTCGAGCTGATCGCTGCCAGCGGCCGACAGCTGTAGCGCAGTCGCCAGCCGCGTGAGCTCAGCTGCCAGTTCAGAAGCATCGAACGGCTGCGCCACCTCGTACCACGCTCCTGTCTCACCAGTTGCGCTTTTCTCACCCTTTGCGCTCGAGCCTTGGTTTCCCACTTGTTGAACCGCCTCAGCGTTTCTCAGCAGGCCTCGCGCCTCGGTCTCGGGGCCTTCCTGGAAGTAATAGCCGAGGATCCTGGCGGCGTCATTCGAGGCGACGATCTCATCTGGGATGCCCAGAGGGTTGCCGCTGAGGTAGAGCCTCTGCAGTTGGATGAGCCTTCCGATCTCAGAGGGCAGCTCAGAGAGATTATTGTCATGGAGCCAGAGCTCCCGCAGCGCGGTGAGCCTTCCGATCTCGGGGGGCAGCTGCGAGAGTTTGGTGTCGTTGAGCGCGAGCAAAAGCAGTTGCGTCAGCCGGCCGATCTCGGAGGGCAGCTCCGGGAGACTGCAGCCATTGAGGTGGAGCTCCTGCAGCTGGGTGAGCCTGATGACCTCGGACGGCAGCCCAGAGAGACGGTTGTAGTTGAGGCTGACAGTCTTCAGCCGGGTGAGCCCGCCGATCTCGGGGGGCAGCGCATAGAGCCTGTTGTTGCTGAGCCTGAGTGTCTCTAGGCGGTTGAGCCTTCCGATCTCGGGGGGCAGCTCAGAGAGACGATTGTCGCGCAGGTCGAGCGACTGCAGGTGAGTGAGCCCTACGATCTCCGAGGGCAGCTCAGGAAGACTGTTGTTGCGCAGATCGAGCGATTGCAGGTGAGTGAGCCCTGCAATCTCCGAGGGCAGCACAGAGAGACGGTGATTGCGCAGGACGAGCGATTGCAGCCCGTCGCGCTTGGCCCTTCGAATCTTCCATAGAGCAAACTCTTCAGAAGCCCTGTCCGTCACCACTTCACTCCCCCCGCAAATCAACATCCGTGCCTTCCAGCACCAGCACCGGCCCTGCTTCAACCGGTCTGCATGGCGCGAATCCTCTCGCGATTCGACGCCTCAGTAGACATCCTACGCCGTCTTCGCACCGCCTGTCGAGATTCCTAGACGTCTCGACGACTCGGCGTCAAAGCTCGACGCGCCCCAACCTAACCCACCTCACAACGGCGGCTAGCCTCGCTCACCGCCGCCTCCACCCCGGCCGGCGACAAACAAAGCTCTGCCAGCGCCCCCACGAACGCCGCCACCGGCTGCGCCAACGCCTGACGCTCCGCCGCCTCCAAACGTTCCTTGACCCGCGCCAGCTCCCCCGACGACTCGTCCTCCGTCCGCGCCAGGCGGGCCTCGGCGATAGCCAGCAGGCCGCGGAACGGCACGCGCTCGCCGAGCAGCGCACGCGGATCGCTCCACGACGGATCCTCCAGCAGGGTCTCGAACTGATGGTGCAGCTCGATCGCCTGCCAGACGTCGGGGGTCTGGGCGTCGGCGACGAGGCGGTCCAGACGCTCGAAGTCGGGCGCCAGGTCGGGGTGGGAGCGGAGCACTTCGAGCAGACTGTCGCGCTGCTCGGCGTCGAGCGGGCTCTCCGGGGCGAGGAGACGGGTGAGCTCGGCCGAGCGTAGCCCCAGACGCTTCGACAGCAGCTCGCGCTGGCTCGGACCTAGCGGAGCCAGCCGGCTGACCATGCGACGACGGTGACGCTCGGCGAGCTCGATCGCGGCCAGCAGACGGAAACAGGCGGAAGGCCTCGGCAGCTTCAAGAACTGCTGGTCCTTGCCGCTGCGATAGTGACTGCGAAAGGCCTGAAACGTCACCAGGCTGAACTGCTCGAACAGCGCCTGCGGACTGCCAAAATAATCCATCAACAGCTTGCCGTTGACCGGGTCCGGATGCCGCGCGCCGATGGTGAAGGCGATCAGCTCGGCCTCGCTGGCGCCGCGCAGATCCGTCAGCTCACCGCACAGCGTCGCCCAATCCAAGGCCCGCACCGTCGCGTCGCCGCCGGCCGTGAAACCGCGACGCCAACGTTCGATCAGCTCCATGTCAGCGCGCAGGCGATGCCACGGCGAGCACTCCGGCTTGTAGCCGGTGAACTGCAGACTGCCGCTGCGGACCTCGCGCAGCAGGTCGTCGAAACTGCCGGTCGCCTCCACCAGGGCGTTGGCGAGCGCGAACGCGCTGCGCGTCTTCGGACGCTGCCCCGGCTCCGGCACCGTCGAGCCCCCGGTGCCCAGCATCACGCACAGCAGCTGGGTGTCGCTGGTCATTTGCAGGTCGGCGGCCATCAGGCCACGGATCTGGGCGGGTGTGGTGAACGCCTCGGGTCCCGTGGCGCGAGACGGCTTGCTGAGCGGCGGCTTCGGGGTCGACATCGTGGGGCTCCTCGGTTCCGGTGGCGAGGCAATCACGGGATCGCGGCACGTGATTCGTCTCTTCCTCTGATGGGCAAGTGTTGTTGGCCAGCACTATGCTCAAACCCCGAAGCTAGAGGAAGCTGTGACGAGCAAAGACGCAGTTTCCGGACGATACGTCCGTTATTCGAGATGAATGCACAGGTTTCAGTGGACACTCTCGTGAGTGCCAATACGGGGCGTTCAAACACTTCCTACCGGCCGGTATGCGGTGCAGTGATAGGATTTCGAACTGAGGAATGGAATTTCGTCGGCAGCACAGACCCAGTGCAATGGGTAAAAACTTATGCTAAAGTGATGGCTTCATGGCATGGACGGAGGTGCAGCGGCAGCTGGTAGAGCGTCTGCAGCGTGAGCTGCGGAGTCGGTGGGGGCGTATCTCGGAGACCGAGGCAGCGCTAGGGCTGAGCGAGGGCTATCTCAACAAGATGCTCTCGGGCCAGCGCAGTTTCAGGCTCGAGACGTTCCTGCAGGCAGTAGAGCTCTTGGGGCTGGATCCGAAGGCGTTTTTCTCGCAAGCGCTGGATATCTGTCCGCGCAGCGACGACTTCCTGGCCCAGCTGGAAAACTCCAACGATCGCGACGTGGCATGGCTCAGAATCGAGCGCGCCACCTCCGAGCTGATGGCCACAGAGCTGCTGGCGGTCGACCTCGAAGGCGTCGGGCTCGACGCCGTGGCGCCTTTCACGGTCTCCCCTGCAACCAGCTCTCCTGAAACCGCCTCTCGTGCAACCGGCTGCGCCGACGACGCGGCTGCCGCGTCCGAGCCTGCGCCGGCACGCAAGCTGGCCGGGGCGGCGGACGCCGCGAAGTTCGTCAAGCTGCCGGCCCGCGAGCAGGATCGCCGCCTGCGGCACACCAGCCGCTACCGCTCTCTACCCTTCGCTCGCGCCTACCTCGAGCAGCTCGACGCGCTGCGCTACGACCACGCCGTCGCGGCCGCCAAACGCGCCACCGTGGCGCTGGTGGACTTCATCCCGCAGCTGCCCGGCACCGCCAAGGAGCGCATCTCCCTCTACTGCCTGGGGCTCGGCATCTTCGGCTCGGCCCGGCGTCACAAGGGCGAATACACCAGCGCCACCCGAGCGCTGCGCCAGGCGCTGGTGCTGGCCCAGCGGGCCAAGCTGAGGCGCGACACCGGCAACCTGCTGCTGCGCGCGTCCTACCTGCTCAAAGACCACGCCCAATTCGAGCGCGCCAAGCAGCTGCTGGGCGAAGCGCTGGTGATCTTCACGCGGCTGGGCTCGCATTCCGACATGGGCCGGGCCCTGGTGGACCACGGCATGATGCTCTGCCATTCCGGCGACTTCGAAGGCGCCATTCTGGATCTGCGGCAGGCGCTCGATCACATCGCAGAGGCCGGCCCCGAGCTGCACCGCTACCGCCTGAGCGCCTACCAAATGCTGGCCTACGCCCACCAGGAGCTGGGCCAGCTCGAGGCTGCCGAAGCGTGCCTCGAACGCGGCGTCAGCCAGTTTGGCGAAGGGCATGCGGTGGACGAAGCCAAGCTGCGCTGGTCGCAGGCGCTGGTCGCCTACGAGCGCGGCGGCTTCGAGCGCTCCGAAGCCCTCCTGCGCTCCGCCCAGGAGGTCCTGGCCGAGCGCGAGGGGCCGATCCAGTCCGCGATCATCTCGCTCGACCTGATCGCCGCCTTGCTGGCGCAGGAAAAGCGAGACGAGGCGACCGGACTGGCGGAGAGCATGGCACAGCTCGTCACCAAGCTTCGCGACAATCGCTGGGCGGAAGCGACCCTCGTCGAGCTCATCCGCACAGCAGTCGCCGGCCGATTGAGCCGGCAGATGGTTCATGCCATCAAAGAAAAGCTAGCAGCAGGCGCTGCTGCGAAAGCGAAAGCTTAAGGTCCTAGACCCGCGCCGGAGGCTCGCACGGCCTCCGCCGGCTATCCCGAGCCCGGATCCATGGCGCCACTGGGCTCAATGAACGGACCCAGCCCGAGCTGAGTTTGGGGACTCTCGAGCCGTCCCGTTTGCGTCTCATCATGAAGGGTCAAGTCGCAGCGCTTCATCCCAACCTCCTGGGAGTGGGTCGGCTCTGGACCACATCGTCAGGAGGCGCCCACTCGAGTTGTTGCAAAAGTACCGCCCAGTATCCCGCCCGGGCGGTTGCCTAGTGATCTCTCAATATAGAGATTCTGTTGGTGCATAGACCCTTTACCGAGAGACCCAAACGCTGAATCAGGAGCTAATACCTCTTGTCAGAAGACTCCAGGCTCGCTCCGGCTCTTCTTTTGCCGGTACCGCTGCCGCACGGGCCTCTGAATCTCCACCTTCCGCAAATTGGACCTGAGTTTGAGACAGGCCGTTCCGTCTGAGCGCGACGCTCCTCGCGGTGGCGGCGCGGGGTTGTGACGCGAGATTGTGCCGGCAGCCTCGACCCAGTGCAATGGGTAAAAACTTATGCTAAAGTGATGGCTTCATGGCATGGACTGAGGTGCAGAGGCAGCTGATCGAGCGCCTGCAGCGTGAGCTGCGGAGCCGATGGGGGCGTATCGCCGATACCGAGGCGGCGCTCGGGCTGAGCGAGGGTTATCTCAACAAAATGCTCTCGGGCCAGCGTGGCTTTCGACTCGAGACGTTCCTGCAGGCGGTGGAGCTACTGGGGCTCGATCCCAAGGCGTTCTTCACCCAGGCGCTCGATATCTGTCCGCGCAGTGACGATTTCCTGGCGCAGCTGGAGGTGGCGAGCGAGCGCGACGCGGCGTGGGTCAAAATCGAGCATGCGACCTCCGAGCTCGTGGCGGCGGACTTCCCGGCCGTCGACCTCGAATCCGTCGGGCTCGACACCGTAGCGCCCTACACGGTCCCGGCCGACTCGGCTCCGAATGGTACGGCTCAGAACGGCAGGGCTGCGAACGGCAGCGCGACGCCGAGCACCAGCGAGCCCGCTCTCGAGGCCACGAAAGTGCGCCGTCTAGCCGGTGCCGACGATCTGGCGGAATTCATCGCCCTGCCGATGCGCGAGCAGGATCGCCGGCTGCGCCACACCCGGCGCTACCGCACCGTAGCCTTTGCCCGCGCCTACCTAGAGCATCTCGACGCCCTGCGCTACGACCAGGCGCCGGTCGCCGCCAAGCGGGTCACCGTCGCCCTGGTGGCGTTCATCCCGAAGCTCGACGGCACGGCCAGAGAGCGGATCGCCCTCTACTGCCTCGGGCTCGGGGTGTTCGGCTCGGCCCGCCGTCACAAGGGCGAGTTCACCAGCGCGGCGCGGGCCTTCCGTCAAGCGCTGGCGCTAGCGCACCGGGCCAAGCTCAGGCGCGACACCGGCAACCTCCTGCTGCGCGCGGCCTACCTGCTCAAAGACCACGCCCAGTTCGAGCGAGCGCTGATGGTGCTCAACGAAGCGCTGGTGATCTTCACGCGCTTGGGCTCCAGGGACGATATCGGTCGAGCGCTGGTCGACCACGGCATGATGCATTGCTATGCGGGCAATTACCAAGGTGCAATTCTCGATCTCGAGCAGGCTAACGATCATCTTGAGGGCACAGGGAGCCGTTTACCTCGCACCCACCTCGCAGCTTCACAACATTTAGCCTATGCATATGAACAGCTCGGTGAGCTTGAGGCTGCGGAGAAATGCCTTGCGGAAGGTGCTCAGCGCTTCGGCTCAGAGCATGCAGTCGACCGGGCCCGATTACTTTGGTCTCAAGGACTCGTTGCTCACAAGCGCGGCTGCTATGAACGATCCGAAAGACTCTTACGTCTTGCCCAAGAAATCCTAGCGGAACGTGAGAGCGCCCTGCAGATCGCAGTATTAACCTTGGATCTACTAGCTGCTCTTCTTGCACAGGAAAAGAAAAGTAGTGCGACCGAGTTGGCCAGCAGCATGGCGCAACTCGTCGCAAGATTCCGCAAGAACAAATGGGCTGAAGCTGCTCTCGTTGAGTTGATCCGATCGGCGGTTGCCGGTCAGTTGAGCCTTTCGCTTGTTCGCGAGATCAAAGGAAAACTCGAGGCAGGAGCGGCAAAAGAAAAGAAGCGGCGGTCCACTCACTAGCCATGGGGCTCAATTAGCGGACCGATCTGAAGCTCGCCAGGTCGCTCCGTGATCCGTCCCGACTTCGATTCACCCGTTACTGAGTCGTCGTAGCGCTTCATCCCAACCTCCTGGGAGTGGGTCGGCTCTGGACCACATCGTCAGGAGGCGCCCCTGAGACGTCATTGGTCTTGCTCTACATGTGCGGCAATTACCTTGACCTTCAAGGCTTCAACTCCTATCCGCACGACTTTTTTTTCCTTGTCCAACTTCATGCGGATAGGAGTTGAAGCCTTGAAGGTCAAGGTAATTGCCGCACATGTAGAGCAAGACCCATGACGTCTCAGACTTTGTAAAACTTCAGATCTACGTAAGTGAGATTAAACAAGACGTAATATATGTTCTA
>JBCCEE010000041.1:0-32244 GCA_039030415.1 Acidobacteriota bacterium
AGCACTCATCGGTGCGGGCGCGATCTCGTTTGCATCGTCACCGCGATCAACAGTCACCTCGATCTGATGGCGCCGGGCGATAACGTCGATATGGGCGTCGTGGGCGAAACAGGCCATCGGGCGGTCACCCATCATTCCGACAGCATAGAACTCGTACGCGCCGTTCTTCTTTTCCTCTTGCAACACGACAATCCCGGCGGTCTCCAACGCGCGCGTGCCGTCCTCGGCCAGCGGACGCGGAGAGTCTTCGGGCTTTCCGAAACGCTCCCACGCCTCGACCACTTGCATGAACAATGCAGAATCGCCGGCGAGTATCGAATTCGCCTCGGTCAGGACCTTGGTCTTTGTGTTCAGGCATCCGGCAAGGACAAGAACGGGCAAAAGGGCGAGCAAGCGCAACATGCCAAGCCTCCAATTCTGGCTGATTTGCTGAGACTGGCTACCAGAATGGCAGGGTTGCGCCAATATCGACCACCCGACTGCCCTTGAGGAACATGGCCAAAACGCCTATTTTCCGGTCTGAGCAGTCCCGTGGAGACAGATCAGATGTTCGGTGTACCTGGCAGCGATCCCGTGACCCTGACCCCTGCAGCCATCCGGCGGATTTCCAAGCTGATGGAAGGTGATACGGTCAAGGGCCTGCGCATTGGCGTCAAGAAGGGCGGCTGCGCGGGCATGGAATATACGATGGAACACGCCACCGAAATTGGTGAGCATGATGCCATTGTCGAAAAAGAGGGTGCGCGGGTCATGATCGCGCCCATGGCGCAGATGTTCCTGTTTGGCACCGAGATCGACTATCAGACCTCGCTGCTGGAATCGGGTTTCGTGTTCAACAACCCGAACGTCTCGGAAAGCTGCGGCTGCGGCGAGTCCATCAAGTTCGAAGGCATGTGATGCGCCGCCGTCGGCGGGCACCCACAACCCAACTGGCCAGAGCAGGAGAACGAACGATCCTGCTGGTTGGTGACGAACCTGTTCCGGAAATCTGGTTTCGCGCCTCGACCCTGTCCGGGACGCCGCGCGGACGGATCGAGATCGACACGGGCGAAACCCTGCCACGTACAGCCGAGCTTGGCGAAGACAATCGTTTGGACGCAACCGGCCTGAAATCGCTCGCGGTCATCCCCGAAGCCGACACCGCCATTTCGTTTCGCCGGATCGAAAAGCCAGGGTCCACGTGGGTGTTCGTCGCCGGATCGCTGTTCGTTGCGGCAGCGGTTGGCTGGACGGCATGGGAATTCCTGGCCGGCTAAGCCGGTCTCGCGGGCGGCAGAACCTACGCAAACTGCCCCAAAGCCTTTGACGATATGCCGGGCGCCCACGCCAACATCGACGCGCCATGAAGCCGCTGATTCAAATGGTTCGCCGCGTCCTGGAGCACCCGCTGCTGCCGCTGGCTCTGGCGGTGATCGCGGTGCTGCTCTGCACGCCCGGCCTCGAGCTGGGCTGGGTGCTCGACGATTACTTCCTGCGCGCCGCGCTCACCGCTCCTGAAGCGCTGCCGGAAGCCGCACGGCCCCCGTCGCAGCTGTTCGCCTGGGTCGGCGAGCACTGGACGATGGCTCCCGGCATCCTGCCGTGGTGGGCAGCGGACGATCAGCGCATCGCCTTCTTTCGTCCGCTGGCCGGCTACAGCCACTGGCTCGACTTCAAGCTGTGGCCGGAGTCGCCGCGCGGGATGCACGTCCACTCGCTGGCCTGGCGCGCTTTAGCGGTGATCGCTGCGGTCCTGTTCTTTCGACGCCTGGCCGCCCCTGGCGCCGTTTGGGTGGCGGGCCTGGCTGGGCTGATCTTCGCGCTCGACGATGCTCACTCCATTCCCGCCATCTGGCTCTCGAATCGCAACTCCACGCTGGCACTCTGCTTTAGCCTGCTCGCGCTGCTCGCCTACCACCGCTGGCGAAACGAAGACTCGCGACGGGGCAGCTGGGGACCGGCGGCCTGGGTCGCCCCGGTCTGCCTGGCTCTGGCGCTGCTGTCCGCCGAGGCGGCGGTGGCCTGCGGCGCCTACCTGCTGAGCTATGCCTTGTGGCTCGACCGCGGGCCGCTGAAACAGCGCCTGCTCGCGCTTGCACCCTGCGCTGGCGTCGGCATCGCGTGGCTGTTGATCTATAGGCTGCTGGGCTACGGCGCGACCGGCTCCTCGGCCTATATCGACCCGACGAGCGACCCGCTGCGGTTCCTCGCCGTGCTGGCCGAGCGCGCGCCGATTCTGCTCGCCGGTCAGTTCGGCCTGCCCGCGCCGGAAGCCTTCATCATGCTTTCGCAAGCCGCGGCGCAGCAGGCCTGGCGGCTTGGGACCGGCGCCCTGGTGATCTTCGCTCTCCTCTTGACGCCTCTGATGCGACGCAGCTCCCAAGCCCGCTTCTGGGCCTTCGGCCTGCTGGCGGCGGTCGTGCCGAGCTGCGCGATGTACCCGGGCAATCGCCTGCTGATCTTCGTCAGCCTCGGCGCCTCCGGCCTGCTGGCGCTGTTCATCGCCGACGCCTGGCAAACTCAACGCGGGCGCAACACCTCATGGACCTGGGCGCTGCGTCTGCTGACGATCCCCCTGCTGCTCGTGCACCTGGCGCACAACCCGCGGACGACCTGGGCCACCGCTGACAATCTCTCGAGGCTCAACACCTTCCTCACCGGCGTCGCCGATACCCTGCCGGCGGACGCGGACGTGCGCGACCAGCAGGCGCTGATCATCAACGCACCGAGCTCGTACCTGACCTTCTACGCCACCACCTACCTGGCGCTGAAGGGGCAGCCGATTCCGACCGAGACCTCGACGCTGGTAGCCAGCGTCTTCGCGACCCGAGTCCACCGTCCCGACGCGCGCTCCCTCACCGTCACCCCCGAGGGCGGCTTCGTGATGCCGGCCGGCACCGTGCCTTCGCCGCCGCCGGCTCCGCAAAGCCACTTCAGCTTCTTCCTCCAGACCTTCGACAACGTGTATTACGACGGTCGACCGTTCACCCCGGGACAAAGCTTGGACCGCCGCCGGATCGGCGTCGAGATCGTGCGCGTGACCGACGATGGACGTCCTGAAACGGTGACCTTCCGTTTCGATGCCGAGCTCGAGGACGCGTCGTGGCGCTGGCTGCAGTGGCAAAACGGCGGCTACGTGGCGTGGCGTCCTCCGGACGTCGGCGAGACGGTCACCCTACCGGCCTACTGGCCGCGTGATCCGTAGCGTAAGAGCCGCAGCACCGCTCCTGCCGAGCGCTTCCGGACCGACTAGAATGACGACACGGATCGCAAACCGCAGGGATCGTGTCGATGACGCAGCAGCAAACCCAGGTAAGCCGTCTCTTGCTGGCCTGGCGACAGGGCGAGCCGGCGGCGCTCGATCAGCTCATTCCGCTGGTCCACGACGAGCTGCGCCGCCTCGCGGACCGCTACCTGCGCCAGGAGCGGATCGACCACTCCTTCGACCCAACGGATCTGGTGCACGAGGCCTACCTGCGGCTGGTCGACAAACGCCACCCGCAGTGGCAGGACCAGGCGCACTTCTACGCCGTGGCGGCGCAGCTGATGCGGCGCATTCTGGTAGACCACGCCCGCGGTCGCAGCACCGCCAAGCGCGGCGGCGGCCTGGTGACCCTGCGGCTCGACGACACCGACGAGCCGGTGGCCCAGCGCGCTGAAGACCTGGTGGCGCTCGACGACGCGCTCGAGGCGCTGGCCGGCTTCGATCGCGAGAAGGCCAGGGTGATCGAGCTGCGCTATTTCGGCGGCCTGACGATCGACGAGACCGCCGAAGTGCTCGGCCTGTCGCCCACCACCGTCGTCAAGAACACCCGCCTGGCGCGCGCCTGGCTGACCAGCGAGATGCGCAGGGCCGAGGCGTGACGCCAGAGCGCTGGCAGCGGGTCGAGACGCTCTTCGAAGCCGCGCTGGAGCAGCCCCCGGAACAGCAGGAGACGTTCCTCGACCGAGCCTGCGGTGACGACACCGAGCTGCGCCGCACGCTGAGCGACATGCTGGCCTGCGACCCGCAGGCCGACCGCGACCTCAAGGGCGCCATCGTCGGCGGCGTGCACCTGCTCGAAGACGATTCGATCCGCCATCTCGGGCCCTACCGGCTGCTGCAGCGCATCGGCGCCGGCGGTATGGGCCAGGTCTACCTGGCGGAGCGGGCGGATCAAGAGTACGAGCAGCGCGTCGCGATCAAGCTGGTGCGAGCCGGCAGCGACGGTCGCGGCATCCTGCAGCGCTTCCGTCGCGAGCGCCAGATCCTGGCCAGTCTCCAGCATCCCAACATCGCCCGCCTGCTCGACGGCGGCACCGCCCCCGACGGCCGCCCCTACCTGGTGATGGAGTACATCGAGGGTCAGCCGATCGATCGCTACTGCCAGGAGCGTCGTCTCGGGCTGCGCGCCCGCCTCGAGCTCTTTCAGACCATCTGTCGGGCGGTGCAGCACGCCCACCAGCAGCTGATCGTGCATCGTGACCTCAAGCCCGGCAACATCCTGATCACCGACGACGGCACCCTCAAGCTGCTCGACTTCGGCATCGCCAAGATTCTCTCGGGTGGACAGCATGCCCTGCTCGACGCCGGTTCCGAGGACCCGACCACCGCGGCGCAGCCGCTGACCTGGAGCTACGCCAGCCCGGAGCAGATCCAGGGCGAGCCCATTACCACCGCGACGGACGTCTACAGCCTCGGGGTCGTGCTCTACCAGCTGCTGACCGGCGAGCGCCCCTACGATCTGGCCGACGTCGCGCCGCGTGAGGCCCTGCGCCGCCTCTGCGAGCAGCCGCCACCCGCCCCTTCCGCTAGGGTCGACGGCGACTCGTCGAATGGGCGACCGGGCCTGGACCGCAGGCTACGCGGCGATCTCGACGCCATTGCGCTCACCGCCCTCCACCCCGATCGTACGCGTCGCTACGGCTCGGCCGAACAGCTGGCGCTCGACCTCGGCCGCTACCTGACGGGACGGCCGGTGATCGCCCACCCCGACACCCTGGCCTACCGCAGCCGCAAATTCCTGCGCCGCAACCGGCTGCCGGTCGCCGTCGCCCTAGCGTTCGCCACCCTAGTGCTGGCGTTTGCGGCCAGCCGCTCGCAGCAGGCCGAGCGCATCGCGAGGGAGCGCGACAAGGCGGAAGAGGTCGCGGGCTTTCTGGTCGATCTCTTCCGCATCTCCGACCCCCGCAACTCGCGCGGCGAAACCCTGACGGTGCGGGAGATGCTCGACGAGGGTGCGGCGAGGATTCCGCGCGAGCTCGGTGACAACGCCCTGGTGCGAGCCGACCTGATGCACACCATCGGCCGGGTCTACCGCGAGCTCGGGCTCTACGATCGAGCGCGGCCGATGCTCGAAGAAGCTCTCGCCGTCCGCCGCGCCGAGCACGGCGGCAGACCCGGCGGCGAACACGGCGCCGAGCACCCGGAGATCGCGGAAAGCCTCAGCGCCCTCGGCGGGCTGGCGAAGGCCGAGGGCGACTACGAAGGCGCCGAGCGCCAGCATCGTCGAGCGCTGGCCATCCTCGAGCGGCACGGCGCGCGTCGACCCGCGCATCGCAGGCAGGCCGCCGAGGTGCGCAACGAGCTGGCGCTGGTGCTGCGCAGCCAAGGCCGCTATGAGGAAGCCGAGACGCTATTCCGCCAAGCGCTGGCCACCTACCGCGATCCCGACACCGCCGATCGCGACGCCAGCGTCACCACCCTCGGCAACCTGGCGCTGGTGCTCGAGAACCGGCAGCGGTACGACGAGGCCGAGGGCCTGATGCGGCAGGCTCTGGAGAGCAGTCGTGAGCTTTACGGCGAGCCGCATCCGCTGGTAGCGACGCACCTCAACAACCTGGCCTTCCTGCGCGAGCGCCGCGGCGACTACGACTCCGCGCTGCCGCTCTACCGTCAAGCGCTCGCCATGCGCCGCCAGGTGCTCGAGCCGCACCATCCGGAGATCCAGCAGAGCCTCAACAACCTCGGAGCGATCCTCAGTCGACGCGGCGAATACGCCGCCGCCGAGGCCCCATTACGGGAGGCCCTCGAGCTGGCCCGTCGCTACCTGGGCAACGATCATCCCGGGCTCGCGCCGCTGCTCAACAACCTGGCGCTGGTACTCAAGCGCCAGCAGGACACTCGAGCAGCCGAGCCGCTGTATCGCGAAGCCCTCGACCTGCGTCGCCGTCACCTCGGCGAGCGTCACGCCGCCTACGCCGCCAGCCTCGACAACCTGGCCAGCCTGCTCTTCAGCACCGGCGATCTGGCAGCCGCCGAGCCCCTCTTTCAACAGGCGCTCGAGGTGCGTCGCGAAACTCTGGGCACCGAGCACGTCTCCTACGCCACCAGCCTCTCCCACCTGGCGCGCCTGGCCCACCGCCAGGGCGACTCTACGAGCGCCGTCCAGCTCCAGCAGCAGGCGCTCGACATCCGACGAAGTCGACTCGGCGAGGAGCATCCCAGGGTCGCCTCGAGCCTGTCGCAGCTCGCCGAATACCTGGCGGCGGTCGGCGAGCTGGAGGAAGCTGAGCGCTGCTTCCGTCAGGCATTGGCTATGCGTCGCGAGCTGCTGCGGCCCGGCCACCCGTCCCTAGCGTCGACCCTGACCGGCCTCGGCGAGCTGCTCGTCGACCGCGGGGATTCCTCGGCGCTGAACGAAGCCGAAACCCTGCTGCGAGAAGCCCTCGACATCCGCCAGCAGGAGCTCGAGCCCGAGCACTGGCAAACCGCCGTCACCGCCAGCGCTCTCGGTGGCTGCCTCGTGGCTTTGGAGCGCTTGGCAGAAGCCGAGCCGCTGCTCGAGAAAAGCCTGCCCCTCCTCGTCGAAGCCGCGGGTGGCGAGCTGGCGGCCGAGCGGACGCGGCAACGGCTGGTGTTACTCCGCGAGTCCTCCACGAGGGGTTTTCTAAATTCCCTCGCTAGATGATGAGGTCCCTACGGGACCTGGACTTAATCCTACGTTCCGGGTTTCCGCACGTCCCGTCAGGGACGTCATGACTGAGCGAGGGAATTCATTCATTCCCTCGAACGTTCTCGCGAGAGGCTACCGTACCCCTCTCGATCGCTACGCCTAGAGCATGAATCGCCACGATATGATTAGCCGACGGGCGGCTCTCACGGTGAGATGCTGACCGCCGAGGAGAACGTCATGCTGTGGAACGAGATCCGCGAGGCCTACCCCGATCAGTGGTTGATCGTCGAGGCGTTGGAGGCCCACACCACTCCAGACCATCAGCGACAGCTCAATCGCATGGCCGTGGTCGAAAAGTGCTCCGACGGCAGCCTGGCAATGAAGGGCTGCCGCCGGCTCTACCAGGAATTTCCCGACCGAGAGTTCTACTTCGTCCACACGAGCCGTGGCGAGCTCGAGATTCGAGAGCGTCGATGGCTCGGCATACGTGGCGACTATGAAGCTTGAGCTGCGCCACAAGCTTCCCTTCGTTTCAGCCACTCTCGAACATCAAGGCGGCTCGGTCGAGCTGAGCCCCGTGCTCATCGACACCGGCTCTGCGAGTACCGTGCTGTCAGCGGACGCCGTCGAGACGGTTGGTATCACGCCGCGCCCAGACGACGTCATCAACAAGCTTCGCGGCATCGGTGGCACGGAAGTGGTCTACATGCGCGTCGTGGATCGCCTCACCCTCGGTGAGGCTTCGGTCTCGAACTTCGAAGTCGAGATCGGCGGCATGGACTATGGCTTCGCAATCCAGGGAATCCTCGGGATGGATTTCCTGCGCCAGACGGGCGCTGTTATCAGCCTAAAGGATTTGACGGTCCAGTTCAGCTGATCTCGGAAGTCGGACCCCGCGAGGGTCTGCCGCCCCTCGCGGGATCGCTGCGCCTAGAGCGTGACGCAGTTCTGGTAGCGCCGCACCTGGTTGCAGGTGTCGCCTGGGCCGATGCTGCAGGTGTCGCCGTTGAACGAACCGCAGCTGCGGTTGGTCCACGGCGGCAGGGTGAAGGTCTGGACCTCGAAGGCGCCCGTGGTCCGGCAGGTGCACTCGCAGGAGCAGTTGAAGCCGGCCGGCGGCTGGGTGCCGAAGCCGACGAAGTTGATCTCGGCCGTGCCGTCGACCGCGGCAGCGTTTTGCTCTTTAGCTGACTGGGCGTTCTCTGTCTCCAGCTCCGCCGGCGCCACCTTGGCTTCGGCGTCCTCCGCCAGGAGCGGCTGCCCTTCGAGCTCCGCGGCGCCCGCCGTTCCTGCAAACACCAGCGCGACGATCACCAACGGTCCAAGCCACATTCCCTTACGCATACTTCCTCCTTGCCCTCGACGAGGGTCGTCCATGCCTGGGCGCACTCGTGCCACCACGGCCCGGTTCGACGCAGGCGTTTCTCTCTAGGCACCGCCGACGGCGGCGCGTTCTGACTTCGGCGGTCCTGCCGCCGCGAATCACTGTCCCCGCGCTATCACTGTTCCCGCGCTATCACTGTCCCCGCGCTAGCGCTGTTTCCGCTAGCGCTCCGGGTCAGCGCACCGTCAAGGCATGCGCCACCACCACGACGCAGTCATAGAAGAACCCCAGGCTTTCGCCGGTACCGGGATCCTCGCCCGCACTGGTCAGCGAGCTGTAGTCGATGAGGTAATCCGCGCACCCCGCCACATCGTGGGGCCACGCCAGCTCGGTGAGCTGGGTGTCCCACAGCTGAGTCACGGAGCCGCCGTCGCGCCCCTTCCAATCCGACACCGGGTCGACCGGCGAGCCCGGACCCGCGATCTGCAGCGGCGAGAGGTGCGAGCACGAGACATCGTCCCACAGCAGGGTGGTGGCGAAGGGATAGGTTGGCGAGTAGCCGGCATGGCGCTGACCGTCCCCGCCGATCCGCGTGTGACGCAGCGCCTGCGGGCTCGCAAGGCTGGCGCCGACGGCAGGCAGCTCGTGCTCCAGCGCCAGCGAGCCCTGCAGCAGCGCGGGTCCCTCGTGAAGCGTGAACGCCGCTTCGTACGGCACCTCCGGATGACGGTAGACCACCAGCAGACTGACACCGTCCACCCATGGCGACGCCACGGGCGGCCAGCGCCAGGGATCCCGCCCGTCCGTCACCGGTGCGCCGGGCACCGCAACGCGATAGTTGCCGTTGATGCCGGGCCGCACCAGCTCGAGCACCGGCTTGCGGTAGGCCCGGAAGGTCGGCGGCTCGGTGCCCAGGATCGCCGACCAGCAGGGCCCCGGCGTGACGCCCAGCAGCTCACCTTCGAGCGGCTGATCGTCGAGCAGTGCCGTGGCCAGCACGCCTTCGTCCTCCGCGATCACGCCCCAGTACAGCCAGGCGCCCACCGCCACCGCGCCGGGTGGCGCCCCGGCGAGCTCGATCACCCCTTCGCCCCGGTTGCGCAGGCCGGTGCCAGCCGCCACGTGGTCGAGTCCGCCCTCGCCACCGCAGCTCTGGCCGGTGGAGCAATCCAGCAGGCCCGCGCAGTCGTGACCGATCGAGAGATCGTGGGCGGTCACCGCGCAGCGCGTCGTCATCGGCAGCGGCAGCGTGCTCTTCGGCTTGTCCTCGAGCTCGCTGACCGCCCCCTCGGCGCTCGGCTGCGCCGCGGCCGGTGACGTCAGCAGAAACGCACACGCCGTCCACGCCAGCCACCGGGAGTGGCCTTTCGACGCTGCGCTCCTACACACTCGATGCATGGATACTCCTCGCCCCTGGGATTCTCGCTGCGGCGCACTCGAGCGCCGACGGTTCGGCTGTCATCGGGTCTCTACCTAGGAAAGCGAGAACGCGTCGCGGATTCATCGCGCGAGTCGAATATTTTATTCAGCGGGGCGGGGCCGATTGCGGACGGGTGGCTCGAGGGACGGGGCCGTCCGAGGGACGGGGCTGTACGAGCGACGGGGCTGTACGAGGGACTGAAAGTCCCTCGCTCAGTCATGACGTCCCTGGCGGGACGAAGAAAAGTCCTGACTCAGACGTAGGGAAGCAAGAGGGTTCACCTCGTAAACCCACAACTCTGGCAAAGACCAGGCTGCCGATTTCCCACACGATAAACTAGAGGCTATGACCAACGTTCCCAGCACGTTCGTGACAGCGATTCAGCGCTTCATCGGCCAGCTGAAATCGTCCCAGCTCCTGCTCCTGGTCGCGTCGCTGTTCGCGATCGACCTGTTCATTCCCGATCCCCTGCCGTTCATCGACGAGGTCGTCCTCGGCATCGTGACGCTCCTCATCAGCCGCTGGCACAGCCGGCGCGAGGCGGAGGGCGTCCACGATGATGCGCGGTATAGCAACAAGCCACCGCCAAAGAACGTCACGCCGGAGGGCTGAGAACTCCAGGGAGCTCACGGGCGGGCCGCGGCCGCGAGGCGTGCGGCAACTCAGCCCCGGCGCAAGGCCTTGAGCAGCTTCGGCGCATCGATCGCGGCCTCACCCTTGGCCACGATGTGCTCGGGCAACGCCCCGACATCCCTCATCTGGCTCTGGTGGAGCGGACTCTTCGCATACTTGGTGTAGAAGATGATCACCACCTTCTGGCTCCAGGAGCGGATCCAGCCATAGAGCGTCTCGCCCGAAGGCTTCATGTCGAAATCGAGCGTCACGCCCTCGGGCTTGAAGTCCTCGAGCAACGCGATCAGCTCGTCACGCGATCCGACGAAGTTGAGGTTCTCGGTGGTGTGGGCGTCGACCGCGAGATAGAAGTTCAGGTCCTCGGTCACAGTCGGCTCGTCATCGATCAACAGAATTCGCATAGAGATCCTTTTCACCTCGCAAACCGATCGGGTTTGCGATTCAGACCGCATCCTCTTCCAAGTACGGCAAAAACAGCGTGAACATCGAGCCACCCTCTCTAGCGTCGTAAGCCTGGATATGACCCTGCAAGAGATCCGCATAGAGCTTGGCGGAATAGAGGCCGAGGCCGAGGCCGGCCACCTGCTGCGCACGGGCGCCGCGAAAAAACGGCTCGAAGATGCGCCCGCGCTCGTTCGCCGGAACACCCAGGCCACGATCTTCGACTCTCACCTCGACCCCCTTGGGAGACGGCTCGACGGACACTTCCACCCGCTGTCCACGCTCGCTGTACTTCACGGCGTTGACCAGCAGATTGAGCAAGATGTCGTAGACCTTGGTCTCGTCGGTCAGGATGGTGGTGCTGTCGTTCTTCCCCGGGCTCGGCTCCGGATATTCGATTCGGACGTTTTTCACCTTGGCCTCGGGGCGAACCGTGCGCACCACCTCGTAGGCCAGGCGAGACACCGCCACTTCGCTGAGATCGACCTCGATCTCGCGATCCGAAAGGCTCAGGATGCTGTCGACGATCGCGTCCATGTGGCGCGCTTGCCGCAGCAGCTGACGATACTTGTCGTAGCGGCGCTCCTCGAACTTCTCGAGAAAGCCATCGACCAGCACCCGCAGGCCGGAGCGCATCTGATAGAGCGGTGAGCCGAGGTTGTGAGCCACGATCGAGAACAGCCGGCCCTTGAGCTCTTCTTGCTCGACAGCGGCGCGGCGGTAGACCAAAGCCTGCAGCGGCATGGCCCAGGCCAGGCGCTGACTCTCGTAGCGCTGGTAACCTGCCGCCTGCTCGTCATCCCAGGAGAAGACGTAGAAGCCGAGATAACGATTCTCGCCTGGACTGTCGATGATCGGCTTGACTCGCCATTCCCGCTCGGCATGCACCGCCTTCACCCGCTCTTCGATGTCCGAGACCCCGAGCATTCGAAACGCGTCGAGCTCGAGCCAATCGGCCGAGATCCAGTCGGGCAGCTCACCCTCGGCAGAGATCTCACTCAGCTCGGCAGCGCCGCCGAGTCCAGCACGAAACCAGAAGCCAAGCACCTCCCGATCGTGGGCGTCGCGCGACAGGAAGGCCGCCTCGACCGGCTCGGCGAACAGCACCAGGCGGATGAAGAGATTGGTGAAGGCCGTCACCGCCAGCTGCTTTTCGTTCCGCAGCTCCTGCAACGCTTCGGCACTAAACCGGGAGGGGCGCATCTCGCCAAAAAAAGTATGGTCGACCGCGCGCTGGAAGTCCTTGAGTAAGGCCGTATTCTCTTCCTCAAGAACCACCGCCCAAGCCTCGACCAGCCGTTTCATGAGGCGCGCCTCGCGATCCGCAAGATCCGGCGGGCGCTCGGCGAGCAGGTCCTCGACCCCGCTGCGCCAACTCTCCCACTCGCGGCGCACGCGGTCGAAGTCTTCGTATTGCAGATGGGTCATCACCGGATCGGCGTACTGGTCGTTGAACTTCTGCTCGTAGTAGTTCTTCACCGCCTCCAGCAGCGGTTGCAGCTTGGCCAGCTCAACGTAGGTGGGGCAGTATTTGAACTCTGTTCCTTGCGAAGGAGGCAGCCAAACGTCGGCGTTGGCGAGCTGCTTCATACCCAACAGATTCTCGACCTCGAGCAGCGGAATCAAGCTCTGAAAATAGCGTGGAGCCTGCTCGAGATACTCCTTGTCTGGACCGCGGCTCGCCGGCCAGCTGCGCACCATCAAACGCCGCAGGATGGGCACCAGGTCCGACAACGGCTTCGCCTTGGCGAGGCCATGGTCGAGGTGGCCAGCGAGCCGGATCACCTCGCCGGGTGAAAGCCTGCTGCGGTTCTCTTCCATCCGCTCGTCGCCGACCAAAGCCTCCCACTGGCCAGCCAGGATCCAATACATGTCATGAGGCACTCGGTACCTCTGCAGCAGGTAGGTGAGGTAGAGCGGATCGAGGTGGAGATCACGCAGCAGCAGGCACAGCAGACGGCCGACCTGCAAGACGACGGGGCTGGGATCGACCTCCTGGACCAGCTCGGGCCGCACCCGCAGACGAGAGACCAGACACCGGATCAGCCAGCCGAGCTCCTCATCGGTCGCATCCCCCGGCTCGAAGAGTCGATTCCGCCCCTTCACCCAGGGCCATCCGAACAGCAGGCGCTCCAGGTACTGCAACGTCTTGTACTGAATCAGCCGTGGCGAGTGTTCGAGGAAGTGGCGGAGCAGGTTCTCGGCGCGCGCCAGCGGTTCCTGTTGCGCCGCCCGCTCGCCAACGGCGAGCCACGCTCCGAACATCTCTCGGTCCGCGATCTCGCGCAGGAACGATCGGATCCAGAACAGCCGCACCCGACGGTTGGCGAGTGAAGCCGGCGTGTCCCAGCGCTTGCTGAACTCCATCAGCAGCCGCACCGTAGCCAGATACAGTTCCTCATCCTCGAGGATCCGGCGCAGCCCGCCATCGCTGCGCTGCCCCGCGGCGGCCCCGGACGGACGGTGGCGACTCTTGAACAACCGCCGCAGCAGGGCGGTCATCTCGCCGGTCGGCTCGTGAGAGCTGTCCCCGGCCTCGACCAGCCATTCGATCGCCCTCAGAACCTCTTTCGGCCGGTCGCCGGGATAACGCCCACTTTGACGGATGAAGCGGTGCCGCAGATGCCCTTCGTCTACATGGTAGGCGCGCCAACGCGTCAAAAGGTCTTCGCGTTTGGCGTCGTCGAGATGCTCCATCTCTTCTGCGAAACGGTCGAGCATTTTGGGACGGTCGATCAGGCGCAGACCGCAGAACCTGTTCTCGAACGCGCAGGCATAGATGCGGATCAGGACGGAATCGTCGTCCTCGCACTCGCGCGGCGGTGCGGTGACGAACAATCCGATCTTGAAGCCACCGTCCAGCCCTTGATTCTGGCGCAGCATGTCTTGCCGGAACGAGTAGGTCTCGAGGTGCCGTCCCTCCAGATCGAGAGCATAGATGTGGGCATCGTGCGATCCCACCAGCACCCGGTAGGAGTCGTTCCGCTCACGGTCGCCAGCCTCGCTCGGCACTACCGCCTGGATGCTGCGCACCGTATCTTGCGTCTTGAAAGCCCACACCAAACCGAGACGCGGCTCCTCCGGGCTGCCGAGGATCTGCAGCCCGATCGCGATGCCGTGGCTCGCCACCGCGAGATGACGGCACCCTGGTCCGGTCACCAACAGCGCGGCGATCGGTAAGCTACAAACCAGCCGGGGTTCGATCACCCGCAGGGAACTCGTATCATTCTGCCACCCGAGCAGGCATAAATGCCCTGAAGACAAGGCGGCCACCACGAACGATCGTTCGCCTTCCGGCCACTGCGCTTGGAACGCCGCGAGTCCGAGGACGGCGGGTGACACGAGGGTGGTCTCCTTCAGGCTGGTGCTCAAATCGACCAGCGGCTCAGGATCGCCGAGGCGATAGATTCGGCCGACGGCATCCCCCCACAGCAGGTCTTCGCGCGCTCCGAAGCAGGCGGTCGCGAACGCAGTGGCGTCGAGGCGCCCATCGGGCAGTCCGGGCACCGGCCGGTATTCCGGCTCGTTCGGTTCGGCTTCGGCGATCGTCGGCGGCACATCCAGCAGATCTAGGCGACGCACGCGTCCGTCCGAGAAGCTGAGCATCAAGTCGCCGTCGAACACGTGAGCGGCCCGGATGGCCCCGGCCCGGATATCGCCAGCACTGTCGCCGGCGCGCTCGGCGATCAGGCAGTAGCCTTCGCCGGCACCGTCCAACAGCCAGATCTCTCCCTGATAGTTCGAGACCAGGAACCGCATCCGCTCGGGCGTGGTGGCCCAAAAGGGAACGATGACATCCGTGCTGGTGGGCATCGTCGTGAAGGTCATGATCTCCCCGATCAGACCGGTGGTCGCCGACTCGAATTCGGTCACGAAAACCGGGTCGTGACGGCGGGCGATCAGGATCGAACGATAGACCACCCGCTCGTCCTCGAGGGCGGGATCGGTCGAGCTCGCGAGCTCCAGGAACCCCGTACTCTTACCCTTCGAGAAAGTGCCTGGATCGAGCACGAACTTGCGCATACGGGTGATGTGCTTTTCGACCTCGTCCTGCCGACGCATGATCCCTTCTTCGCTCAGCGGATGCGGGTCGCGGCCGCGGTCCAGCAGCTTGAGCTGGACGCGGCGCAGCGCTTGGATCATGCCGACCGCAACGTTGCGCGGCGTCCGGCGAGCCAGGACGTCCCACGCCAGCAGGAAGAGCTCTCGCCACTCGCTGTCGCTGCGACACTGGCGCCCCAAGCGCGGGATCAGCTCCAGCAGGGCGTGCTTTGCGCGTCTCGGATCGGTCTCGAAGTCGGGCGTATCGCTGCCGCCGTCCTGCCAGTGAACCGCGAATAGGGCCACCCGCTGTAATCTGTCGAGCAGCTTGGGCAGCGACGGCTCGCTGGCGAGCAGGTCCTGCGCTGCAGCCCGCGCCTCTTCCCGCAGCCGCCAGCGCAGGCGGAACAGGTGCCAGCGTACCTGGTTGTTGCCGAGGCCGAAGAGCACCGGTACCTCGGCCCCGTGATCGTGGATCGTGGCCAGGCTCTGCATGGCGTAAACTCGATCCGGGACGAGCTCCGGCGACAGGTCTTTGTAGCCCGAGATCAGCACGGTCGGCCACTTCATCTCCGGCACGTCGCGTGGGAAGGGGTCAAACCCTCCGGCCTCGGGCCGTCGGACTCCCGAAGGCCGAAAGATCCGCACCGCGCCCTCGAGGGTCGAGACCGCAACGCCGTGCCATCCGGATTGCGGGCACCGATCTTCGTCTGTCTCGGCGAGATTGAACACGCTCAACGCGAGATTCTTGGTCTTGCCCACCACCAGGCGAGCATGGCACCGCGCATCCCCCGGCTGGTCGGGGGTGTCGTAGATCACCAACAGGTGACGGAGCGTGGTGGCCAACACGCCGCGGTGCGGATAGCTCCGTCGCCTGCGGCCGCTCGCGGGATCGCGATAGGAGACGTCGGACAGCGGCCGCATATCGAGGATCGGCGACAGCCGTCCGCTCCACACCTGGCAACCGTTGCGGCGCTGCTCGTCGCGCGCCGCAGCGGTGAGCTCGACCGGCGGGCCGCGCTGGCCACGCTCGAAGCTGTAGAGCTCGAAACGACCGGTGGCGACGTAGAGTTGATCGGCTGCGTCGCCGGGGTCACCGAGCGCTTCGTCGGCGCGATCAATCGTCAGCGCGGTGAGACGATAGGGCAGCTGCTCGCGGCGCATCAGCGAGGGGCCGTCGGCACCGATCGACCATACGAAGAGCTCGCTGCGAAAGTCGTGTTGGGCGACCGCCAGCAAGGTGCCGGAGGCTTGATCCCAAGTCAGCTGGCTGACCGCCCGGCCGGTGGATTCCGGCAGCCGTTCCAGATCGATCGCGGATCTGGAATCCGGTGACGAGTCCAAGTGCGCGATCACCTGCTCGAGCCTGGCGATCCAGGCACCGTTGCCGCGCGTCGCGGCCACCACCGAGTGCCCTTTGCCGCTGGGCACGACCAGGAGATCGTCGACCACCCGATCGTGGCCGTCGGTGGAACGGAACTGCGGCAACCGGCAGGCCCGCGGTCCCGCCGGGTGCTCGATGTCCAGCTTCGCCGCATACCAGGCGCCGAGCTTGTCGCCAGCGAGGACCAGGTAGCGGTAGCGCGAATCGTCGAGCGGGTGATGGGCCAGGCTGCGGATCTCGTGGCGAGCGGTGAGTAGCGTCTGACCTTCGTCGAAGCCACGTTGGTTGATCCGATCGCTGAGCTGCGTCAGGTCGTGCCAGTGATCGTAGAAGTCCTGAGGCTCGTTCTCTGGCATGGAAGGTCCCAGTGCTCCAATCCGCTCAGATCCACACGGTGCTCAGAGCAACACGTGCTTGGATCAATTGAGTGCTTGGGTCGATACAGTGGCAGACCACTCCCTCGTTCCTTCCATGCACCGTTTCGAAGCACCGTTTCGAAGCACCGTTTCGAACACCCGGTCCCACGCACGCTTCTAGCTACCCTCCATGAACTCTTCCTATGGACTCGCCTTTCTATAGGCTCTACTTCCTATAGACTCGGAAGAAGTCAACAAGTATGAGACTTTGAGCGTCCTGACAAGTGTATAGTATCTTCGTTCGTATGTATCTATTCGCCTCGTCGTACCTCTGAGTCCGAAGGAGTCTTCGATGCGCATCCTACTGATCGACGACGATCCTGGAATCACAGAAAACCTCGCACTCTATCTAGAGGACGGTTTCCACACCGTCGAGACTTTGAATTACCTGAGCTCGCTGGACGATTTGGGAGGTACTCTGCAGGACTTCCGCCCCGAGGGGGTGGTTCTCGACTTCGACATGGCACCTTCCGGACCGGAGATCTATCGGTGGATTCGAAAATGGCGGGAAGACGTGCCCATCGTTTTCTACACGCAGTACGCCGAGAAGCCTTCGGTACGCAAGGAGATGCTCGACCTCGGCATCGCCGAAGACGGGATCCTAACGAAGCGAGACGCAGCCTGGGACGTTCCTGATCTGGTGCGCAATCTGCGCCGGAACGCCTACGTGGAAACCTGCTGAGCTCTGCTTACCCGCCGCCAGCCGGCACCCGGACACCATGACTTCTTCCCTGGCGGATCACCTCGAGGACAGGGACCGCCGCAGCCTCGAATGGCTGGGCCAGCAGGTGGCGGCTGACAAAGTCGTGCTGTTCATCGGCGCCGGCTTGTCCCGCAATGCTGTACGCAAAGACGGAAGCGATCGCCAGATGCCCGACTGGTGGTCTCTTGCCGAGACGCTCCGCTCGGGACTTGAGAAGGGGCTAGAGAAGGAAACCGACGTCCTCAAGATCGCTGACTACTATCAAACCACCTTCGGACGCACCGCGCTGGTCGAGAAGGTATCTCGAGTGGTCGCAGACTCGCAGTACGAGCCGGCGGAGGTTCATCGTCTGCTGGTGCGAATGAGGTTGCGAGAGATCATCACCACCAACTACGACACCCTGATCGAACGTGCGTTCCAGCAGGAATCGATCATTCCCCACGTGGTGGTCACCGGCAGTGACTTGGTACACCCCAGCCCGCTACGCATCATCAAGATGAACGGTTGCTTAGACCGCAACCCGTCGCGAATTGTCCTCACTGGCGACGATTTCCTGGCGTACTCGGCAACCCACCCTTTGATTCAGGCTTTCGTCACCAAGTGCTTCGTGGAATCCCGTGTCCTCTTCATCGGATTCAGTCTCGAGGACCCCGCCTTCCGAGCGATCAACGAACGGGTGCTGGCGACGCTGGGCGACGATACGCCCTACGCTCACTCGCTGTGGTTCCATCCGACCGAAACGCAAAAAGAGTACTGGCTGAATCACAAGATCCGAATCGTCGATATTCTTCCGCCCACAGCCGCCGAGTCGATCGGCCACACCGAGGCGGTGGAGAAGGCGCTGGGCTACATAATCCACGTGCAGGACGATCTCGTCTGGCCCAAGATGGCCAATCAGCCGACGAGCTTGGGTCATGCGCTCTGCCCCAAACGTGCCCAGGAGAATTGCCCAGAGCGGGCCCAGGAAAATCGACCGGAGCGCCTCGAGGAGTTGTGCCGAACCCTGGCGGAGGATTTGCGGTCCGACCGGCCGCCGAGCTCCGTGGGGGCGACGCGAGCGATCGCTGCCCTCGAGCGGACCCTCCACCCGGACCTCTGGCTGCAGGCGAAGCCCAACGAGGCCGCCTTCGTCGAACAGTTGATCGATCACATCTTCGAAGCCAACGAGCGTTCGGCAGACGACCACCGACGACTCTGGACGCAGGCTGTTCCCACCGTCACCTTCCTGACCCTGATCTTGTTGATCATCGCGCGCAGCCTCTACAACGGCGATCCCAAGCGAACCCGCGCCGCCGCTATTCGCGCGATCCGCGCCATGCGCCGCCTCGAGCCGAACTGTCTCAAGGCGGGCGCCGCCGCCATCCGCTGGAAAGCCCTCGCCCTGATGTGCCTAACGTGTCCGCTCGAAGCCCTCGGCGAGCTGATCGCGGGCTGGTCGCGGTCCGAAGAAGACAGCGCCAAGATACCGGATCTCGTCAAGGCACCGGTGCTGGCTTTCCATGGCCTGCTATTCGAGCAGCACGAGGTACCCGAGCGCGCGGCACGGGCGGTCTTCTCCGTCTTGCGCGAAATCACCGAACCGGGCACTGTCAGCTCGGCCGACGATCTCGAGATCGCTTACCGCTACCGCTACCTGATGCGCGCCATCCCCGAGAGTCAGGACGAGTGGCACGGCACCCGCCACTACCTGGGTGAGATCGAGCAGGCTCTAGGGCAGTCGATGCTGCGCCCATCTGCCGCCGGTCCGCTCTTGGAGCGCCCCACCATCAAGCCGGATTCTTCGGCCCACCATCTGCTGATGGTGCTGCGCGCTCTGCTGAGAGGCTGGATCTATGGCACAGGCCCGCCGGAATCGATCCGGTTGGCCTGGGAAATGGCGGCGCTGGAAGAGGCCCGGAACGACTCGGACCTGGTACCCTGGGAGGCGCTGATTCTGCTGTCCTTGGCGACCGACGGACGTCGGCTGATCGACGATCCGACAGGCCTGCTCCATCGTGCCTGGCTACGAGAAGAGGTCGACGTCGCCTTCCTGATCGACTACATCGCGTTGCGCGTGCAGGGCGATGGTTTTCAGGCCCTGGCCAAGGCGGGCGCGATCGGCGAGGACCGTGGTGCCCGCATCTACGAGCGCCACCTGGCACATCTCGTACGCTGGATCACCCAGCAAGTCGCTACCGAAAAGGCCGACAGCGAGCTGCGCACCAAGCTGATCGCAGACCTGGCGGAGCCGGTCGCCCATTGGCTGTTTCGCACCCCGGACGAGGTCAGCCGGGTGTCGCTGCTCTATACCCTCGCCGAGCTGCGGACCTGGAAACCGCAGCAGATTCGACCTCTGATCCAGCAGTGGGTCGAATCTCAGCTGCTCGCCCATACCCAGCTCCATCTCGGCCTCTCGCTGCTCGCACCTTCCGACGAAGAGCCGACTTTCGAGTCGACCCAGCTGCGCCGGCTAATCGACCTCGCCGACCAGCCCAGCTATCGCGGTCGCCAAAACCTGATCAAATGGCTGGTCTCGTGGTCGTCGTCCGAAGTGTTCGACGACCGGGCGCTCGCCCACCTGGCGCAGGTCGCCACCACGCGGCTGGTCGAGGATGCCGAGATAGGCAACCTCGCCTGGCTGTCGCTGGCCGCGCGGCTGCAGCGCACCGACCGTCTGCGGCGACGCGTTGAGGACTTGCTCGCGGGAAGCGACAACGCCTCGAACGCGACGTTGCTCGGCTTCGTCAAGTCGCGCCTGCAGGCCTTGGACCGCAAGCAGGCGAAGCGTTGGCGCGACAAGCGGATCGGCTTCAGTGACAAATTCGTGCCCTTCGCGGACCAAGTCGACGACCAGCTTCGGAAGCTGATCCTCGGCAAGATCGAGCCCCAGAACGCCTACGGCCGGGAGCGAGCCGTGCGTATGCTCGCCGCTCTGGTCGTGGAGGGTTCTGAGGAGCTCCGCAAGGCCCACGGCAAGGACTGGCTGAGCGACTTGGAAGCCACGATCCAGGCCGGCGCCACCGGCGAAGGCCATCTCGGACCGGTGGTCGGTCGGCTCTCCGAAGTCAGCCGGGCGAAGCTCCAGAACAACCTCATTGCCGCCGTCTTCCTTCCGGCCTCCGGTGCCCACATCATCCAGGCCGTCGGCTGGATCGAGCAGACGCTCGCCGGCTCGACCGAACCTCTACGTATTCTCGAAAACGGCTTGGTCGAACTCATCGCGACGCCGTCGCTCGACGTCGCGCAGGCGAGTCTCGAGACCGTGCTCGGCCTCTGCCGCGACGAGGCTGTCGCGGGCTTCTTGGACCGCCAGCGCCACCACCTCGGCCGCCAGTTGGTGATCGCCAGGACCCGTGGCGGCTACCGCAGCACCAGCCAGTTCGCCGCCGACCTCGACGCCCTGGGCGAGCTGATCGCTTCCTGACTAAATCCGCTCGACCAACGCCGCCAGCCCCATACCGCCCGAAACACACAGCGTCGCGATGCCCCAGCGGCCATTGCGCTGCGCCAGACCGTGCAGCAGGGTGACCAAAATACGCGCCCCGGTGCAGCCGATGGGATGCCCTAGGGAGATGGCGCCGCCGTCGGGATTGACGCGCTCGGGGTTGAAGGGTAGGTCGGCCAGGCAGGCCAGCACCTGGCAGGCGAAGGCTTCGTTGAGCTCGACCTGATCGATGTCACCATAGTCCAGCTCGTTGCGCTCGAGCAGGGCGCGTACGGCCGGCACCGGGCCGATGCCCATGATGCGCGGTTCGACGCCGACGACTTCCCAGTCGTGCAGGTAGCCGGCGACCGGTAGCGCCAGCTCACCGGCGGCGGCTTCGGACGCCACCAGCAGGGCGGCGGCGCCGTCGGTGATGCCGGAAGCATTGCCCGGCGTCACCCGGCCGCCTTCGCGGAACACGGGCTTGAGCTTGGCCAGCGACGCGTCGACGACGCCGGCGCGCGGGTGCTCGTCGGTGGTGACTTCGATCTCTTTGCGGCGCTGCTTGACGGTCACCCCCACGATCTCGCGCTCGAAGCGGCCTTCGCCGCGGGCACGCTCGCAGCGGTTCTGGCTCCCTACCGCCCAGGCGTCGGACGACGCGCGGTCGATGCCGTAATCCTCGGCCAGCTCCTCGGCGGTCTCGCCCATCACCAGGCCGGAGAGCGGATCGTTGAAGCCGTCGCGGTACATGCCGTCGGAAAGCTCGGCATGGCCCAAGCGATAGCCCCAGCGCGCCTTCGGCAGCATGTAGGGCGTATTCGACATGCTCTCGGTACCGCCGACCAGCGCCACCTGAGCCTCGTCCAGCAGGATGTGGCGGGCTGCCGACAGGGTCGCCTGCAGCCCCGAGCCGCAGGCCTGGTTGACGGTGAACGCGGGACGCGTCTCGGGCACACCGGCGCGGTAGCCGATCTGACGCGCGGTGTTGGGGCCGCCGCCGGCCTGGCGACCGTGGCCGAAGATCACCTGGTCGACGCGCTCGGGCGGGCAGCCCGAGCGCTCGAGGGCGGCGGAGGCAGCGGCGGTGCCGAGATCGGCCGCCGACAGGGAGGCCAATGCGCCGCCGAACTTACCGATCGGCGTGCGCACTGGCGCGCTCAGCACGAGAGGTTTGCGCGCCATCTCAGCGACTCCGCGGAGCCTATCGGCCCGAGAACTCGGGCTTGCGCTTCTCGACGTAGGCGGTCAGGCCCTCGCCGGCGTCGTCACTCTCGAACAGCTGCTGCTGCAGCTCGCGCTCGATCGCCAGGCCGGACTCGAACGGCACTTCGACGCCGCTCTGCACGGCACGCTTGATGCGGCCGGCGGCCTTCGAGGCGGTGTTCGGCGGGCAGAAGCGGGTGGCGTATTCGTGCACCTTGGCGCGCCAGGCGTCGTAGTCCTCGGCGTCGATGACCTCGTTGACCAGGCCGTGATCCTTGGCCTCGCCGAGCGTCAGCAGGTCGCCGGTCACCATCAGCTCGATGGCGCGGCTCTTGCCGAGCATGCGAGCCAGACGCTGGGTGCCGCCGGTGCCGGGCAGCACGCCGAGGGTGATCTCGGGCAGGCCGACCTTGCCGCAGTCCTTGCCGTTGACCTGGCGGGCGAGACGCAGATCCGCCGCCATGGCGATCTCGAGGCCGCCGCCGACGGTGTGGCCGTTGAGCGCCGCGATCACCAGCTTGGTGGTGTGCTCCAGGCGGTTCAGGGTCTCGTTGGCGTGCAGGCAGAACTGATATTTGAAGCGCGGCTCGGCGGTCTGCAGCATGTTGATGTTGGCGCCGGCGCAGAAGAACTTCTCGCCCGCTCCGGTGATCACGATGACGTGGATGTCGTGGTCGAAGCGCGCTTTGATGATGCAGTCGTCGAGATCGCGCATCATCTCGTGGGTATAGCCGTTGACCGGCGGATCGTCGAGGGTGAGGTAGGCGACACCGTCGCGGGCTTCGTACTGTACCAGGGCCTTGCGATCGCTCATGGCAAACTCCTTATCGGCTGGCGCTCGCGGGAGCGCTCATTCGGTTGGCATGGGAAGGTTCGGACAAGATCTTTCGGACGAGACGTTCGAGAAAAGACGGTTGGGACGAGACGTTCGAGCCCGAGAGGTTCGAGGCCGGAACGGCTAGAGGCAGGGACGTTTAGGAAAGACTTTAGGGAAAGCGTGATCTGAGACGAGAAGGGTCGAACGGCAGGTCCGAGCGGCAGGCTCGGACCCACAGCCGAAAATCAGGCGGCCTGCTCGATCTCCGCAGTGTATTCGCCAAACGTCGCCTTACCGTTACACAGCGAGCGGTGACGGAAGGCGTCCTGAGCGGCGGGAACGTTGTCGGCGTTGCCCAGCCACGCCTTGAGGCTCGGCGCCTGCAGCGCACGACCGTAGGAGAAGCTGACGTTCCACGGCAGGTCGCCGAGGCGGTTGATCTCGTTGAGGTGGACGGTGGCCTCGACGTCGCTCTGGCCGCCGGACAGGAAGACGATGCCCGGCACCGCCGCCGGCACGTGACGACGGAAGCAGCGCACCGTCATCTCGGCGACCTGCTGCGGCGAGGCCTGCTCGGAGCACTCCTTGCCGGAGATCACCATGTTCGGCTTGAGCAGGATCTGCTCGAGCGGCACGCGCTGCTCGAACAGGGCGCCGAACACCCGGTGCAGCGTCCGCGAGGTGACGTCGTAGCAGGTCTCGAGGGTGTGCGGGCCGTCCATCAGCACCTCGGGCTCGACGATCGGCACCAGCCCGCCTTCGACGCACAGCGCGGCGTAGCGCGCCAGAGCGTGGGCGTTGGCGTCTAGGCAGTAGTCGCTCGGAATACCGCTTCCGTCAGCAGACCTGCCAATCGTGATCACCGCCCGCCACTTGGCGAAGCGGGCGCCGAGGCTGTGGTACTCGGCCACGCGGTCGCGCAGGCCGTCGAGCCCTTCGGTCACCTTCTCACCCGAGGCGCCGGGCAGCGCCTTGGCGCCGGTATCGACCTTGATGCCGGGGTGGATGCCGCGCGACGCCAGCAGCTCGGGAAACGGCGTGCCGTCGGCGCTCTTCTGGCGGATGGTCTCGTCGTAGAGGATGACGCCCGAGATGTGCTGCTCGACGTCGCTGGTGGTGAACAACAGATCGCGGTAAGCGCGCCGGTTCTCCTCGGTCGACTCCACGTCGATGGTGTCGAAACGCTTGCCGATAGTGCCGGTGCTTTCGTCCGCGGCCAAGATGCCTTTGCCCTTGGCGACCAGCTCGCGAGCTACCGCATTCAGCTCGTGCGACATGATCGTTCCTCCTGAAATCCCTAGTTTCGAACGCCCCGTTTCGTGCTGTTTTCCAGGGCCGAGACGGCTATCGTGAAGCCAGGGACGATGGTTTATCGTCGCTCAATCGATTTTGTAAGAGTTGGGGTGCTTTTCTAACCCTGATGGAGGTCGATTGTACATGCTATCCTGCGCCGCTACGAGCCCTGAATCCGCACCACCCCGGGCCCGAGCATGGCCCCACGAGACCTGCTCGCAAGATCGCACTCTTTACCCCTGAAGACCTCCAACCTGAAGACGTCTACCCTGGAGACTTCTAACCTGAAGACGTCTACTCTGAAGACCTCGACTCTAGAGACCTTACTCTGAAGACCTCACTCTGAAGACCTCCGGTATGAAGCTGGGCAATCTCGAATGGACCCTCCTCGGCGACGGTGAATTCCGTCTCGACGGCGGCAGTATGTTCGGCACCGTGCCGCGGCCGCTGTGGGAGCACCTCAAGCCGGCGGACGAGCGCCACCGCATCCGCATGGCGGCCAACAGCCTGCTGGTGGAGCGCGGCTCGGAGCGGCTGCTGATCGACACCGGCGTCGGCGGTCGCGGTGACGCCCGCTTCCGCGATCTCTTCGGCCTCGAGCAGGGCGCCGAGCGGCTGCCGGATCAGATCCGAAGCGCCGGCTACGAGCTCGGCGATATCACCCACGTGCTGCTCACCCACCTGCATTTTGACCACTGCGGCTGGAACACCCGCGACGATGAAGCCGGGCGGGCGGTGCCGACGTTTCCCAACGCTCGCTACTGGCTGGAGCGAGGCGAGGTCGAGCACGCCCGCCACCCCAACCCGCGCGACCGCTCGAGCTACGACCCGCGCAACTGGGAGCCGCTGTTCGAAGCCGGCGTCGTCGAGCTGTTCGACGACCGCGCCGAGCCGATGCCCGGCGTCGAGGCGCGCAAGGCGCCGGGCCACAATGCCGACATGTGCATCGTGCTGCTCGATGGCGGCGAGGACGCTGACGGCGCCCCCCAGCGCGGCGCGTGGTGGGCGGACCTGGTGCCGACGGTGGCCCACGTGCCGACCCCGTGGATCATGGGTTTCGACCTCTATCCGCTCCAGACCATGGAAAACAAAGCGAAGTGGCTGCCGCGCGCGGCGGCTGAGAACTGGCTGTGCTTCTTCGGCCACGAGACCGACGAGCCCGTCGGGCGATTGGTCGAGATCAAGCCCGGAAGGTACGCCGCACGGCCGATCCCGACCTGAGCATGAGCAACGCCCGTCCGCGGGCGACGAGACGCGCCCGCACGCCGCGGGCCTGAGATGAGCCCGCCATAAGCGGGCCAAGGAGAAACAAGTTGTCCAACGCATTCGACTTGATGGTTATCGGTAGCGGCCCCGGCGGCTACGTCGCCGCGATCCGCGCCGCCCAGCTCGGGCTGCGGGCCGCGGTGGTCGAGAAGGACCCCAAATTTGGCGGCACCTGCCTGCACCGCGGCTGCATCCCCACCAAGGCCCTGCTGCACACCGCCTCGACCCTGGACGAGATCCGCTCGGCCGCCGACATCGGCATCGACGTCACGCAGCCGGCGCTCAACCTGCAGAAGGTGCACGCCTACAAGAACCAGGTGGTCAACAAGAACGCCGGCGGCATCGAATTCCTGTTCCGCAAGAACAAGGTCACCGGCATCCACGGCTTCGGTAGGCTCACCGGCCCCAACGAGGTGACGGTCGAGCGCGGCGGCGACGCCACCGTCTACACCGCCCGCCACATCCTGATCGCCACCGGCTCGGTGCCGCGCGATATCCCCATCGCCCCCGTCGACGGCGAGAAGATCATCTCCTCCGACCACGCCTTGGAGCTCACCGACCGCGTGCCGAAGTCGCTGGTGGTGCTGGGAGCGGGCGCCGTCGGCACCGAGTTCGCGTCGATCTACGCCTCCTTCGGCTCCGAAGTGACGCTGGTCGAGATGCTGCCGCGGCTGCTGCCGATCGAAGACGAAGAGGTGTCGGCGGAGCTGCGCAAGATCTTCCGCAAGCGGCGCATCAAGGTGCTGACCGAGACCGCGCTCAAGGAAGCCAGCGTCACCGACAGCGGCGTCTCGCTGCGGCTCGAAAAGGCCGGCGGCGGCGAGATCAGCTACGACGCCGAGCTGCTGCTGGTGGCGGTCGGCAGGGCGCCGGTGAGCGCCGGCATCGGGCTCGAGGAGCAGGGCATCGAGCTCGACCGCGGCTACATTGGCGTCAACGGCTTCATGCAGACTTCCGTGCCCCACATCTACGCCATCGGCGACGTCATCAACACCCCGTGGCTGGCCCACGTCGCCTCCGCCGAGGGCATCCTCGCCGCCGAGCACATGGCCGGCGTGGAGGTGCGCGAAATGACCTACGACCGCGTGCCGTCGTGCACCTACTGCGCGCCGGAAGTCGCCAGCGTCGGCCTCACCGAGGCGGCGGCACGCGAGCGCGGCTACGACGTCGTCACCGGCAAATTCCCGTTCTCGGCCCTCGGCAAGGCGGCGATCCTGCGTCATACCGAAGGCTTCGTGAAGATTGTGCGCGAGGCGAAGTATGATGAGGTGCTCGGCGTTCATATCATTGGCGCCCACGCCACCGACCTCATCGCCGAGGCCTGCGTGGCGCTGCAGATCGAATCGACCACTGAGGAGCTGTTCCGCACCATGCACGCCCATCCGACGATGTCGGAAGCGGTGATGGAGGCGGCCCACGCCGCTTACGGTCACAGCATCCATTCTTGAGTCCTACGGAGAATCCATGGCTACCGAAGTCTTGATGCCCCAGATGGGAGAGTCGATCGCCGAAGGCACCATCACCCGATGGCTGGCCAAGGTCGGCGACTCCGTGGAGCGCGACGAGCCCTTGCTCGAAATCTCGACCGACAAGGTCGATGCCGAAATTCCCAGCCCGGCGAACGGGGTCCTGCTCGAGATCCGGCGCCAGGACGGCGAGACCGTGCCGGTCAACGAGATCGTCGGCATGGTGGGCGCCGAGGGAGAGGAGACGGGCGCTATCAAGCCGTCGACCGACACCCAGGTGCTCACCGAAGAGCAGCTCGCCGCTCTGCGGGACGGCAAGATGCCGGCGGAAACGGCCGCTGAAGCGATGGCCGAAGCTCTGCCCGAAGACGAGCCCGAAGACGGCGAGATGACCCTCGAGCAGCGCATCCGCCGGTTCTCGAGCCCCCTGGTGCGCTCGATCGCCAAGAAAGAAGGCGTCGATCTGCGCCACGTGACCGGCAGCGGCATCCACGGCCGGGTGACCAAGAAAGACATCCTGGCCTACCTCGAGCAGCGCGCTCGCGGCGAGCTGCCAACGCCGGAAGCGGCAGCGCCCGCGCCGGCACCCGTCAAGCCGGCCGCGGCTGCGGCTCCGGCGGCTGCACCGGCCGCAGCGAAACCAGCCGCAACGCCGGCTCCGGCAACGCCAGCTCCGGCCCCGGCACCCGCCGCGCGAGGGGCGGGCGACTTCTCGGTGCCAGCCTACGTCGCCGGCGAGAACGTCGATATCCAGCCGATGAGCAAGATCCGGCAGATCACCGCCGCTCACATGGTCTACTCCAAGGCCACCTCGGCGCACGTCACCACCGTCTTCCACATCGACATGTCGAAGATCGCTCGCATCCGTCAGCAGGCCAAGGCCAACTTCCAGCGCGACACCGGCACCAAGCTGACCTTCATGCCGTTCATCTTCCAAGCGGTGTGCAAGGGCATCCGCAAGTACCCGCAGCTCAACGCCGCCATCCACGGCACCGACATCGTCTACAAGAAAGACATCAACCTCGGCATGGCGGTGGCGCTCGACCACGGCTTGATCGTGCCGGTGATCCGCGGCGCTGATGACCTCAGCATCAAGGGCCTGGCGCGCACCGCCAACGACCTGGCGGATCGCGCCCGCAACAAGAAGCTCAAGCCCGAAGAGGTGGGCGGTGGCACCTTCACCATCACCAACCCGGGCGTCTTCGGCAGCCTCTTCGGCACGCCGGTGATCAACCAGCCGCAGGTGGCGATCCTCGGCATCGGCACCATCGAGAAGCGTCCGATCGTCCTCACCGACGCCGACGGCAACGACATGATCGCCATCCGCACCATGTGCTACTTCGCCCTCACCTTCGACCACCGCCTGATCGACGGCGCCGACGCCGACTACTTCATGCTGCGGGTCAAGGACAAGCTCGAGAAAGACGACTGGGAAGAGCTCGCGACCTACCTCTGACCTCGTCGCAGCCTATCGCTCGAGCATTTGAAGGCTCGCCCCCGCACGCGTCGCGGAGGCGAGCCTTTTTCGTCTGTTCCGAAAAAGACTCTAAAGGGTCGACCCGACGGCCGTCCGGCAGCAGGCCAAGAGCACCTCCTCAGTCAATAGGTCTTCGACGGACAGGTCTTCGACGGACAAAAGCATCTCAGTGATCGAGCTCGCCATACTCATCACCGAGGCCAGCTTGGACGCCGCCGGAGGAGCGGGTGGCGCCGGGGCCTCCATCTTCAACGCGATCGCCAGCCTCAACACCGCCTTCGCGGCCAGTGGCATCCAAGCCCATGCGATCATGAACGGCTGGAGCTGGGTACCGGCCGAGATGCTCGGCGACAGCACGGGCGGCGACGACGGAGCCGTCAACGTCATCTACAGCAACGGCTCGGGGCTGCACCAGGACAACGATCAGCAGTGGCACTTGAACCACACCGACTTCGATCATGCCGCCGCCGACAGTGAAGACGCCTTCGGCGAAGCCCTGGCCGTGGGTGACTTCAACGGTGACGATGTGGATGACCTGGCGATTGGGATTCCCGGCAAGGACATCGGCGGCCCGAGGGAGGTGGGCGCGGTGCAGATCCTCTACGGCTCGTCGAACCGACTCACCGGTACCGAGAACGACTACATCCACCAGGGCTCCACCGGAGTCGCCGGGTCCAACGAATGGCGCGATCGGTTCGGGTTCGCGCTGGCAGCGGGCGACTTCAACCGCGACGGCTACGACGACCTGGCCATCGGCAAGCCCTACGAAGATCTCAGAAGCCACGTCGACACCGGCCAGGTGCTGGTGATGTACGGCAGCCCCGACGGGCCCTCCACCTCGGGGCAGACGATCCTCGATCAAGACCAGAACGGCATGCCCGACTCGAACGAGCACGAGGACCTCTTCGGCTGGGCCCTGGCGACGGGGGACTTCGACAAAGATGGTTACGACGACCTGGCCATCGGGGCCCGCGGAGAGACCGTCGGCGGCAAGAATGCAGCGGGCAAGGTATACGTGGTCTACGGCGCCAGCGGCGGGCTGAACCGCCACGACAGCGAAGGGTGGCACCAGAATTCCTCCGGCATCTCCGGCAGCGCCCAGAGCTACGATCGCTTCGGGCACTCCCTGGCTGCCGGCGACTTCAACTTCGACGGCTATGACGATCTGGTGATCGGAGTGCCCAAAGAGGACGACGGCAACACCTCAGACTCCGGGTTGATCCACACCATCTACGGCTCGTCCTCGGGCTTGACCGCCACCGGCAGTCAAAAAATCGACCAGAACGACCTCGGAGACAGCACCGAGAACGGTGACCTCTTCGGCTGGGCTCTGGCCGTGGGTGATTTCAACAACGATGATCACGACGACCTGGCGGTGGGCGCGCCGAAGGAAAACTCGGACAACAAGGGACGAGCCCACGTGCTGTTTGGCGGCTCCTCGGGGCTGGTCACCGGCACCTTCCGCATCACCGGTGACAGCAACAACGCCAAGCTCGGAATTGCCCTGGCGGCGGGGGACTTCGACAACAACGGCTACGACGACCTGGCCCTCGGTCAATCCGGTGCCGCCAACTCCAGCGGCTCGGTCAGGATCTTCTCCGGTTCGTCTTCGAATTCACTGTCCTACGACAGCACGTGGAGCCAGGAAACCGACGGCATCGAAGGCAAGGCCCAGGGCGGCGACGAGCTCGGCTACGCCCTGGCGGCGGGAGACTTCGACGATGACGACGACGCCGACCTGGCGATAGGTGCCCCGGGAGAGGGGGTCTCGAACGACCACCGCTACACCCTGGCCTGGCTCAAGAAGAGCGACCTTCCGAGCGCCCTTCGCGACGCCCTCTCGGCCGACCTCCTGGGCCTGTTCGTCGAGCACATGGACCACGCCTGTGGCTATGCCACGGTGCTCGGCAACACCGACGGCAACTCGAATATTTTCGCCCAGGTGACCGACCGAAATTGTGTCAGCAACCTGGCCTTCGCCCACGAGATCGGCCATCTGATCGGGCTCGCCCACGAGCCGGGCAACGGGAGCGACGGCGCCTGCACCGACGCCCGTGGCCACTACCTTTCCGGCCAGGGCCGCACGTTGATGACCTACGACACGGCGTGCAGCCAGGACTGCCCCGTGGCCACCATGTTCTCGAACCCCAGCATCGACTTCGATTTCGGCGACCCCAGCGGCATCAGCGGCTCACGCGACAACGCCCGCTGCGCCAACCTCAGCGTCGGCAACGTGGCAGGCTATCGCTAGGGCTCGCGGCGCCAGCCGCTTCGGAATCGCGAGGCCGCGGATCCCGCTCGGGGTCCGCGGCCCGTCCGTTTCAGGGCATCCGCTCGGAGCACGCCTCAGCACCCCTGCCGGTCCAGCGATTCGACGGCGTCGCACCGTCCACGGACCGCATCGCCCCGAGCACGAGACCTTCAAGCAGCTGCGCGGCGGGCCGTGCTGGGTTCTGGGCTCTAGACCGACGACACGCGCCGTGCGCGGCTGGGGGCTAGGGTCAACGCACCGGCGCGCCGCTCCCTGCTGCACCGGGCGGCACTCCCGATGACCGCCGCGAGGCAAACGCAGCAGCAGGCCCCGTCGCCCGCGGGAACCGCGCGCTAGCCATTTACCTCGGCAACGCGACGCGACTCGGCGTGCTCTCCAGCCGTTCCGATCGACCCTTCGGTTCGCGCAGGCGAGCAGGCCGGGTTGACCCGGTAAGAGGCCGTCGCGCAGATCTCGGAGGCTCTCTGTCTCGATAGATTGTTCGATTAGCCTCACCATTGTCACCGAAACATGTTTTGTCATTTGACAAATCCAGTTTTATAGTTTACAGTACCACATATGCTGGTCGACTCATAACGTCTCAGATCGGCCGCAGAGAGCCACAGATTGTCGGAGCAACCCCGTGGGAGTAGCGGCCCACCGCTCTGGCCCTGCAACCAACTGACGAAAGGAATTGCCATGCGCAGAAAAACAGTCCTGCGTCGCCTGATCTCCATCTCCGAGGTCCAGGCAGCCCTGGCCGCCCATCGCGAAGCGATCGCCAGCCAGCTAGACGCCCGGCCGGCCAACCAGAACGCCCAGCCGATCAGCACCCAAGGGCCTTTCGACCTCGTAGGTCGCGAGCTGGCGGCGCTCGAGCGCCAGCTCGTCGACGCTGAAGATCGGCACACCCGCAAGCGAGTCCAGCTCGAACAACTGCGTCGCGAGAGCCGCGAGCGGTTCAACGCGCTCTACTCCAAGCAGCGCGCTACCCGTCAAGTGTTGGCTGGCCTATTCGGAGCCGATCACGCCTTCCAGCTCGCCGCCGTCAGCGGCAAGACCCCACAGACGTCCCGCGCCCTGGTCGAACAGGTCAACCAGACCCTAGAGCTCCTGCGTCGCCCCGAGCAGCCCCTGCCCGAGCCCCTCATCGCCGGCTTCTCCCCCGACTTCAACGCCCTCGCCAACGACCTAGAAGCCACCCTCACCGCCCTCCGCGAATCCCGCAGAGCCTACGAGCAGCTGCGCAAAGCCGCCGACCGCACCCGCCTCGCCACCCAAGCCGCCCTCAAAGAAACCGACCGCGTCTTCCCCCAGCTCGCCGGCACCCTAGAAAACCTCTTCCGCCTAGCCGACGAGCCCGACCTCGCCCAGCGCATCCGCACCAGCTCGCGCCGGGTCACGCGTCGACAAGGCGTGCGGGATGACGAGATGACGTCCGTCCAAGTAGACAACGCAACGACGTCCCAGCCGACCGATGAAGCCTCTGCGCTCCGTCGGGTTGCGAACGATCTCACCTCGCCGTCACGTCATTCTGACGACGGGGCTCCGGCGACGACCGCTAGCCTCCCAAAGGCTCGCTCGTCGCCCGGAGATCGTCCCGGCATGGCCATGAACGACTTCGCTAGCGAATAGCTATTCCATGGCCGCGCGCTGTTCGACACAAACGAATACCGAAACAGCCTGCCAAGCGCGAAACTCTTTCATCTCGGCGTTCGAGGCCCGAAGGCACCGTATCGTAGAGCCTGGGGGCTAGCGGTGGTGAAGGTAGCGGATCATCGCTCAAGAAACGAAAATATATACGGCTATATATGGCGGTCGCGCATTCAGTGGTGGCTCCGCTCTCTTG
>JBCCEE010000042.1:0-31999 GCA_039030415.1 Acidobacteriota bacterium
ACACCGGGTACGCCAGTTACCCGAAACCAAAGCTTGAGGCCGGGTTCCCGACCCGCTCAGAAGAACGAGGTCCGTGTCATGTCCCAAGTCCGTCGACTCGTGCTGATCCTGGGGCTGGCAGCCCTGACCCTTCCTCTCACCGCGGCGCCCGCCGATCGCTTCCAGCTGAAGGACGTCTTCGAGCTGGAGTGGGCCTCGGACCCTCAGATCTCCCCGGACGGCCGCCAGGTCGTCTACCTGCGGAACTTCATGGACGTGATGTCCGACCGCAGGCGGTCGAATCTGTGGACGGTCGCCACCGACGGTAGCGACCATCGCCCCCTGACCCACAGCGTCGCCAACGATCGGTCACCGCGCTGGTCCCCGGACGGCAAACGCTTGCTCTACGTCTCCAACGAGAATGGCTCGTCGCAGCTCTTCGTGCGCTGGATGGACACCGGCCAGATCGCTCGCCTGACCCAGCTCACCAGCTCGCCGGGCGGGCTCTCATGGTCGCCGGACGGCAAGTGGATCGCGTTCTCGATGCAGGTCAAGGAGTCGGCTGCGCCCTTCGTCAAGCTGCCCAAGAAGCCGGACGGCGCGGAATGGGCTGAAGACGCGATCGCCATCGATCGCCTGATCTATCGCGCCGATGGCGCCGGCTACCTCGATCCCGGTCACCACCACATTTTTGTCCTCTCCGCCGAGGGCGGCACGCCGCGTCAGATCACCTCCGGCGCCTTCGACCATCGCGCTCGGCCAGCGTGGACGCCGGACGGCAAAGCGCTGATCTTCTCGGGCAATCGCAACGAAAACTGGCAGTACGACACGGAGAACTCCGAGATCTACGAGGTGCAGCTCGCGGACGGCACCATCCGCGCCCTCACCGACCGCCAGGGGCCGGACCACTCGCCCGCACTGTCGCCGGACGGCACGCGCATCGCCTACGTGGGCTACGACGACCGATTTCAGGGCTTCCAGGTCGAGCAGCTCTACGTCATGCCACGCGATGGCGGCAAGCCGGAAGTGTGGACTCCAGACCTCGATCGCAATGTCCGCTCACCGGTGTGGAGTGCCGACGGCAAAGGCATCTTCTTCAACTACACCGACCAAGGTAACGGTCGGGTCGGCTACGTTGAAGCTGACGGTGAGGTCGAGACGGTAGCTTCAGACCTGGGCGGCACGTCGCTTGGCCGCCCCTACGGCGGCGGCTCGTTTTCGGTCGCTCCAAGCGGCACCCTCGCCTACACCCTCACCCGTCCGGATCATCCGGCAGACGTCGCGACGGCGCAGTATGGCGAGGCAGAAGAGCCGCGTCGCCTAACCCGCCTCAATGATGACCTTTTCGGTCACAGAGAGCTCGGTCAGGTCGAGGAGCTGTGGTGGAAGTCGTCCCACGATGGCCGTCGCATCCAGGGCTGGATCGTCAAGCCGCCGGAATTCGACGCCAGCAAGAAGTACCCGCTGATCCTCGAGATCCACGGCGGCCCATTCTCGGACTATGGCGATCGCTTCGCCGCCGAGGTGCAGCTATTCGCGGCTTCGGACTACGTGGTGCTCTACGCCAATCCACGCGGCAGCACGAGCTACGGGGAAGAGTTCGGTAATCTGATCCACCATGCCTACCCCGGCAACGACTACGACGACCTGATGTCCGGTATCGATGCGATGATCGCCACCGGATATATCGATCCCGACAACCTCTTCGTCACCGGCGGCAGCGGCGGGGGCGTGCTGACCGCCTGGATCGTCGGCACCACGGACCGTTTTCGAGCCGCGGTCTCCGCCAAGCCGGTGATCAACTGGACCAGCTTCGCGCTCACCGCGGACGGCTACCCGTTCTTCTACAAGTACTGGTTTCCAGGCTTCCCGTGGGACCACCCCGAGCATTACCACAAGCGCTCACCGTTGTCTCGCGTCGGCAAGGTGACGACGCCCACCATGCTGTTGACCGGCGAAGCCGACTACCGCACGCCGATGTCCGAATCAGAGCAGTACTACCAGGCGCTCAAGCTGCGGCAAGTCGACACTATGCTGGTGCGCATTCCCGACGCTTCACACGGTATCGCCAACAGGCCCTCGAACCTGATGACCAAGGTCGCTCACATCCTCGCTTGGTTCGAGAAGTATCGCGAGCCTTAGCTCGATCGCCTTCATTGCTCAGCCGTGTCGTTCTCGGGACCACGCAGCACGGTGCGAGTGTATTTCACGCCGTATTCGATGCCCGAGTAGACGCTCAGAATCAGCGCAGCCAGCAGCGCCCAGTTGCCGAGCTGCTGCCATGAGCCGAGCTGCTCGTAGAAGATTAGCAGGGCGATCGCCAACACCTGAGACACCGTCTTGAGCTTGCCGGACCAGGCAGCCGAGATGACCAAGCCTTGCGACGCGGCGACGCTGCGCAGGGTCGAGATGGCGAACTCTCGCGCCACGATGGTGACTACGATCCAGGCCGGTGCGCGTCCCAGCTCGACCAGCGAGATGAAGGCCGCCGAAGTCAGGATCTTGTCAGCGGCGGGATCGAGCAGTTTGCCGAGACGGGTGACCAGCCCCCAGCGCCGCGCAATGAAGCCGTCGAGAAAGTCGGTCAGCGCCGCCAGCAGAAACAGCCCGAGGCCGACGAACTCTTTGCCCTCGAATTTGGTCAACAGCACCACGACCAGAATCGGCACCAGCAAGATGCGCAGAAACGTCAAGGTGTTCGGAACCGTGAACACCTCCGACCAGGAGGAGGGGAGCTTCGAGTCCACTAGCTGAAACGACGAGGAGTTGAGTCGCGAGATTCGGAAGCGCGCAGTCGGTTTTGGTGCCTAGGGTTGGAGACGAGTTCGGAGCGTGATGACGTACGGGTGCCGAGAATTGCGGAGACGCTCGTCAGCGGTCCTTCGACGCAGGAGCTGGCGTCAATCAGATTGGGGCCGCTTGGTGGTGAACCGGATCCGACTGCCGTCCCGGCTCATGTAGACCTTCTTACCACGCTGCGCTGGTGCCACGGCCGGCTTGCTCTGCTGTGGCGTTTGCTGCGCCACCCGACTGACCGGCGCCGGTTGAGCCTTGGCAGGACTTCCACGATACAGGCTGAGGACTTTGCGAACGTAATTGCGGGTCTCACGATAAGGCGGAATACCACCGTATTGGGTGACCGCACCCGGGCCAGCATTGTATGCCGCCAGCGCCAGACTGAGGTCGCCAGAGAAGCGATCGAGCTGGCGGCGCAGGTAGAGCGTGCCACCCCGAATGTTCTGGGCGGGATCATAGGGATCCTTGACGCGCAGCAGCCGTGCGGTCCCCGGCATCAGCTGCATCAAGCCCATCGCCCCTTTGCGCGAGCGAGCCCGAGGATTGTACGCCGACTCCACCTGGATGACCGCCTGCACGAGCTGCGGGCTCAGGCCTCGGTCCCGGGCGTAGTGATCGATCAGGCCTGCGAGATCAGTGCCCGGCACCGGCCGCAGGCTGCCCGAAACGTTCCGCACGTAGTAAGAATCCGCGGTGTCGTATACGACTTTGGTGCCGTCGGGCTTGACCTTGATCTGCACCTTCGCCTCGGCGGGCGAGCCAGCCACCGCTGCCCAACCCAAGATGGCCATCGGCACCAGGATCGCAGCGCTCACCCGGCGCATACCCGGCGTTCGGCATCCTGTGCGCCGTCGCATTCGGTGCGGCTTGGAAAGGGGCAAAGGCCCAGGAATCGACATAGGGCCTAGTAGTTTATATCTATCCCCCTATTCTGCCAAATGCGCGGTCCGACAGACTCTGGCTCTGCCAAGTGCCCATCATCAAAGGCGGAGCGGCTCCTTCGAGACGCGTTGGCTCACTCCCTATGAGACTGAGGCAGCGTCAATCGATCGCCAGGGCAGCGGTCGCTTCATGACCGGCCTCGGTCTCGGCCCACCGGTAGCGCGCGGGATCCATACGCCGCCAGGCAAACTCCATCCGCAGCCAGGCAGACTTCCAGAAGCTGCCGAACGTGAAGCCGCCAGCGCGCAGCACTCGCCGATGACCCGCCCAAACCGCCAGGGTGGTACCCCCGAACAGCAAGCGCTGGAGCCCGAAGGTCAGCCGCAGCAAGAAGCGCGGACGACGACGCAGCAGGATCGCTAGCCGCTCGTATTGAAAGCGGATATGGTGCACTTCATCGCGCAGGATCTGCTGGCAGATATGCCGCAGCACCGGGGATCGCGTGGCGTCACGCAGAGCGCGATAGTAGATCAGCGCCAGCGTCTCGACCATGATCACTACCGAGGCCCAGACCTCCATACTCGGCACGCTGTAGCGGATCGCGCGAAACAGCGTATCTCCCCAATTCCTGTGAATCCGCGGGATGCCCGCCTGGTCCAGAAACTTCCCGAGCTCCGAGCCGTGACGCTGCTCTTCACGAATGAACCAGCGCACTACCTCGAGGAACAGGGGGTCCTGCTGCTGGCGAGCGTAACGCCCGGCAGCAGCCAGCAGGTGACTGCCGTCTGACGTCTCGCCCAGCTGCCAGGCCTGTAGCGAGGAACCGATCGCCCGCTTCTCTGCAGCCGTCAGCGCCGCCTGGCCTTCACCCTCCTGCCATGGGATTTCGGGACGTCGTGCCGCATTGCGCACGTAGTGCTCGTGCCACTGCCCCGACGTCCGTACACTCAATCGATCTTCTGTATCTTGCTTCAATGTGTCACCTTGCGTCATCGCGACCTCCTTGGGAGCATGAGACCATGCTGCCGTGCCGGGCCCCGCCATGCGATGAGGCAAGGCGGCGGAGAACTGTGGCGACGATGTGGCGACGGCTGAACCCAACCGCTACGCTCGGCTTCTCAAGGGGCCGAGATAGCGCTCCTCAGCCACCTTCAAGTGGTGGACCTCGTGGCCAACGATGATGTAGGGGAAGGCGCGGACGCTGAATTCACAATCGCTCGCCACACCGCGCTGATCCCACATCGCGTCGTCGAAACTCTCGAACAGCGCCCGGGTACCGCTCCGCACGATCTCGAGCTCGGCCAGCTGATCCGCCAGCGGTCGCGCAGAAGCCTTGGAGCTTTTGGCCCAGAAGTCCTGATCCATGCCGGGCAGTGCCGCCGGATCACGTCGCGCGATGCTCACGGCGCGATAGCTGAACACGCGCTCGACGTCCAACAGATGGCCGACGATCTCACGCAGCGTCCATTTGCCCGTCTCATAGGCGAAGGATTCCCAGTCCGCCGGCAGGTTGCCAAGCGTTCGAACCGTCTGCTCTACGCCGGTCGTCAGCAGCTCGAAGATATCTCCTTCGGGCACTTGATTCACATAGAGGCCATAGTATTCCGCGTACTCTGAGGGGTCGGGACGGCGCATTTCGGTTCTCCAGTCGATCTGTGTTGCTCAGTACAGCCCTAGACGAGGCCAGACACAGACTAACCCTTGGGGCGCGGGGTACAAGAGCCATTGGCGCCGGGATTCGCAGGGCCATTTCACGCCCCGAGGGCCGGTTGACGCGATTCAGACGTCGCGCTTCAGCGTCAGCTGTTTGGCGAGCCGCCGCCCGTCGCGATACACGGTCAAGGGCAGGACGTAGCCGTCGCGCTGACGCAACAGGTCGGTCGCCTCTTCGAGGCTGACCTGCCGACCGTCGAGTGTCAGCAGACGATCTCCTGCTTCGATGCCCACGACCGACGCGGGTGAGCCCTCGCGCACCTGTTCGATGATCAGCTGATCCAGCCCGGTCCCTTCGGCCCGCAGCAGCAGGCCACTCATATCGATGTCGAACGGTTCGTCGATCGCTTTGCTGGGCTCGAGGATCATGCGCCGCGTCCGGTAGTCGAAAATGACCCGGAATCGCCGCAGAATCTCCGCCCCGAGATTGGCCTGGGCACGCGGTGCGATACCGGATTCGCGTTCGGCGAACGCGGTCACGACCTCACTCAGCGCCAGCTCGCCGAGCTCGAGACGCGGCGTGCGGCTGACCCAGCCTCGAATCTCGCCGTTGAGGCCTCGGCCCAAGCGTCGCGCCTGAGCACCTGCCGGCACCATCAAACCGGTGGCGCGATCCGGGATGACGGTCAGCGCCAGCCCGGCGCCGCTGTCGATCACCAAATCGAGGGTATGACGATCGCCATTGGGCAGCACCAGCACGCCATCACAGTGTGGATGGCCGCCTACCATCCGTATATCGATGACCTCGCCGCTGCCACGGTAGGTGTAGTGCTGGGGCGCATAGAGCGTCATCATCAGGCGCTCGAAGTCGAGCTCGACGATATAGCGATCGAACAGCTCACGGCCGATGATGCCGTAGGCCGGCACGCCCAGATAGGCCCCGAACCGCGGATTCTCCGCCAGCACGAACATCGATTGGCCGGCAAGCTCCACCAGACCGGTCTGAGCTTCGATGCGGATGGTGACGTCCTCGGCGCGCCACGCCTCCGGCGCCCGGCCGTCGCCAGCACCGCTGAGGGTCAATCGCCGTCCCGGCTCGAGCTTCATGGCCGGCGCCAGCTCCGGTGCCGCCAACAGCATCACCGGCGAGCCGGTGTCCAGCACGAAATCGTAGATCTGAGAGCCGTTGACCCTTACCGGCAGCAGGATCTTGCCCTGCACCATCTTGAACGGCACCGTCGCCAGCCGGGCATCGACGGCCAATCGCGTCTCGGCGGCCGGTCTCGAGGCCGCTGAGACGAGCGCCAACAGCAGCAGAATTCCCAGGGTCCAGCCGCGATGCGGTGACTCGCTACCCAAGCTGTGACGTCGCTTCATCGAATTACCCGTCCGTCCACCCACTGCCGATCCTCTGTGCTACGCGTCCCTTGAGCAATAGTTGCAGCCGCCAGATTCGGGAGCTTCAGATGCGGAGCTATTGACGTCTTCGCGGAAGGGCTCGCCGTTGGATGTAGCCGGTCAATAGTCCGGAAACACGATCCAACCTTCGTCCCGCAAACGCCCGTCACGGTAGCGCGCTGCGAGCTCACGATGCTTCACCTTGCCATTGTGGGTCAGCGCTATGGCTCGCGGCTTCATCAGATAGACACGCCCGGGTCGAAACCCCAGCTCGCGATGGATCTCGCCGACGGTTTGGATCACCAGGGCTTGTCGTTCCGCATCCTCGGTAGCGGACCGCGGACGCACCTCGACGAAGACGAAGACCTGCTCGCCCTCGGCACGTCCCCGGTCGATCCCCACCGCGGCCGAGGACCGTACCGCAGGCAGCCGATCGACCACTTCTTCGATCTCTCGCGGAGCGATGTTGCGGCCGCCGTGAATGATGAGGTTCTTGGCGCGTCCCACCACGAAGAGCTCGCCAGACGCATCGAGATAGCCGAGGTCGCCGGTCCGCAGGTAGCCATGCCAGAACAGCTGTCTACGGGTCTCGGGGGCACGGTAGTAGCCTCGGGTGTTGGCCGGGCTACGCACCAGGATCTCTCCCACTTCACCGGGGCCGACGAGCGTTCCGTCCCGCAGGATCGCCAGCTCGACGGCAGGAAACGGCTTGCCCACCGCAACGCACCCCCGCTCGTCGGCCCGCCACGGCCAGCCGGGCTCAGCCATGCTGACGCCAACGGTGGCTTCCGCAAGCCCGTAGCCCGCAACCATGACGTGTTGCAGGCCAAACGCGGCCTCGAAGCCCTCGAGGGTCGCGGTGCGCACCGGCTCGGCGGCATTCAAGGCCACTCTCAGGCTGCTGAGATCAAACGCCGCGGGATCACGTACCCGCTGCAGGCAGAGGCGGTAAGCAAAGTCTGGCGCGGCGGTGAAGGTGCCTCGATGTTGCTCGATCGCCGTCAGCCATTGGCGCACCTGGGTCAAGCTAGCCGGCAACAGCACCAGCTTGGCTGCGAGATAGAACGGCACCATAGTGGCGAGCACCAGCCCCATGTCATGGTGCACGGGCAGCCAGCTGACGAAGACTTCGCGCGGCGTTATGCGCATGCCGGCAATCAACTGTTCGAGGTTCACCAGCACCATGGCGTGGCTCAAGGCCACGCCCTTGGGCTCGCCAGTGGACCCGGAGGTGTATTGGATGTAGGCCAGGTCGTCGGGCCGAACTTTCGGCAGCCGAGCGGAGCCAGCATCGCCGCGCGGGTCGACGCCAATGTCGACGCCGATGTCGATGCCGCGTTCGCCTAGCTCGTTACTACACAGTATCTCGAGACCCTCGACCGCCGGCCCGCGATCCAACGCTTTCGAATCCACGACAATGCACCAGCGCGCCTCGCACAGATCCGCCAACCCCTGTAGACGGCGAGCGCCGGAGCGCGGAAACACTGGCACCGCAATGCCACCGGCTCGCTGGACGCCGTAAAAGGCGACGAACAGCTCCGGCCCGTTGGGCAGAGCGATCACCACTCGGTCGCCATCCTCCAGACCGCGACGGCGAAGCATCAGCGCTGCTCGATGGATCCGCCGCCACAGCTCGCCGAACGTCGTCACCGTTTCTTCGAAGGTGAGCGCCGGCCGCTCGGGCTGCTCGCTGGCCCGATGCTCGAGCATCTCGAGCAGGGTTTGAAAACGCGGCGCCAGCATCCGCCGTCAGCCGCGAGCGCGCTCGAAGAGGTCGCGAACCGAACGGATCTCCGGGATCTCGTCCTCGGTGATCAGCACGACATACTTGTCCTCGACCGCCGCGACCAGATTGATCAGATCAGCCGATTCTGCCCCGAGCTCCGATACCAGCTGAGCATCTTCACCGACCTCTGAAATACCGAGCTGCAGGCTCACCAGGTTCTGGATCTCAGCGATCGAAACGCGTTGGCGCGGGCGGGTCAAGACGTTCCCCTCGAGTTTCTGACGAAAGAAGGAAGCGAGTCAAACGTGTGACAGGGTTTGCTGAATTTCGCCAGCCAACTGCTTTGCCTCGTCGCCGGTCATCTCCGAGTCGAGATAGAGGATATCCCACCACAAGCGACCCGCGAACCATCTAATCTGGGCAGAGGCTTCTGGCCCGAGGCGAAAATTCGACGCGAAAGCGTGCACCCCGAGTACCTCGAAAGGATCCGGCGGCCCAAGCTTGGTGACCCCGGTATAGCTGAGTGCGGTAGCTGCCATGCGTTGGCGACCGAGCCCGAGGATGGCTCGCATGAAGAGGATGCTGGCCAGGAAGAAAGCATACTTGTCCCCACGCTTCGCAGCCGAATGCACCACGGCGTTGATCTCCGCGGCGAGCGGCCACAGCTCACGGTCAGGATGCATCAGGGTCGAGAACCGCAGCATGGAGAAGTAGGCGCCAAGGGGCTCGTTGTCGACCGGCGGCACCAGGTAGGGCCGCAAATTGGCGAACACCAGATGACGCAGGGGCAGTCGCTCACCGCGGTAGCGGCGGCGAGCCACCGCCAGCAACAGCGCGGCATCGAACACACTGTGCAGGGTAACGCGTGCCTGACGTGCTCGACGCGTCAAGGCAGCCGTAGCGGACTCGGACAGCTGGAACGAGAGGATGCGGCTGCGGCACGGCTCGGTCGGCGGCGGATGCCACCGGCCGCGGGCCCGCCATAGATCGTGCAGCTCGCCACCCATCTGGCGGCAGGCGAAGCCAGCGAATCGCATATGACGCCGCCAGCCCTGATACGACTCCGGGAAGAGCCGCTCGGCCGTCGGCGGCTCGGGCAGGCTGGACGGCTCCAGATCGGCGGTACCTTCACCGGCAGCGAGAAGCAACAGCTCGCGGCACAGCTGCAGTGCCGAGGCGCCATCCATGATGCTGTGATGGAAGGTCAGCAGCAGCTCGCAGGCGCCCTGGCCGGAGCCGACGATGGCCGCCCGCAGCAGCGGCCCTCGGTGGCCGGCGAACGGCTGGTTGAGCTCGGTCTCGGCTTCGGTGACCCAGCGTTCGGGATCCTCGCGCGGCACGCAGCGCAGCGGGATCTCGAGCGCCTCACCAGGCTCGAAGGCGTACCCCCTCGGTCGCCTGACGATTCGGGTCCTGAGGGCGGGATGCCGACTCTGGACGGTCGCCAGGGCTCGAGTCCAGGCCGAGGGTTCAGGCCCGGCCGCCATCCGCAGCACGGCCACCACATTGAGCGGCGAAAAGTCGTTGCTCAGCGCCAAGGCGCTTTCGAACGCGCCGAGCCTTCGATTCATGGCGCCATGGCTACGCCGTGCCCGGCGATAGAATCAACGTCCGAGCACCTGCAGCGATGTGCCATCCTTCTCCCCCACATTGCCGCCAGTCTATCCGCGAAGGAGCCACGCCATGAACCCTCGACGCCATCGACTTTCAGTTGTCTTTCTTCTTCTGGCAGCGGGGCTCATCACGTTGATCCCGAGCGCAATGGTCTTCAGCTCCTGGGCGCAAGAGGCGGCGGGACTGAAGTGGCAGGCCTTCGAGCTCTCAGAGCTGGCCGCGCAGCGCGACGTATCCGGCCGGGCCTACCTGCGCTTCCTGCGGGTTCCCAGCTTGAGCACCGGGATCTACCAGCTGGCCAAAGGCGAGAAGGACCCGCAGCGCCCCCACGACCGCGACAAGATCTGCCACGTGATCTCGGGCAAAGCGCGCTTCAAGGCCGCCGGCGAAAGCGTGGACGTAGCCGCGGGCAGCATTCTGTATGTCAAGGCCGGCGTCGAGCACCGCTTTCACGATATTGAGGAAGACCTCACCGTGCTGGTCGTCTTCGCGGTGCCGCTCGCGGCCGCCAAAGAGTGACTCGAACGCCTCTAGAACCGGCGGCGAACGGTGAGGCCCCACTCGCGAGGGCGGCCCGAGACGCCGACAGCGGCGCCGAAGGCGGCGGCGAAGAAACCGTGCTCGAGGTACTGCTCATCGGTCAGGTTGGTGCCGAAGAGCGCCACTTCCAGGTCGGTCGACTGGCTGGTCCAGGCGACCCGCGCGCCGAGTAGCCCATAGGCGTCCTGAGCAATCAACGGCGTATTGGAGACATCGTTGAACACCTCGCCACGATAGCGGTAGTCGGCTCGTAGGGTGACCGTGCCGCCGCTCTGCACCGGGAAGGCGTACTGCGGCGAGATGTTGAAGGTCCAGTCCGGCGTCTTGGGGAGAACGCCGTCCAGGGTCACGCCATCGACATTGTCGAGCTCGGTGTACTCGGTGTCGATGTAGCCGACGCCTGCCGTCAGGTCGAAGCCGCGCGCCGGCTGGGCCGCCAGCTCGAGCTCGAAGCCCTGAACCTCTGCCTGCCCCGCGTTCTGGATGACGAAGAACGGCGTGCCGTCGATGTTGAGCGAAGCCGAGAATTGGATGTCGGTATAGTCGTTGTAGAACGCTGCTCCATTGAGCCGCACTCGATTATCGGCAAAGTCGGTCTTCCAGCCCAGCTCGTAAGACCATACCGTTTCGGGATCGAAGGGATCGAGCGCCAAGCGATCCTGGGGCCGGCCGTTGAAGCCGCCGCTCTTGAAGCCACGGGCCGCCGAAGCGTAGACCAGGGCGTCTTCGGTCAGCTGGTAGGCCAGGCTGAAGCGTGGCGATAGCGCGTCCCAATCATCACGATTCGATAGCACCACGTCGGGCGCGCCGCTGCCGGGATCACGGAAGAAGTCGAACCGCTTCTCCTCGAGGGTGTAGCGCAGTCCAAAAGTGGCGCTCAGCCGATCGCTCACCTCGTAGGTGCCCTCTCCGAACAGCGCCCAGCTGTCGGTCTCGAGATCGATGCGCTCAAAATCTCCTGCACCCAGGAAGAAGGCGAAGTTGGCCGGATTGCCAGCACCTCCAAAACACGGCACGCCGGGCGGCGGTGGTCCCGGAGAGCAAAGAAAGCCGGGTACCCCAGGCGGCGCGTAGATCGGGCCGGGAGCCGCTTCCAGCGCTTCGAAGAGATCACCGAGCACCAGGGTCAAGCTATCCTCGTCTGACGATTCAGTGAAGTACAGACCACCGACCAGCCAGGACAGTCGATCATCGTAGGCCCGCCCGCTGACGTGGATCTCCTGGCTCAGCTGCTCCTGATTCTGGAGAAACGAGCGCTCGGCAAGGCGCACCGGCGAACCGTCGCCATCAGAAGCGACATCGAATTCGATCTGACGGAAGGCGGAGATCGAGGTCAAGTCGATCTCCCCCGACGTCCAAGTCACCGTCACGGTGGCGCCGCCGACGTCTCCATCGTTGCGACTCTCGGCGGTGGCGTTGGAGGTCCGCAGGTCGCCGGTGACAAAGTCATTGCTGATCGGCGTGAAACCGCTGCCGGCCAACACCGTGTTGTAGAAATCGATCAATGGCGTGCTGACGATCGCCAGCAGAGGCTGATCCGCCGCTTTCTCGCGCTCGCGCGCAACCTCGGCACAGACGTCGACGACCGTACTCTCATTCGGCAGCCAGCGCAGCGAAGCGCGCAGCGCATCACGGTTGTCGTCGGCCAGCCGCTCGCCGTTGGCGAGGGATTCGGCAAAACCGTCGCGATTTGTCGAAGCCGCAGCCACCGTCACGAAAGCCTTATCAGACAATGGCAGATTGGCGGAGGCCCGCAAATCCAGACGGTCGTTCTCGCCGCCGGTCAGGTCGATCTCGAACGCGCGGTCGGGGCCCGGCTTGCGGGTGATCAGGCTGATCGCCCCGCCGGTCGTGTTCTTGCCGAACAGCGTTCCCTGGGGACCGCGTAGAATCTCGACGCGCTCGAGGTCGAGCAGGTCGAGCACGCTACCGCCGGCTCGCGCCAGGTAGACCCCGTCGACGTAGATGCCGACTCCCGGATCGGCGAACAGCGCGGTATCGATCTGGCCGATGCCCCGGATATAGACCGTTGCCTCAGACGTTGTGCCGCCGAGCCCGTTGGTGATACTGAAATCGACGTTGGGCGCAAAATCACCAACGTCTCGCAGGCTGCGAACTTCCCGAGATTCGAGCTGCTCCCCGGTGAAGGCAGCAACCGAGACGGGAATCTGCTGCAGGTTCTCTTCCCGCTTGCGAGCAGTAACCACGATCTCGTCTTCGGCCGACATCAGGCCGCGATAGGCGACGGCTACCTCGTCGCCCTGGTCATAGGTCAGCACCACCTCACCACCGCCGAGCAGGGTGACGGTTCGGGTGACGCGATGCTCTCCCGCCGTGATAGTGACGCGATAGTTACCTTCCGGCCCTTGCGGACGGATCGACAGCGAGCCGTCGCCCTCCTCGTCGTGGAAGGTTTGGCTACTGCCATCCGGTGCGACCAGCGTCACCGCAGCGTCACCTGCGGCCAGGCTTTCGCCGGTCAACCGCACCTCGAGTGCCGTGCGTGCGTCGTTGGAATCTGCCCCGAGCGGGACAGCGCATAGTACTGCGGCCAGAAAAATCGCGCTGAGGACTGGAGTCCGTTGTCGTACCCGCCTCCCCGCGATCCTGGCGCTCACGTCGCTTTGGGTTTGACCCGTGTGGCTCGTCGCGTGCGCTGATCGTTCACTCACCGCCAACATCGATGACCCCTTCTCGATGACGCTTTCGGAAAGCCAGCTGTTTTCGATCCAGCTGATTCATCCCCCGGCTCGTGATCCCCGACAGCAAAAGCGGCAATGCCGGGACTCCGAGGAGAGTCTCTATCAAATCACCTTACACTTTACACACTTTACGCAAGCACATATTTGGATCCTGATGCAGCGGGTCCGTCCACCGAAAGACGACGCCTACCGTACGGTTCAGCAGTAGATTTCGCGTCATTGCGGATGGATGCTCGTAGACCCTTACAGAAGTTGTGACATTGACCGTTCTGCCATCTCTGTCATGACCGTTCTGCCATCGTTGCGCTGCTTTGCCCCTTATATTTGCTAACGTAAATATCTTTCTATATTGTACCTCTGCTTTGTCGATTCTCCAAGGTTTGTCCAGGCTTTCTTCCCTGGTGGGCTCCAGTTTGTCCCGCACTGCGCAACGAAGCGCGAGGGCTGCGCAACGAAGCGCAAGGACCGCGCAACGAAGCGCAAGGACTGCGCAACGAAGCGCAAGGGCTGCGCAACAGAGATGCTGGCTCCTCCCCCCAGCGGCCCATCCAGCTCTCTGCGCGCAACCCATCCACTTCGCGAAGAGACCTTCGCGGAAAGACTAGAGGTTGGGCTTGATCCGCCGACCCTCGGAGCTGCCGGTAGTCGTCTGGATTACCGTGCCGTCTGGAAGGGTCAAGTCGGATTCGAACTCAGCGATGAAACGGTTGCCGTTGGCACTGACTTTGAGAATAGTGCGGTTCTCGATGCGGAACGCGATACCACCGCTCGCATCGTAAACGAAGCCGATGTTGCCCAAACGATACTTTCGAGGACCGATCTGCTTCCAGGCACCATGAGCTACGCTGAAGGAGGCGTCCGGCCCCGTGGCGACGAAGGTATTGTCACCGTTAAATGTGAACAATGCGAGAGACTCTTCTCCGGCGGGCTCGAGTGTCGTTGTCGCCTGCCAGCTACCGACAATGCTCGGGGCCTGTGATCCACCGGTTGCCAGCGCGGCGCCGGCAAAGCTCATCATCAACAAGGTCGCAACAGAAAAACTAACGGCATGCTTCTTTACGAACATTAATACAACTCTCCTTTTTGTTGATTGGGACCACTGAGTTTCTGGGATGGCCCGACAATACAAATTGGCTATTACAGGGGACATTAAGGCGACTCGAGCCATCGCCAATTTGCCTTGACTGCGACGCACGAAACCTTCGCACCACGTCAACAACGCTCGACGCTGCTATGGAGCAACGCCAAGCGCTGAGCGGAGCGGGCTTTGAGCGATCTAGCCTAGCCCAGGAGGTCTTCGACGACCGCTTCGAGGACCGCGGCACGGCCGGCGTTCAGGAAGAAATGGTCGCCTTCGAACATGCGCAGCCTGTAGCTGCCGGTGGTGGTGTCTTCCCATGCGGTCAGGTCGGAGCGCGAGATCTCAGCGTCTTCGAGACCACCATAGACCGAAACCGGGCAATCCAGCAGCGGCTGCAGAGCCGGCTCGTGAGTATCGTTGAGCTCGAAGTCGGCGCGCAGCAGCGGCAGCAGTAGCTCCATCAGCTCGGGGTTGGCGAGAACCTCGCCCGGAGTACCGTTCATTTCCCGAAGATGTTCTCGAAACTCGCCGTCCGGCAGCAGGTAGTACTTGTCCTCACTCGAGATGTGAGGCGCCCGACGGGCGGACACCAAGAGGCTCACCGGAGCCAGGCCATGAGCTTGCTTCAGCCGTCGCGTCCACTCGTGGCCGATCGCGGCACCCATGCTGTGTCCAAAGATGGCGAACGGCTTGTCGAGGTACGGCGCCAGGGCGGCGTCGAGCGCATCGACCAGCGGCTCCATGCGAGTGTAGGCAGCCTCGCGCAACCGCCGTTCGCGGCCCGGCAGCTGGATGGGCATGACCTCGACTTCGGCCGGCATCTCATTCGGCCAGTCGCGGTAGGTGATGGCGCCGCCGCCGGCGAAGGGCAGGCAAAAGAGCCGCATGCGCGCGTTGGGGCGTGCTTTGTGGAAGGCGATCCAGGGATCTTTGACCGGTTGCTGATGCATGGTTGTCTCCTCGGTCGGTCTCGGACGCGGGAAGCTATCAGAGGAGCCGGAGGCGATCAAACCCCTGGCCAGGACCGCTGGTTAAAACCCACCGGGGAGCAGCTGAAACGCTCCCAAGTCGAGCGTGACGCCGGATCGCAGGCTGGCGAACGTGATGTTGAGGTCGCCGATCGCCACGGCATAGATGCCAGCCGGCACCAGCGGCAGGTGAAACGAGCCATCCGCACGCGTCTTGACGGAGCCGACGGTGGCGTTGCCCAGCGTCTTGAGATGCATCCACTCGCCGGCCAACGGCTCGCCGCTGACGCTGGCACGGCCAGTCACCGCCGCCGAGCCCAGCTCCAGCGTCAGCTCGCGATCGAGGCCCTCGGCCGCGAGATCGACTTGCCAGATCTCCATCTCCGAAGCGGTCTCGGCAACGTAGGTTTGCAGGAAGAGCTGTACCGCTTGTTGCGGTGGCTGATCGATGATGAAGCTGCCGTCGGCTTCCGGCCAGTAGCGTTCGACGTGGCGACGCGCTCGCACCGACAGCGACCAGGGCGCACCGCCAGGCGCCGGCGGCAGTCCCGGATTGAATCGCACGCGCAGCTGGCGACGGAGCTCTCCGAATCGCACCGTCGCGATCTCGCCCGGCTCGATTCGCACCGAGCGATACTCGGCATCGTCCTGCTCGACCACCGACGAGCCGAGATGAGTGACCCGAGGCCGGTAGACGCGGTAGCGCCCCGGCAGCAGCGGCTCAGACAGCGCCTCGCCGCTGCCGTCCGTCAGCAGCTCTACCGCCGAGGGCTGGAGCATCAGTCGGCAGCCCTGGCACGGCACCCCTTGCCGGTCCTCCCAAACCAGCGCCCGCAGCCAGCCGGCGCGCTCCATCTCGAATACCAGCGGCTGCTGCGCTTCCCGCTGAACCTTGGAAAGCGAGATCTCACGGCTGGCGTGCTCGGCCGCCAGCAGCCGCAGCACCAGTCTGTCGCTGCCGGGATCGGCGAAACGCACCATCCCTTCAGCGTCGCTGACCGCCGCTACCGCTCCGGGCGGTGAGACGGCTGTCACCTCGACTCCAGCCAGCGGACGCTCGCTATCCTTCTCGATCACTCGGGCCTCGAGCCGACGGCCGAACGGCAAGACGATCGACTCCATGATCAGCCGCTGCCCGGGCTCGAGCTCGAGCTCACGGTCGACCGCTTCGAATCCCGGCGCGGCGGCTCGCACCCGGTACACTCCCGCCGCAAGCTCTAGAGCGATGAAGGCTCCTTCGTCGTCGACCTGCAGCTCGACTGGCTCGGGGGAGCGCTTCGACGCCTGCGAAGACTCTCGCAAAGCAGGATCCTCGCCGGGTTCGGCAGCAGCTAGCGCGGCGGCGAGAGCAGATTCGGCGACAGCGGTGATCGACACCGCCAGCCCCTCCGGCACCTGACCGTCGATCCCGATCACCTCACCCGCGACCGCCGCCAGCGGCTCGAGCGCGCAGCTGAACTGCACCGGCAGCAGCGGCGCTTCTCGCTCGATCCTCAGGTAGCCGGGCCTGCGGCAGCTCAGGTGGACGGGATGATCTGGCGACAGGCCGCTCAGGCGGGCCTGACCTTCGGCGTCGGTGGCGGCTTCAAAGCGCACCAGCGTCGACGGCGTCGATCCCTGCCGCGCCGCCACCAGCGCTCCGGCTAGCGGCTGGCCGCGCCAGTCGGTCACCTGAAAGGCCACCACCAAACCCTCCGCCACATCGATCTCGCCGAGATCCCACGTCACGGTAGCGTCGGCTTCCGCACCGCTTTCGCGACGCGCGCTATCGGGCGACGGCAGCTCGAAGGGTGACGAGCGATGGACGCGTCCCGACGGCAGCACGGTCTCCAGGAAGTACGCGCCGGCGGCGAGCGGCGGCAGCACGAATCGCCCTTCCGCGTCGCTCATCACCTCGCGGCGTAGAGACCCATCATCGCCTTCGGAGCTGCCGAGCTCGAGCGGCATGGTGAATGCTCGACCGGCCTCGACGCCAACCGGCACCGCCGCGACGCGCGCTCCGACCACCGCCCAGCCGTCCAGCAGATAGCGTCCGGAAACGGCCAGGCCGGGCTCGAAACGCACCTCGATATCAGCCGACGCGTCGGCCGCTAGCCACACTGCGCTTTCGAGGTAGATCTGCTCGCACAGCACCGCCAGGGCTTCACCGCCCGAGCACAGGATCGCCACGCCGTCGGCCATTCTCGGCGGGATGCGCAGATCGCCGTCGGCGGCGCTGCGGTCGCCGAGCCGAATTACCGCCGCCGGCGCTGCGGTACCCAGCGGCGTCAGCTCCAGCCAGCCGTCGGCCAGGTCTTGGGCGGCCACCACGAGGGTGGTCGAACGCAGCACGCGGCCGGATTCAGGATCGAGCGCCACGCTCCAGCCCTGCGTTGGGGCGACCGCGAGCAGCGTCCGCACGTCGACGACCGGCTCGGGCTCCGTCGCCGGGCCTTGAGCCACAGCCAGCGCCGCGGTCAGCAGCCCGACCAGGGCGAACCCGAGGCAGCGGTGATGAAACGAGGGGTTCATAACGTCGGCATTGATGGAGCGAGACTCGACGGATACCGGGCGGGCGTCCTCCAGGTTATACGAAACCTAGACCCTCGACGTCGACGCGCAGGCTATGCAAGCCGGCCGCCCAGCCTTTTCGCATCTGCTAGCCTCACGATGGCGTAATCACTGCCACGACAAACCCCAAACCACGAGGATCAGGATGGCTGTTGAAAAGCTCTCCCAGGAAGCGATCGAACAACGACTCGGCGAGCTCGATGGCTGGACGCTCGCCGATGGCAAGCTGCACAAGGAATATGCTTTCGACGACTTTGTTACCGCGTTCGGCTTCATGTCGAGCGTGGCCTTGGTGGCCGAAGGCATGAATCACCATCCCGAGTGGTTCAACGTCTACAACCGGGTGGTGATCGACCTCACCACGCACGACGCGGGCGGCATCAGCGAGCTCGATTTCAAGTTCGCCGCTAGGGCCGACGCCTTGAGCTGACGGCTTCGAGCTACAAATCAGGCATACCGGGCGTGTGCGTCAGGGGCGGCGGGCCACGAAACGCCGCATGACGCCGCGCCCGCGGCGCGACGCTGGATCGATGACAAAACCCGCCGCCGCCACTGTCGCCTCGGTATCGCGATTCGGATGGCAGCCGCCGGTGAGCCAGGTCCAGCTGGGCTGAATCGTGTCCTGCAGGCGAGCTAGAGACGGCCTGGGATGGCGCACGTGCTCCATCATGCGCAGCTGACCGTCCTGGGTCAGCACGCGAGCGACTTCGAGCAGGCCGCGCTGCGGATTCGGCACGCTGCAGAACACCAGGCCCGAGACCACCGTCTCGAAGGTCGCGGGGCGGAACGGCAGGGTCTCCGCGCTCCCCACCACCAGCGGCACCGAGGGTGCACGCTTCCGTGCCGCAAGCAGCACGGCGAGATCTGGATCGAGAGCCACCACCCGGGCATCGCGATCATAGAGCGGTAGATTGCGCCCCGTACCGCTGCCGACTTCCAGCGTCTGCCCTCGGACCCCACGCACCAGCTTCTGACGCCAGCGCCCGAGGCCAAACGGCTCGGTCAGGCGCATGAAGCCATCGTACAGCCAGGGAATCTGCTCGCAGCCACGCACGGCGTTAGCCTACATCCCGCCCAGGAACGATCGATAGTAGGTCGCGCTGGTGGACTGCGCGCGGCCTCGCAAACTCGCCGGCCCAGCTGCAAACTGCATATAGCCCTGCTCTTCAGGCACTTACGAGCTCCAAATCCGCTACAAGCTCAAACAGTCCTCGGCCGTGCTCGTTCCACCAGCGCGACCTACCAGCTCACAAACGTTCTTTTCGGGACGGAATACCGTCTAGATCCAGTCGGGTTGGGCCACGGTGCGGTCGCCGCCGGCGTTGCCGGTGTTCACGGTCGAGGCGGGCTCGAACATCATCAGCCACACCTCTTCATCGGCTACCGGCCGGTGCTCGACGCCGCGTGGTACCACCAGCATCTCGCCCTCGCCGAGCTCGACGTTACCGTCTCGCAGCTCCATGGTCAGCCGGCCCTTGATCACCATGAAGAGCTCGTCTTCGTCTTCGTGGTGGTGCCACACGAACGGCCCCTCCAGCTTGGCCAGCTTGACGTGCTGACCGTTGAGCTCGGCGACGATCTTGTGCTGCCAGTGCTCTGAAAACAGACCGAATTTCTGATCGAGATTAATCTTGTCCATGATTTGGCTCTCTCGAGTTTGTGCTCTCCCGCCTCGAAGGCGCAAGTGGATCGGCAGGGGATCCGCAGTGGATCAGTAACCTTTCGCCAAGCCCGTGCCGCGCGGGTCCGAAGCGCCCGTGAAGCGGCTTGGGGCTCCGTCCTCACCATACTCGATCGTCAGGCCATTGGCATTGCCGAGCGGGCGGGCGCGGAGCTCGTGCCCCATCGCAGCGAGCTGATCGCGGACTTCCTGGGGAAGCGTCTCGTCGACATCGAGATGGTTCGGAACATTGAACGCGATGCGCGGCGCGGCGATGGCATCATGGATGTTCATCTCGAAGTCGATCGCATTCATGATCATCTGGGCCACGGTTTGAGTGATCGTATGACCGCCCGGGGTGCCGATGGCGATCCAAGGCTTGCCGTCACGCATCACGAACGAGGGCGCATCGCTCGACAGCTTGCGGCGTCCGGGATGAGCATCCATCGGATTGCCCTTGGGCTCGAACGTGCAGTAAGCCAGCGAGTTGTTGAGCCAGATGCCGGTGCCCTTGGGCATGATCCGACTCCCGAAGAGATTCCCAAGGGTCACGGTGGCGGAGACGACATTGCCCCAGCGATCGGCGACCACGAAATGCGTCGTGTTGATGTGGGTCCGCGCGTCGGCGATGTTCGAGGCGTCGAACGGCGTAGCGGCCGCCGGATCGATGGCCGCGACCTGCTCCCGCCAGTAGTCTTCCGACAGCAAGAGGTCGTAGGGCGGCGGTTCGACGTCCGGATCTCCGGAGAACGCGAGCCGTGTCCAGTAAGCGTGCTTGGTCACCTCGGCGAAACGGTGCAGGTAGGCCAGACTGTTGTGCCCTTCCGAGCTCGGGTCACCCAGGCTCATCATGCCCAACCGCACCAGCATGGGAAAGGCCCCGGCCGGGGCCGACGGCGTCACCACCTCATGGCCGCGATAGTCGATCGAGATCGGCTGCCACCACTCGGCGCGGTCGTCCACCAGATCTTGTAGGGCGAGGAAACTGCCGGCTTCCCGCATGGCGGCGTCGATCGCCTGCCCGAGCTCCCCGCCGTAAATCGCCGCGGCCCCGTGCTCGGCCAGCTGACGCAGCGAAGCCGCCAGGTCCTGCTGCACCAGGCGCGCGCCAGCCTGCAAGGGCGCACCATCTTGCCCGTAGAACGCCCGGGCGTGCTCGGGGAAGTCGGGGAACGCCAGCTCGATGAACCAAGCGGTTCGCTCATCGATGATGAACCCCTCCTCTGCAGCACGGATCGCCGGCTGCAAGAGCTCGCTCCAGGCCAGCGTCCCGAAGCGCTCGGACATCGCCTCCCAGGCATTGGCCGCGCCGGGGGTCGAGATCGCTTTGGCGTTGCGCCGGTTCTCCTCGTATCCCGGCCACGGTGCACGATAGACGTCGGAGTCCACCGCCTGCGGAATCTTGCCGCTGGCGTCCAGGTAGTGTGCCTCTCGCTGTTCCGCGTCGTACACCAGGATCGTGCCGTAGCCTCCCATGCCGGACATCATCGGCTCGACGACGTTGAGCGTCGAAGCGATCGTCACCGCGGCATCGAAGGCGTTGCCTCCCTGGCGTAGGGTTGCCAGCCCGGCTTCGGTGGCGATCGGATGCGCCGTCGACACCATCCCCTCACTCCCAACCGCCAGACCGCTCGCGGCCTCCGCGGACTCGGCCGCAGCCGGCGCGGCAACCTCGGCTGGCGGAGCGCCCTTACACGCTGCCAGCAGGAGAAGCGGAATCAGTACGAGATACGGGATCAGTACAAGACGTAGCCCTAGAATCGTTCGCTTGCTTCGCATGCCGTTGCTTCCCCTTAGTTGACCCGACTGATTAGTTGACCCGACTGAAGGTGCCAGCATAGAGAGCCCACAGAATGGTGCCGTAGCCGGCTATGTTCATCGCGATCCCGAACAGTCGCATCTCGCCGACAGTGTAGACGCGATCCTTGAAGAGCACGAACAGATCCGCCAGCAGCCATACCAGGCCAGCGGCGAGAATCGCCGCCAGCACCAGGTCGCCGAAGACGAACAGTAGCAGCGAGCATTCGAAGGCCACCAGCGCGACGATCACTGTCTTGGTCCAGAAACGCCCCAGGGCCAGCGCCACGGTACGCCGGCCGCCCTTGCGGTCGGGCTCGAGATCCATGACCTCGCCCACCAGATGGGCGTGGACGGTAAAGACGTAGAGGTAGAGGTAAGTCTGCCAGGGCAGCTGCGGCACATCGTTGAGCAGCACGCTCAGATGCACCAAGAGCAGCACGCCGAGCTCGTTGACCAGCTCGAAGGGTGGCCGCCCGCGCAGGCCCCAGCGCGGGTGGTTGTAGGCGGCGTTCACCGCCACCACGCCAGCCAGCACCAGCGCCATCTCGAGCCCACCGCGCGACACCAGCCAGACGAAGCATGGCAGGTTGACCGCTACGATCGCTGCCGGCAGGGTCCGCAGCTGCCAGGGCTCGCCGCGCGCTCCAAACAGAAAACTGTCCTTACGGGGATTGTGACGGTCGAGCTCGCGGTCGGCGAGGTCGTTCCAGCCGTAGACTAGCAGGCTCAGAGGTGCGGTGGCGAAAAACAACCCGAGCCAGAAAACCTGTGAGGCGTGAGCGTCGGTGCCCGCCACCGGCAGCAGGTAGAGCCAAACCCACTGGAAGTAGAGTCCGGGGCGCGAGGTCTTGAGCCAGAAGATGGTGAGCTGGGCGGCCTTCTGGAGGCGACTCTCGGGAGCAACAGCCTGCGACATCCGCCGATCGTACGACACAACCCGGAGCTTTCTGACATCGTGTTCAAACCCTGGGCGGTTTCTACGTATCCAAAAGGAGGCTCGGTCGAACCGACGCCCCCCCAAATGGACCCCAACCAGGAGATACCCGTGAAATCAAAGCTGTTCACGTCTCTGTGCTCTGCTTTCGTGCTGAGCGCCGTCATATTCCCCATCTCGGCCTTGGCTGACGTCACCGAAAAAGACACCTTCGAGCAAACCGTCGGCCTGGCGATGACCGGTCAGGTGGAGATCGAGACCACCAACGGCAGCATCGAAGTCACGTCCTGGGATCGCGCCGAGGTGCAGGTGGTGGCCTACAAGAAGGCAAGGGCCAACAGCTCGTCGCAGGCTCGTGAGCTGCTCGATGAGATCGAGATTCAGATCGAGGAATACGGCGGCAGAGTCAGCGTTGAAGCCGTGCTGCCGCGCTCCGGTTGGTTCGGGGGCACCTCCACCAGCGTCGCGTTCGAGATCACCATCCCGGCCGACGCCGAGCTCGAGGCCCGGTCCCAGAACGGCGCCATCAAAGTGCGCAACCTCGGCGGGCCGGCGGTGCTCGACACCCAAAACGGCTCCATCACCGCCGATGGCGTCAAAGGCTCCCTGATCTTGGAGAGCTCCAACGGCGCGATCACGGCCCGCGACGTCGCCGGGGCCGTCCAGGCCGAGACCACCAACGGCCGCATCAGCGCCGACATCGTGTCCAGCGCGCTGGCCGAGGACGTCAGCCTGAAGACCAGCAACGGCTCGGTCGAGCTGCGTATCGACCCTGGCGTTGCCGCTAGCGTCTACGCCCGCACCCGCAACGGCTCGGTGTCCTCGGACTTCGAGGGCGGTCGCATGGACGAGCGTCGACGCACCCTCGATCTCGACCTCAACGGCGGTGGCCCGCGCGTCGAGCTGCGCAGCTCCAACGGCAGCATCCGCCTGCGGGAACGCTAGCCGCGAGCCCGTTCACGCAGGCGTTTGATCTCGGCCAGGCGCTCGCCGATGCGCTTTTCGATGCCGCGGTCGGTCGGACGATAGAAGACGGTACCCTGCAGGGCGTCGGGCAGGCAGTCGATGCCGCCGACGCCATCTTCCGTGTCGTGGGCGTAGACGTAGCCGGCTCCGTAGCCGACGTCTTTCATCAGGCGGGTCGGAGCGTTGCGGATCACCTTCGGCACCGGGTCGGCCGGGCGCTCGGCGACCGTTTTGCGGGCGGTCTTGAAGGCCGTGTAGATGGCGTTGGATTTGGGCGCCACCGCCAGATAGACCGTCGCCTGGGCGATCGCCAGATCGCCTTCCGGTGACCCCAGCCGCTGATAGGACTCCCAGGCGTCGAGGGTCTGACGCAGCGCTCGGGGGTCCGCCAGGCCGACGTCCTCGCTGGCGAAACGCACCAGGCGCCGCGTGATGTAGAGCGGATCCTCACCGGCTTCGAGCATGCGCGCCAGCCAGTACAGCGCGGCGTCGGCGTCGCTCTCGCGCAGCGATTTGTGCAGCGCCGAGATGAGGTTGAAATGCTCCTCGCCGTCCCTGTCGTAGAGCAGCACCTTGCGCTGCGCCACGCGCTGCACCGCCTCGGCGTCGACCCTTACGGTGCCCGACGCCGACCTGTCCGCTGATGAGGCGTCCGCCACCACCAGCTCGAGCAGATTGTAAGCCTTGCGGGCGTCGCCCGAGGCTAGCTGAGCCAGGCTGCCGAGCGCCTCGTCCGACAGCTCGACCCCGGCATCGCCGACGCCGCGCTCGCGGTCGGCGAGCGCTCTGCGCATCAACTGCTCGAGATCCTCGGGACTGAGCGCCTCGAGTACCACCACGCGGCAGCGCGACAGCAGCGCGGCGTTGACCTGGAATGAAGGGTTCTCGGTCGTCGCCCCCACCAGCACGATGTCGCCACGCTCGACGTAGGGCAGAAAGGCGTCCTGCTGCGCCTTGTTGAAGCGGTGGATCTCGTCGACGAACACCAGCGTGCCGCGGCCGTCCGCCTGGCGGAAGCGCTCGGCGTCCGCCATCACCTGCTTGACCTCCTTGATACCGGAGGTCACGGCGCTGAACGGCACGAAGCGGCTCGAGGTGGCGCGGGCGACGATGCGCGCCAGGGTCGTCTTACCGGTGCCCGGCGGTCCCCACAGCACCATCGACGGCACCCGGTCCTCGGCAATCGCGTGGCGCAAGAACCCATAGGAACCGACGATCTCACGCTGCCCGACCACCTCGTCGAGGCTCTCGGGACGCAGCCGTTCCGGCAGCGGTGCCCTGGCATCGACCGACTCGGCAGCGGGTGTGACGATCTGGTCGTCGAATAACGTCTTGTTGTCGAATAACGAGCCAGAGATGGCGGTGCTCCTCTGCCTGGAATCTGCGGGGTGCCAGCGATCGATGGCATTAATCAATGGCATTATACGGCGAGCATTCACCACCCTCGGAAACCCATGAGCGACACCCCTCCCAACACCAAAGACGACCGCATCAATGTCCGCTACGCCGAGGTCGGCGGCCTGCGGCTGGCCTACGAGACCTTCGGTGACCCGCAGGCCCGCCCGCTGCTGCTGATCATGGGTCTGGCCTCCCAGATGCTGATCTGGGACGAGGTCTTCTGCCAGCAATTGGCCGACCGCGGCCACTACGTCATCCGCTTCGACAACCGCGACGTCGGCTTGTCCAGCCGCTGCTCCGAGCTCGGGCGGCCCAACATCTTTCGCGCCCTGTTCGACGCCCGTCTCGGAAGACCCGTAAGGGTCGCCTACACCCTGGACGACTTCGCCGACGACACGGTCGGCCTGCTGGACGCGCTGGGGATCGAACGTGCCCACCTGGTCGGCGCCTCGATGGGCGGCATGATCGCCCAGGTCACCGCCACTCGCCATCCCGAGCGCGTCGCCAGTCTGACGTCGGCGATGTCGACTACCGGCAACCCGCGTCTGCCGCTGCCCCAGTGGAAGGCGATCCGCGTCTTGATCAAGCGTCCACCCAGCACCCGCGACGCCTTCATCGACTACACCACCGAGATGTGGCGCACCATCGGCAGTCCCGGCTACCCCTTCGAGACTGAACGCGTGCGGCAACGCTCGGCCCGTATCTTCGACCGCGGTCTTCCTGGCTGGGGCTCGCGGCGGCAGCTGACCGCGGTGATCGCCCAGGGCGATCGTCGACCGCAGCTCGCAGGCCTGCGTCTGCCGAGCCTGATCCTTCACGGGCGTGCAGATCCCCTGGTACCCGTCGCCGCGGGAATCGACACCGCCGAGTCGATTCCGGGTGCTGAGCTGATGCTGCTCGACGGCGTCGGCCACAACCTGCCGAAACCCGTCTGGCCACAGATGATCGACGCCCTCACCGAGCTCACCGAGCGGGCCGAATAAACTTGCAGGCAGAGTCCCACCCGCTCGAGCCACTGAAGCGATTGCGGAAGGCTTCAAGACTTGCCAGCATGAGTCCAGTAGAGTAATATCGTTAAAACTCACCGGACCCAGATTGAGCAATGCAGGATAAGAGCCTTCATGCTCTGAGATGCTCGAATGTCGAGGGATTACCAAACGCTCTCTTGCAATCGAAGTCCGTAAATACTTTTATTAAAAACTTTATCTAGAGCCGCTCGCGACACCGCGTCGACAGATATTGCAGACAAACACGGCGCAACTACGCGAGCTACCAGCTTCAGCAAAGGGGGCGATGACTTTGCGGAGGAGGTCACAATGCCCGAAAACTAGTACCTGCGAGCGCTCAGGCTCTTACGCTAGAAGTATCAAAAAAATTAAGGACTCAGCACAAAATGAAAGGTTGTAACAATGACAATCAACGTCGACTTCCGTGTTGTAGGGATGTATTTCGGATCTTCCGCCAGCGTAACCAACAAAGTCACCGTCGAGGTCGAAGACACTCCAACCGTGGCCAAAATCATGACAGCGGTCGCTCAGAAGGTAGCTGGCGGCGGTGTCGACGGCGTCTCGCAGTTCACCTTCAGCCCTCTCCAGCCAGCCACCGGTGAAGAGCTCTTCTCAATCACCATCAACTACACCGATCCTCCAAAGAACAACCTTCCTACAGGCAACTACTTCCTGGCTTCCGACCTAGCCGGGAACCCAGAAGAAGTCTGGCAGTACTACATCTTCGACACCAACTTCGAACAGGTCAATCGCAACAACGATTTCATTCCTTTCTCCGAACAGCCGGCTGAACCGATCGAGGACGGCTATACCGTCATCTGGCGCCGAGTCTCGATCCTGGTCGGCGCGACGGCGTCCCGCTTCGTCGCCAGCAGAGCCAACAAGGCGGCAGCTCATTTTGGTGGCTGATACTCTGTCTTGAGGTCGAAGCCAGCTCGCTCAGCCGGGCGAGCTGGCTTTCACAGGGTTCAGGCACCGGTGCTTGTGGTACCGTCGACGCCAATGTCTACACCCGAGCTTCCGGAAGGCTTGCCTGCGGATGGCCTGATCGCCGTCGTCAAGAAGGCCTGCCCAACGTGCGAGCTGGTGGCGCCGGCGCTGGCGCAGCTGGCTGAAGACGCGGAGCTGCCGCTCACGGTCTTCTGCCAGGACGATCCCGACTTCCCCAAAGGACTCTACGTCCACGACGACCGCGAGCTCGAGGCATCCTACCGCCTCGCCATCCAGACCGTGCCGACGCTGCTGCGCGTCGAGCACGGCCAGGAGGTCCGTCGACTCGAGGGCTGGCTGCGCTCAGACTGGCAGGAGCTGAGCGGCGTGGACGACCTGGCGCCGGAGCTGCCACCGCAACGTCCGGGCTGTGGCTCGCGCTCGGTCGAGCCGGGGGTTGCCGAGCGCCTCGAAGCGCGGTTCGGAGACCGCTTGACGGCCCGACGCGTCACCTTCGGCGCTCAGGAAGACGACCACGAGGCGCTGTTCGAGCGCGGCTGGACTGACGGCTTGCCGGTCGTGCCACCGACCCCGGAGCGCGTCGTCCGCATGCTCACCGGCACCGACCGCGCTCCCGACGAGATCGTTGCCACCGTACCGCCGAACCTGGTGCCCTGCACCGTCGAGAAGGTCGCGATCAACGCCGTCATGGCGGGCTGCAAGCCCGAGTACCTGCCGGTGGCGCTGGCGGCGGTCGAGGCCGCCTGCAGCCCCGGGTTTGGCCTCCACGGCCTGCTGGCGACGACCCTGTCCCACGGCCCGGTAGTGATCGTGAATGGTCCGATCACCCGCCGCATCGAGATGAATTCGGGCGTCAACGCCATGGGCCAGGGCAACCGCGCCAACGCCACCATCGGCCGAGCCCTGCAGCTGGTGGTGCGCAACGTGGGCGGTGGCAGGCCCGGCGAGGTCGACCGTGCCTGCCTGGGCAGCCCCGGGAAATACACCTTCTGCTTCGCCGAGAACGAGGCCGACTCACCGTGGGAGTCCCTGGCCGTCGAGCGCGGCTTCACGGCTGACGCCTCCACCGTCACGCTGTTCGGCGGCGAGGCACCAAGGGTCATCATCGATCAGCTGTCGCGCACTCCCGAGTCGCTGGCCACCAGCATCGCCGCCTGCCTGCGCACCGTCTGCCATCCCAAGCTGCCCATGGTCTTCGACGCCCTGCTCGTGGTCTCACCCGAGCACGCCCGGGTGTTTCACGATGCCGGCTGGGACAAGGCGCGCTTGCGCCAGGAGCTGATCGGCCGCCTGATGCTGCCGTGGGAAGACGTCGAGCGCGGCGCCGGCGGCATGGCCGAGGGCGTGCCGGAATCGATGCGCCAGCCGGTGCTGCCAAAATTCCGCCCCGAAGGACTCCTCATCGTCCACGCCGGAGGTCCCGCCGGACTGTTCTCCGCCATCATCGGCGGCTGGCTCAACGGCGAGGCCGGTACCCAACCCACTACCCTGGAAGTTCGCTCATGACGACCGTTCTGGATCCGACCGACGAGAGCCAACCCGAGCAGCGTACCGGCGCCCCACGCCTCGACACCCTGGACGGCCGGCGGATCGCCCTGCTCGACATCTCCAAACAGCGCGGTGATGTCTTCTTGGACCGCCTCGCCGAGCATCTGGGCGAGCGAGGTGCCCAAATCGAGCGCCACCGCAAGCCCACCTTCGCACGCCTCGCCCCGGCCGACCTGCGCCAGGAGATCGCCACGCGCTGCGACGCGGTGATCGAAGCCCTGGCCGACTGAGGGTCCTGCACGTCGTGCAGTGTGCACGACCTCACCGAGCTCGAGTCGCGCGGCGTCCCCGGCGTCATGATCGCCTCTGATGAGTTCGTCTCTGCCGCGCGCATCCAATCCGACGCCCTCGGCTTCTCGCCGCCCGCGGTCTACGTTCCGCATCCCATCCAGGATCGCACCGACGACGAGATGCGCCGCCTCGCCGACGAAGCCGTCGATGCCATCGTCGCAGCGTTGACGTCGGGCTGACGGGTCTGCTCCAGCATGTTGACAATCTGGGGTCAGGTGTTAGAGTCCGCCTCGACTATTGAGACGATTTCTCAATTAACTTCACGGTAAGTCCCTTGGCCTCACTCGGGCCACATCGCTCGAGGCAACCTTCGTCATTCCAAGAACTTCTCGGCGCGCCGCGTGGGCGTCTTGGTAGTGGTCCCCGCGAAACGTCCGACTGGCGACGCCGCATCACATAAGGAAATCAAAGATGCCCACTCTTCATCGCATACGCCTCCGTCTTCGAACGTCGGCATTGCTGATAGCCTGCTGGCTCGGCCTCTTCTCGGCAGCCGGCTCATTCGCGCAGCCGGACGAAGATTCGCAGAAGGACGGCAAGCAAGACGGATCCATCGAAACGCCTGTGCAGGACGAGATCATCGTCCAGGCATCCCGCACCGAGCTGCCGGCCAGCGCCACGCCGGCCACCGTGGTGCTGATCGACACCGAGTCTGTCGAGGCGAACGCGGTCATCGCCGACGAGCTCGCCAGCGTCCTGTCCCGCATGGTGCCCGGCTTCGCGCCCGGCATCCAGAAGCTCACCGGCCGCGGCGAGACCCTGCGCGGACGCAATCCGCTGTACCTGGTCGACGGCGTGAACCAGCACAACGCTCTGCGCGACGGCGGCCGAGACGGCCACACCATCGACCTGGCGTTTGTGGAGCGTATCGAGGTGATCAACGGCTCGAACGCCATCCAGGGCGTCGGAGCCACCGGTGGCGTGGTCAACATCGTCACCCGTGAGCCCAGCTTTGCCACCCGCTGGAAGACCTCCGCCGACCTCCGCCTGACCGGCTCGGCTGAGCTCGACTCGGATTCGCTGGGCTACAAGATCTCCGGCTCGAGCGGCGGCGGCAGCGATCGATTCGGGCTGCTGGTCGGCGCCTCGCTCTACGAGCGCGGCCTGTTCTTCGACGCCGACGGCGATCCGGTGGGTCTCTACCCGACCCAGGGCGACATCATGGACTCGCAGACCGTCGGGCTGTTCGCCAAGGCGCGCTGGCTGCCCACCGATGACGTCGCGATCAGTCTGCTGGTCAACGACTTCGATCTCGAGCGCAACGGCGACTTCCGGGCCGTGCTCGGCGATCGCGCGCTGGGGATCCCGACCGGCACCATCGAGGGTGACCCGTCTGCCGACGTCGGCAATCCGGCGCGCAACGAGAACACTACCCTGTCGCTGACCCTCATCCACAGCGACCTGGCGGGCGGCAACCTCACCGCCCAGATCTTCGACCAGGAATACAAGGCGCTGTTCGAGGGCGGCACCTTCGGGGGCTTCTTCCGGCTGACGCCCGACGGAGCGCCGTTTCTCGACCAGTCGGCCGTGGTCTCTGACAAGACCGGCCTCAAGCTGTCCTACAACCGCCCGCTGGCGGAGGACCGGGTGCGTCTCACCGCGGGCTTCGACGTCTTCCGCGACGAATCCGCCCAGGTGCTCGACCGCAGCGGTCGCGAATGGGTGCCGGAGACCCTGTTCGAAACGCTGTCCCCCTTCGTCCAGCTCAATCTCGAGCTCGGTGACCGCGTATCGCTCTCGGGCGGCGCGCGGCACGAGGACGCCCGCCTCGAGGTGGACGACTACACCACCATCGCCGCGGCCAACTCGACCTTCGTCAGCGGTGGCGAGCCGAGCTTCGACGAAACGCTGTTCAATCTCGGCCTGATCTTCCGTCCGACCTCGTCGTGGAATCTCTACGCGGCATACAACGAGAGCTTCACCATGCCGGACGTCGGCCGGGTGCTGCGCGCCGTCAATGTTCCCGGCCTGGACGTCGACAATCTGTTCGACCTCGAACCGGTGATCGCCGACAACCTCGAGCTCGGGGTCGAATACTCCGGCAACCGCTTCACCGCTCGCGCGTCGCTGTATGAGACCGTGGCCGAGAACGGCTCCCGGCTAGCCAGCAACTCGGTGGGTATCTTCGAGGTAGTCCGCCAGCGGACCGAGCTCGAGGGTCTCGAGCTGTTCATCGAATACCTCATCAACTCCAAGTACTCGATCGCCGCCAACTATGCGCTGACCAACGGCGAGTTCGACTCCGACGGCGACGACCGCGTCGACACCGACCTCGACGGTCTCAACATCGGCCCGGATCGCCTCAGCATCTTCCTCAACGGCACGCTGACCGATCGCTTTGGCGGTTACGTCCAGATCTCTCAGTTCTTCGATCGCGACTTTCGTGGCCAGGCCGCCCGCGTCGGCCGCGACTTCGACAGCTACACGCTGGTCGATCTCAGCCTGTGGCACGACCTGCCGGTCGGCCAGCTGAGGCTGGGACTGGAAAACGTGCTGAACGAGGACTACTTCACCTACTTCGCCCAGACCGAGCCGTTCGCGCGCGCCGATACCTTCTTCAAGGGCAACGGCCGAACCTTCGGCCTGAGCTGGCGTTTGGACTTCTGAGGCGAGTGGACCGCAGGACCAAGTCGAAGATCCGCGCCGCGATGCTCTGGTGTCATCGCTGGTTCGGGCTGCTCGCCGGCGTCTGGCTCTTCTTGCTGGCCGCCACCGGCACGGTGATCGTCTTCTACGAGGAGATCGATCACCTGCTCAATCCGCAGCTCTTCGACCTGCCGGTGGTCGGTGAGCGGCTGCCCTTCGAAGATCTGGTGCGAGCTGCCGAGGCGAGCCGCAGCGGCAGCTACGCCAGGTTCGTCAACCTGCCGAACGCACCTGGCGAGCCGCTGATCGCCTACCTGGCAGCGCGGGCGGACTCTGAGGAGGCCATTCCCCGCAGCCTCCACGCCATCGTCGACCCGTACACTGGTGAAGTGCTGGCGTCTCGCGTCTTTGGCGCGTTCAAGCTCGACCGCCTGCACTTCGCGAATTGGGTCTACCAGCTCCACATGAACCTGCATCTCGGAACCGTCGGCTCGGTTCTGCTGGGGATCGTCGCTCTGCTGTGGATCTTCGACCACATCCCGGCGGTCTGGCTGTCGTTCCCGACCCTGCGCAGGTGGTGGCGCAGCTTCCTGGTGAAGCGATCGGCCCGGGGCTCGCATCTATGTACAGCACACTTGATGGCTCGACGCATGCAAGCTTGGCCGCAGCCGAGGAAGCTGGTGCGCCAGTCTTCGCATATGGTCGCTTCGTCATGGCGATTATCAACTTTTTGATCATCGGTTTCGTTGTATTTATGTTGGTTCGTTCTGTGAACAAAATGAAGAAAGCGGAAGAATAAGCGCCAGCAGAAGATCCAGGACAGCATGGCGAAGAACCGCGAGAAGGAGCAGGTCCTCATGGAGCAGCTCGCCGACATCGAGTCCGAAAACCCCTGGGAGCGCATCGTCAGCCTCGTCGATCTCCAGACGGGCATGAGCGACGACAACTTTGATGTTTCCAGAATGCGCC
>JBCCEE010000043.1:0-31970 GCA_039030415.1 Acidobacteriota bacterium
CTACCGCTTCGACAGTATGGTTCGGTGGTTTTCGGCTCGTTCAACATCCGCAAGCTCGGCAAGGTCAAAACCGGCTCGAGTGGCGAGCGGGATCAGGCGACCTTTGAGTTTCTGGCCAGCGTTTGTCGACATTTCGACCTCCTGGCCATTCAAGAGGTGATGTCGGACACCGAGAGTCTTCTCAAGCTGCTCGACTTGATGGGGCCAGACTATGGCGTGGTGCATTCCGATACGACGGGAGCGTTCCCGGGGCGTCGCGGCAACGCCGAGCGGCTGGCCTACGTCTACAACCGCAGGCTGGTGCGGCGCTCAGCTTTGGTCACCGACGTCACCTTCGACCGTACCGAGGTGATCAAACGCATCGCCGATCACAACGACGGCATTCATGAGGCCCTGGCTGATCTGGCGGCGGAGCGGGCGAGCTACCACGCAAGGCTTGCGGCGTTTCTGAAGCAGGGAGGTGAGCGACCGCGGGAGCCGGCCATGGGGGGACTCAAACTGCCGGGCTTTCTGACTTTCGCCCGCACGCCATTCGCTGCCGGCTTTCAGGTTCATGGGCACCCCGGCTCGGTGCCCTATGAGTTTCTTGCGGTCAACGTTCATCTGTTTTTTGGCGATTCGGAGAAGGACCGCCGTTGGGAAGCCGAGGCGTTGCTGGATTGGATGTTGGCCAAAGTCCGCTCCGGAGCAGCGCAGAATCTGAACATTGTGCTGTTCGGCGACCTCAACTTGGTGTTCGACGACCCCGAGCGCGATCGTGAGCGGATCAATCGCGTGGTGCTTCAGGCAGCGAAACGGGTCGGGCTCAAAGAGGCGCAGTGTGTGCTGCCGTTTCTGTTCCCGCATCCCAGCCCCCAGCAGCTGCACGAGCCCGCTGGCACCGTCTTCCGGACCAACGCCAGGCTCAGCCAGACCTATGATCAGCTGGGGGCCTTCTACAACGATCCTCGTCTCGACGTGGCCGCGACCCATGCCGATGGCCACAAGCATCCCGACGCTTGGGGCACCGTCGACGGTCTCGACTACGGCGTTTTCAACTTCACCGAGCTGTTCAGTCAGGCACTCGAGCAGAAGCGCTATCATCAGCTCACGGAAGGTCAGCAGGATCGTCTGGTGGAACGCTACGAGTATCGCATCAGTGATCATCTGCCGATCTGGGTGCGGTTACCGCTGCCGGTAGCGCCGCCTCTGCTGTGACCAACAAACCGACGTTCCCGGCTCGAGTCATGAATACCTATCGCAAGGCTTGTCTGATGGTCATGATCCTGGCGCTGGTGGGCGGTCGCGTCGCGGCGCAGCCGGAGCAGGAGCCTCCGCTGCAGGCGGAAGGAGAGCCCGCTCGGCAGTCGACAGCGCACCGTGCTTCACAAGACCGTGCTGCACAGGACCCTGCTACACAGGACCGTGCTACGCAGGGCCGCGCCACACAAAGACCTGCCGCGCAGCTGCCCTTCGAGATATTGCTGGACGGTGAGAAGGTCCAGCTCGACGTCCGCCAGGCGACGCTCGAGGTGGTGCGCGATGCGACCGCCGAGGCTTTTCTGAGGGTCACTGCCCCGACCTCGGACGAGGCCAGTGACGAGCCGATCGATCTGCGCCAAGGCAGTGGCTTCGTACGGCTCGTGCGGCGTGGAGCAGACCCTGAAGCGACTGGTGGCGAAGGCGCTATCGCGTCGCGCTGGCTGATCGAGCTAGTGATGGGACCGGAGCAGCCGCTCGAGATCGTCGGTGCCGATCTCGAGATTCTGATCGAAGGCGTGCCGCAGGAGACGCTCGACGAGGACGTTGGCGTCGAGGAAGACGAGGACTTCGACGAAGCGTTTGACGAGCGGCGGATCGCCCGCGTCAAGGCTTTGGAGCGGGGGGATCCCGAAGAGCTCGAGAAGCTCCAAAAAGGCCTGCTGGGACGCGCCGCCTGCGGCGTCCACGACAGCGGTGAGCTGCCTTCCGTCGAGCTGAGGGTCGATCAGTCCAACATCAATCTCTTCGCGGTCGAGGGCGTACGTATCGATGCCAGCGACAGCTTCGTGCGCGCCGAGCAAACTTCCGATCTGCTCTACGCGACCCTGGTCGGAGGCAGCGTCGAGGCGATTGGCCATGAAGGACCGGTGGACCTCTCTGCTCAGGAAGCGGAGATCTGGCTCGAGGACGCCCGAGGCAAAGTGGTCTTCGAGATCGAGGGCGGAGCCTTGAGCGTATCGGGGGGCTCCGGCCACCGTGAGGGCAAGATCCGAGACGGTTTCGGGCGTTTCGAAGGCGGTCGCGGCGCGGCCATTGTCGCGGCCACCGACGCCAACCTGGAGGTGGCGACGGTGACCCAAGCCAACGTACAGCTCTCGGGCTCCGGGCTCGAGGTGGCTCTCGAAGAGGTGCAGGGGCGAATCGAGACCAATATGCTCGGCGGGCGGCTCACCGGTCGCGACCTCTCGGGACAGGTCAAGGTAACCGCGCGCGGCGACACCGAGGTCGAGCTCGAGACCCTGAACGGGCCGCTCAACCTGAGCCTCGAGAGCGGCTCGGGGGCTCGCGTCACCGGTCTCGCGGGGGCGATCCAGGGCAGCGTCCACGACGGTCGGCTCGAAGTTGACGGCGTCCGCCACGTCCAGCTGCGCGGGCAGCGCTCGGAGCTCAGGTTAGCCGGTATCGAACGCATCCGACAGATCGACGTCACCGACTCCATCCTCGACCTCGACCTTTCGGGCATGCGTCACGACCCGCTCTTGACCCTACGCGGCGCCAGCGAAGCCTCGGTCCGCATGCAGGCCCCCTGCGGCGTCAAGCTCGATGCGTCGAGCCAGGCCCAATTCGCTCAGGTCAGCGTCTCGGGATGCATGATGCACAGCCAGAGCCAAGGGCGAGTCATGTTCCAGCAGCGCGGCATCGAAGGCAATCGACAGATGATGCTGCGTCTGGCGGTCTCCGCCGACAGCACCGTCGACGTCGAGGGAGTGTTTTAGCCAAGAGCTACCCAGCAGCTAAAGCGAGCGAGCCTTGGACGCCAGCAGGCCGAGGCCGCGGATCGCGGTCTCGCTCTCCAGGGTGTCGAGCCGCTGACGCGCTTCGCCGTTGCGGCCGGCGCGTTGCGCGATCTGTGCCCAGGCCAGCATGGCTTCGAGGGTCAGCACGCTGTGACCCGACTCGCGGCTCTCGCTCTCGAGCGCGGCCAGCTGGCTGAGGGCCGCGGCGAGATTGCCGCGGGCGGCTTGAACGTGCGCCGCGGCAAGGCCAGCGCGGATGCGAACCGCCGGGCGTTCACTGGTGCCGGCCAGCTGTAGGGCGCTTTCAGCTGCCTGGCGGCTAGGCTCGAGGCGGTCTTGGGCGAGTAGCGCCAGCGCGAGGACGGCCTTGGCCCGCGCCTCATCAGAGGGGCGCTCCTGCTGTTGAAGCTCGGAGATCGCCTGCTGACTGTCGCGCTCAGCGGCCGCGGCGTCGCCGGCTTCCAGCGCGACCCGCGCCAGCTCGACCTGGCTGTCGGTTACGCGCCGGCTCTCCTCGAGCTCGCGCCGCAGCTCGAGAGCCTGCTGGTGGGACGAGCGGGCCTGCTCGAGCTCACCCCGATCGAGCTGAACCCTACCGAGGACGTGGAGCGCCTGGGCCTGGGCGGATCGGTCGCCGACCTCTTCGGTGATGTTCACCGCCTGGGTGAGCAGCTCCTCGGCTTGTTCGAGCTCGCCCAGGTCGCAAAGCACTTCGGCGAGGTTGGTGAGGGAGGTGGCTTCGCCGTTTTTTTCGCCGGTCTCCTGGCGGATGGCCAGGGCTTCATCGTGCAGGCTGCGGCTTTCGCGCAGGTCGCCCATCAGGTGGCGAACCGCGGCGATGTTGTTCAGGCTGTAGGCTAGCCCGCTGCGGTTGCCGAGATCCTCCCAGGCGGCCCGCGAGCGCTCGAACATGCTGCTGGCGTCGCTCAACAGATCGCGAGCTACCAGCAGAACCCCGAGGTTGTTGAGGGCGAAGGCCATGGCGAGGTTGTCATCGGTGGCGTCGAAGATCGCCGCCGCTTCCTGATAGAGCGCCTGGGCAGCGTCGAGATCGCCGCGACGCTTGAGCACCATGGCCAGGTTGTTGAGACCGGAGGCGGTGGCGTCCTGGTCACCCAGCCGGCGGTAGCTCTCGATCACCTGGCGGTAGCGGTCGGCAGCGTCGTCGAGCTCGCCGTGATCGAAATGAACGTTGCCGAGAGCGGTCATGGCCTGGGCGGCGCCCATGCCGTGATCGAGGTCGGAGTAGAGTCGATAGGCGGCATCCGCGGCGACGGCGGCGTCGTCGGGATGACCGAGGGCGCGATGGGCCTGAGCTTCGGCGAGCCGGGCCTGCGCCACCAGCAGATTGGCGTCGATGAGCTGAGCCCGTTCGGCGGCACGCTGGGCGGCTTCGAGCTGGCGCACGAAGTCGGATTCGTGACCGGCGGCGGAGGCCTCCGCCAGGTCGATGCGCGGATCCTCCGAGATCGGCGGTGGCAGGCGGCGCAGGCTCTCGATGGTGCGCAGGGCGGCGCGTGCATCGCGCTGGGAGGTCTGGGCGGCGACTAGCCGCAGGCCGTACTCGAGATCGTCGGGAAAGTATTCCGAGAGCTGACGGTAGACGTCGACCGCCGCCGGCCAGTCGCCGATGGCCTCCAGGTAGCGGCCCTCTACCGCGAGTCGGTCCTCGCGCGGCAGTGGCGACGACAGCTCGAAGGCGCGTTTGGCGGCTTCAGCAGCTCGCTGGCCGTAGCCCTCGGCTTCCCACGCCTGGGACAGGGCCGAGAACACCAGAGCGTTCTGAGGCGCCAGCCGGGAGGCGCTCTCCAGCTTCTCGCGGGCGGCCCGCGGTCGCGAGTTGCGCAGCTCGTCGAGAGCGACGGCGTAGAGGCGGGCTGCTTCGGGCTCCGACGGTAGCCCACCCAGCGGATCATCACCGGCGCTGCCCTCGGCGACGCCGAGCTGCGAGCGCAGCTCGCTGCCGAGGTCGGCGACCATGGTGAAGAGATCCGCCTGGTTGCCGTTGCGAGCCACCGCGGCAACCTGCGAGCCGAGCGCGGCATCCTGCAGACGGACGTCGAGGCGAATCTCGCGCGACGCGTCGCCGAGGCTGAGGTAGGTGCCGTGGACCAAGAAGTCGGAGCCCAGCAGCGAGCGCACGCGATCCAGCGTGCCTTCGTCGAGACCGCTGGTGTCGTCGAGCGCCATCTCCTGCCGGGCGCGGGCGACGGTTTCACCCGGGATGGTGCGCAGGGCTTCGCCGCGCGCCAGCTCGGTGGTGAGCATCTCCGCCAGGGCGGTCGCCAGCCAGGCGTCCGCGGTATTTTCGCCGAGGTTCTTGAAGCCCAAGACCGCCACCGAGCGGCGTGGCGTGATCCGGCTGCGGTCGAGCTCGCGATCCCGGTTGAAGTAAAAGAGGCCGGCGGACAGTAGGCTGACCAGAATCAGGACCGCTCCGAGGACCCAGCTGCGACGCTGTGAGGGAGCGCTGGCTGCGGCGGCTCCGGAGAAGGCTCCTGGCCTGGCCGGGCCCTCGGAAGAGGGGCTGAACGAGCCTGCGGCGGCGAGGCTCGGTGAAGTGCCTGTCGCGGTGGCGCGGGCGGGATCAGGCGCGGGGTGGCTCGGTAGCCTGGGCTCCGGTTGAGCGGGAGGCGACTGCTGCGCGGGCTTGACTGGTGGCTGCAGGGCGGCCACTAGCTCATCCGTAGAGGCGAACCGGCGAGCGGGATCTCGCTCGAGGCATCGCAGGATGGCCCTTTCCCACCACGCCTCGAGATCCGGCACGTGGATGTGCGGTGGCGGTGGCGGTTCGCGCAAGCGTTTGACCGCGGTAGTCAGCGGGTTTGCCGATTCGAACGGCAGGCGGCCCGTCACCATCTCGTAGATCACGATACCGAGCGAGTAGAGGTCGGTGGCCTGGGTGATTGGCCCGCCTTCGACCTGCTCCGGCGCCATGTAAGCAGGGGTGCCAACGATACCTGCTCCGGTGACCTGCGAGGCGAACCGGTCGCCTTCGCCGCCGCGGGCGACCCCGAAGTCGGTGACCACCACACGCCCGGCGACCGCCGGCTTGTCAGGATCCTGTGGGACCAGGAATACGTTCTCGCTCTTGAAGTCGCGGTGAACGACCTGAGCCTGATGAGCCGCGCCGAGCGCGGCCGCCATCTGCGTCACCAGCGGCAGGGCCTCGCGGGTCTTCAAGCGGCCGCGGCGCCTGAGGCAGTCGGCCAGGGTTTCGCCCGCCAGTAGCTCCATGGTCAAGAAAGTCACCGGGGGAGCCGGCGGCATCTCGGGTGTCGCTGGCGGCTGATGCTCTCCGAGATCGAAGATGCGGCAGACGTTGGGATGAGTGACCGAGCGCGCCAGGGTAATCTCACGCTTGAAGCGTTCGACCGCCGAGGGATCGATCTGACCGGCGTGGCTGCTGATGGTCTTGAGCGCTAGATGCTGGCGCAGCGCCTGATCTTCGACTTCGTAGACTTCGCCCATGCCGCCCTGGGCCAGGAAGCGCACCACCCGGTAGCGGTCGGCAACCAGGTCGCCGTCCGCGAACACTGCCGGCCCGCGCACCAGGGGGCGGGTGCCAGTCACTGTGTCGACGATCGTTTCGGCCACCGTGCTGCCCGCTGCATCGGTTCTCGTGTTGGCTGCGGTGCTGCCGCCTTGGCCGGGCACCGCGGTGCTGCCGCCTTGGCCGGGAACCATGGAGGGTAGGGGAGTGGCGGGCGTCAGGCTGTGGTGGCGGCCAGGCGTGCCGGTCTCAGCGGCAGCGGGTGTCGGCGGTGCCGCGTGGGTTGTGGGGGCCTGTGGAGCTTGCGGTGCTGGCGCCGGTGAAACGGTCGACCCGGAGGCGCGCTGCTGCGGGGTCGCGGGAGGAGCACCAGCCGACTCAGCAGACGGCGTGACGGGCCGAGCAGCGGCTGGTGTTGGCGCTGGTGGTTGCGCCGCCGTATGGCGCGGACGCAGCCGGTAGCGAGCACCACAGCTCGGGCAGACAATTCTGGCGTCGGCCGTCCGCGTCAGGTCGTCAGGTATCTCGATCTGCGTCGAGCATTGCTTGCAGGTGAGCTTCAGCAAGGCTGGCTTTCGTCGCGGCCGCGGTTCCGTAGGCTGTCGTCGCTCTCAGGGGCAAGAGAAGATTGTGTGTATCTTAGTACGATCGGACTGGGTACGATCGCCGTTTCGGGCGCTCCTGGGCAAGAACCGTTAGGATACGCAGCCTTCCAACACCTTTGAGAACCAAGCTATGGACCCGCCGTTCACAATCTCGTTCGAGGCCTTCTGGGAGTGGGTCATCACCCACCCGAACTGTATTCTGCGTGCTGGCACCCCGGAAGCGGTGCTCTACGACGACGACGATCTGCACTGGACGTTCGGTACGGAAGGCAGCACAACGCTGCTGGTGCAGGTGCTTCGCGGCAAGCGCCTGATGGGTGAGCTTGTCCTGGATTCCGAACAGACGACCTACGTCCAGGCGGTTCAGGGGCAGCGCGATGACGAGTATCTGTTCGAGCTCATCACCGAGACCGAGAAGGATCGCGTCGTCGGCTATTTCTTCGTCCTCGCCCACGGCTATGAAGAAGAGCCGTCCTCGGATTCCGACCCGGTGCACTGATCCCGGGTAATGAAGCGCTTCTTCGCAATCCTCACTGGCACCGTCATCGCGGCGGCGTTTCTCGGCCCAGGAACGGTTACGACTGCAGCACGGGCAGGAGCCAGTCATGGTTTCAGCCTGCTCTGGGCGCTGGCATTCGCCACCTTCGCATGCTTGGTGCTGCAGGAAGCGGCAGCACGCCTTACCATCGCTTCCGGGCTCAACCTGGGTCAGGCTCTGCGCCAACGCTTTCACAGCGGACCCGCCGCCGTCGCAATGCTTTGGCTGGTGCTCGGCGCGATCGTTTTGGGCTGCGCCGCCTACGAAGCTGGCAATATCCTAGGCGGGGTCGAAGGGGCGGCGTTGGCGACCGGCCTATCGCGTCCGCTGCTGACGGCGATCGCGACGCTGATGGCTGGGGTGCTGCTCTATCTCGGTTCCATTCGGATCGTCACCCTGGTATTGGGTGGCCTGGTGGCGGTAATGGGAGGAGCGTTTCTGGTCACTGGCCTGATGCTGCGTCCACCGGCGCACGAAGTATTGAACGGCCTGGCGGTACCTTCGATTCCCACCGGCGGCACGCTATTGATCCTCGGCCTGGTCGGCACGACCGTAGTGCCCTACAACCTGTTCCTGGGCTCGGGCATCGCGCGCGGCCAGGGGCTGGCCGAGGCACGATTCGGCTTGGCGGTAGCGATTATTGTCGGCGGGCTGATCTCGATGGCGGTCGTTGGGGTTGGTACCGCGGTGGCCGGACCCTTCTCTTATCCTGAAGTCGGGCGCGTACTGTCTTCCCAGCTCGGCGGATGGGCCGCCGGCTTGTTCGCGCTGGGACTGTTCGCAGCGGGATTCTCCTCTGCGGTCACGGCGCCGCTGGCGGCGGCGATCACCGCGCGCAGCCTATTTGCCGACGGCAACGACGACGCGCGTTGGGTCGATAGCTCATGGCGGTATCGCAGCGTTTGGCTCGGCGTCCTGCTGTCGGGAGCGGTCTTCGGTCTGGCCGAGGTGCGGCCCGTGCCGGCCATTATCCTGGCCCAGGCGCTCAACGGCGCGCTGCTGCCGGTGGCGGCGATCTTCCTCTGGCTGGTGATGAACGATCGTCAGCTGCTGGGCAAAGACTCGGTCAACGGAACCGCGGCCAATCTCGCCATGGGGCTGGTGGTGGCGGTCAGCGTTGCGCTCGGGCTGCGCGGCATCGGCCTAGCCTTCAGCGCCGTTTTTTCTTGACCCTACGCAGTAGCTTGCGGCGTGCCTTCTTCGACAGCGGCGCCAGCACGGGGCAGCCTTTACAACCCTTGCCCTTCTTCTTGTAAGATTTGCAGCAGGACGACTTGAGCTTCTTCATGGCTGGTCGCGACCAGCCAGGTACTGTCGACGTCTCGCCTCATAGGCTGCGACAGCCACCGAAGTCGACAGGTTGAGCGAGCGCACTGGGCCCTGCTGCATGGGGATTGCCACCAGGCGATCTTGGTAGCGCCGTCGGACTTCGACCGGCAATCCCGTAGTCTCACTGCCGAAGATCAGCACCAGCCGGGAAGGGAGGGTGCTCGTCCACAGGTCGCGCTGCCCCTCGCCAGAGAGGAAGAAGGGCTCACCGAGATCCGCCAGCGCGGCTTCGAAGTCGGCCCAGCTCGGCCACAGGCGGGGGCGGACGTGCTGCCAGTAGTCGAGACCGGCTCGTTTGAGGTAGCGATCTTCGAGCGAGAAGCCTAGCGGCCGCACGAGGTGCAGCTGGGCTCCAACCGCCAGGCAAGTGCGCCCCGCGTTGCCGGTGTTCCAGGGAATCTGCGGCGCGACCAGCGCCACATGTAGGTTGGGCGACGAGCTCGACGGAGCCAGAGGATCTGCCATGTCTTCGCCGCCCGAATTTGCCCAGCTACTCGAGGCGGATCGAAACGTCTCCCTGGCCGATGACGTCGACATGGATCTCGGCCTGGCCGGACCCGGCCCAGTCGATGGAGCGTGGCCAGCCGCTACCCTTGACGCGTCCGCCTCCAACCCATAGGTCGGCGCTGCCGAATCCCAGGTCGACATTGACAAGGCGAGTTCGCTTCTCGCGGCCCAATATGTCGACATCGCCGCCGCCGCTGTTGACGTCGATGTGAGAGCGTAATCCCGACAGATAGATCTTGCCGCTGTTGACGTCGACCTCGAGCGGGAGGTCTCGCGGCATGCGGACTTTTAGCCTGGCTTTGATGCCGCGCAAGCGCGCCCGGGACGTTCGCTTGAGGCGGATCTGGAGCTCGCCGCGTCGGGTCCGCGGTGCAAGCTGGACACGGTTCGCGCGCTTTTTGCAAGCCTCCATATCCTCGCGTGAGCATTCCAAAACGAGCTCGACTTCGGCGAGAGCGCCACGCTTGACGCCCTCGATGGTGACATCGCCAAATGATAGATCGACATGGACGCGGTTCGCGGTGTCGAGCACGAGCTCTTGCTGCAGGGTTCTAACTTCGACCTGGGCGGCCAGGCTATGGGGTGCTGACAAGGCGGCGAGCAGAATCAGTTGGGCAGGACGAACGTTCCACATGAAGTCGCTCCGTGGTTGTCTTCAGAGGGGCTGTGGATGAGGCGTGGCAGCATGTGCTGCTTGGGGTCTGGGAGCTGCGAAGGCCACGACATCGCAGGGAGTGGGGAAGCGTGTGCAGGGGAAAAACGTCGTCTAGAGTGGCCGACGATGACACAAAACGAGGCTATCATAGCGCTCTGGCGCGGGGTGCTGGTGAAGGCGCATGGACGTGCTTGGGAACCGTCGTCGAGTCGATCGATTGGGGCGAGGTGAATGTCTGAGGCAGCATATGACCTTCAGTTCACGGGCGAACGCGTCGTTCCGGGACACGTCGAGCCGCCGCTCTGGGCTGAGCACATGGCGCGCTATGCGTTTGCCGCCAACTTCGTTGCGGGGCGTCGAGTGCTCGATTTCGCCTGCGGCGCTGGCTACGGCTCAGCGTTTCTACGGTCCGCGGGGGCGCGAACGGTGGTCGGCAACGATGTGGCCTTCGAGGCGCTGCGCTACGCTCAGACGCGCTATCGGCGAGAGCGCCCCTATCTCGTCGTTTCCGACTGTCTGAGCTCGTCGTTCCGCAGCGGCTCATTCGACATCATCGTGTCATTCGAGGCGATCGAGCACGTCTCCTCGTACCGCAAGTTTCTGCGCGAAGCGCGGCGTATCCTGGCCGATGACGGACTGCTCGTCCTATCGACTCCCAACAAGCGCACCTACACCGATGAAGCGGATCGAGCCGAGAATCCGTTTCACACACACGAGTTCTATCTCGATGAATTCGAATCGGAGCTGGCCGAGCATTTCGAGTGCGTCGAGCTATTCGGCCAGGCCACCATCGAAGGCCAGCTCTTCTTTGCCGGCGGTAAACGAGAAGCGCAGACCGAAAGCTCAGCCGAGCTCCGAGGCAAGCGTAATGAAGGGCTCGAGAGCACAGATTTCTTCATCGCCGTATGCGCGAATCGCGCCGGAGCTCGACAGCTGGCGGCAGCCTCAGAGCTCCTCTACCTCGGCGGGACAACCGAGCTGAACCGGTTGCGGAACGATCTCGCCAGACTGCAGAAAGAATTCGACGACAAGGGGCGCGTCGATCTGGAAGACCGGTTGGTTCGCCTCCAGCAGGAGTTCGATGAGCGCACTCGCTGGGCGCTACAGCTCAACACCGAAGTGGTGGAGAAGGAAGCCCAGCTCGCCGAGCAGCAGGTCCGGCTCGACAGCAGCAACCGAGAGGTCTTTCGGCTGCAGGCACTCGCCCACGAGCTGGAAGATCGTGTAGCTCGGCTGGAAGCTCAGCTCGCTGGCCAAGTGAGCTCAGCGAAGCAGGCGATCTGAGAGCTTCGTGAGCCGGCTCACTCGGCTGCGCTGTTCCCGCGCACCACGGTGAGAGGGTGCCGCGGCAACGACTGATGCTGCTTCCGCTGCCAGTCGGCGATGACTTCGCGCCAGATCTCGGCACGCTCCATCGCCTTGCGCTCGCAGCTGTGGAGATCTTCAATCAGTTTGCACCCGGCCTTGCCAATGGCGCGGGCCGGACTCGGCGATTCGATGATCCGGCAGAGGTGCTCGATGAATTGGGTTGCGGTCTCGGCGCGTAGGTAGTGGGCGCCTTCGCTGGCTCCGAGGCCGTGCATGCTGAGCTCAGTGCCGACGACGGCAACCCCGCAGGCCATGGCTTCCAGAATTTTGACCCGCATGCCGGCGCCGGTGAAGATCGGAGCTACGAACGCCGTCGCCTGCCAGAAATAGGGCTTGATGTCTTCGACGAAGCCGAGCACCGAGATTTGTTCGAGCTCGGTCAGCGCTTCGATAGCTTCGGTCGGATGGGGGCCGATGATCTGGAGCTCGGCGCTCGGATACCGCGTCCACACTCCGGGCATGATCTTCTCGGCCAAGTAGAGTGCCGCAGCGACGTTGGGCGGATGTCGGTAGTTTCCGAGGAACACCAGCCGCGGGTGATCCGGCGTTTCGAGCTCGCCTTGAGGCCGCTGGAAGTCCCGCGTATCGACCCCGATGGTGTTGACATAGATCTTGCCGTCGTCGAGAAAGGGACTGAAGGCCTCGGCGTCTTCTTGCGTCGGGGTGATGAAGTGCTCAGCGCTCTCGGGCAGGGAAACGCGGCGAAAGTAGAACTCTTCTATCAGGTCGTCGAGCTGTTGGATTTTCTCGGCGTCACTGCCGACCGTTTGAGCGTGGGATGACAGGCGGGCCACGAAGCCTTCCTCGAAGATGGTCACCACCCGCGGTACGTCGGCCTGGGACACGTAGGGAAACATCCACGAGTACTCATAGTCGACGATGTCATAGTCGTGGCTGAGTAGCTCTGCCTCGATGGCGGTGCGCAGGGCGGGATTGTAGTTGTCGCGGATGTAGCTGGGTAGGCGGGTCGAGCCGCGATAGATGCCTCTATGCCTGGGAATGCTGATGACGCGCGAGACGTAGGGCCGGACTTCGTCGATCCACGGCTCCTCACCGAGACCGTAGCTGTGGATGAGCGTCAGGTCGTGATCCCGCGTCAGGTGGCGCAGCAGATTGATCATCCAGACGCCGCCACCGTGGCGGGTGCACGGCACCTCCCAGGAAGCGAACAACACCTTGAGGCGCCGAGGCTCTGGCTCCTGCTCGTAGGACCGCGGGGTTACGATATTGGCGTTGGAAGTCGCGGCGCGATCGAGGGCGGAGCTGATGTCGCGGGTCATCGCCTCCAGATCGGACAGGCTGTCGTTCTCCTGTTCGAGCAGAGATCGCACCAGGTATTCTGCTTCCATGCCGAGACCGAGTTTTTGACGTATGGCGAATGCGTCCAAGAACCTGTCGAGGGCAGTGCTGAGCGTCGCCGGGATCGGCACGCTGGAGAAGGACACCGAGACCACGCCAGAGTCGTAGAGGGTCTGTCCCCGTGAATTGAACAGCACCCGGACTTTGAAGTTGCCGGAGGCCTCGGGGATGAATCTCAGCTCGAAGGGCTGATCCGTGATCAGCTGCTGATCGGCCAGGAGGTCATCGACAAACAGCGTTGCCATGACCTCATCGCGATCCGTGGTCACCTCGCCGTGAATCGCGATCGAGTGCCAGAAGCGGTGCTCGGTACTTTCAGCCAAGCTATCGAGCTCGTCGGAGGTCACCAGGAAACCCAGCGGTAGGTTCTCGGGAAAGTCGAGCGTAGTCTCCCAGCTACCCTTGGGGCCGCCCTTCTGATTGGCCAGGACCCGCACTTCGTGCGGGCCGGCAGGCAGCATGAGGTCGATTGCCGCTAGAAAGCCCTGGCGGCGAACGAGAGCTTCGTCCTGGTGTTTGGCGACGTCGGGACGGTTGAGCTCGAAAGCTAGACGTTCGACGTTTTCGCCGTCAATCTCGAGATCCAGATGGCTGACCATGAAGTGGTTTTCGACCCAGCCCGAGATGTTCAAGACGTAGGGCGAGCTCTTGCCGAGCGGCGGCTCGACTTCGCAGCTGTCAATGAAGATCCGTGGCTCTTCGAGTCTCAGGTGGTCTTGCCAGCGCGCAAAGACCTCGGGCGTGCTGGAAGGGAGCTCGAGAGCGAGCGTCAGCTCGCACGGGCCCGGAGCGACGCCTCGCGTGCGGCCGCGCAGCTCGAAGCGGCGAACCCTGGAGTCGAGGGCGGTTGTCGCTGCCTCCAAGGGCTGCTCGGCGATGCGGGCTCCGTCCACCGCCAGCACGACGCGGTCGTCCGAGGAATGGGCGAGCACCGTTCCCGAGATATGGAACGAAGCCGTCTCGAGGTGAGGATCGAAGCCTCCCAGCTCGCGAGCCTCTAGGGTATGAGGCCGGTGATCACCAACCGCGATATGGAAGCTTTCGCGCCACGCGTTCTGCCAGCCGTCCTGAGTCAGGGCTCGTAGCTCGCCACGATGATGGGAGGCTTGCACTGGGCGGGCGACTTCGCCGTTCATAATCACACGGTAGCGGTGGCGGGCGCCAGGGTTCGAGCGATCCTCAACCAGGACGGCGTTGAGGTCGGTGGGCTTCGAATCCCAGTGAAATTCGACCTCCTCGACCGCATGGCTCGATGTCAAAGTGCCTTCCAAAGACAGCGAGATAGGCTCATCGGGGTGCGCCGTTTCCGGAACAAAGCTTCGCTTGGGCTCGAAGCGGCAGATGGGAAGGACGCGAACCTTGCCCAGACTGCCATGCATCTTGGTATCCGGCACACGCCAGGTGACTTCGTGAAGCCCTGGCGGCAGATGCTCCAGAGAGGTCTCGAGATCGAAACCGCAGGGGCGATCGGCAAGCTCAGGGTAGGTTTTCGCAACGTCGTCACGGACAATGCAGCACGGTGCCCCGATCTGGCTACCATCTGAGAATTCGAGCAGGATCTCATGGGTCCGAGGCTCGGTATCGATCCACCCGCTGACCGACAGCGTGCTGGGCTCGCCATGGCGTAAAGCTCGAGGCGCTTCGAAGCGGTCGATCTGGCAGCGACTGGCACCGGTCAAGCGAGCGGATCGCCATCCTCCCCACTGCGAGGATTGTTTGTCGAGCGTGGAAAGCGTTGCGGCGTCGATGTGGCCTTCGTGCAGCCGTTGGAGCCAGCGAATGTCATAGCAGGGAATGCCCTGGGCCTGCATGCGGGCGGAGAGCAGCTGCTCGCGCAGGATGGCGCTGACTTTGTGACGGAAGAAGTCAAAGTTGCTGTCGTCGAGATCGAACTGAGAATGCCAGACTTCGCCCAGGGTGATATCGGTCGGGACGGTCGTGAGCCAAGCCAGGAGTAGGGCGCGCAAGTTGTCGCTGATCGGAGCCGACGGGAGGAAAGGTTGGGCGGGACCCGCACCGAAGATCTGCCGCGGATCAAATGCGGTTTGCAGCGGGAAGCACCGCTTCAATAGCTCAGCCGGCATGAAAAACAGGCTGGTGCGCATCCACTCCCGGTAGCGGTAGTCGAGCAGCGCTAGATCCTGTCCGAAGCTGTCGATCCAGCCGATCGCGGCTTTGAGCGTCAAGCTGTCGTGGAGCGTGCGGTCGTCGATCAGGTCGAGATACGACGTACCGTAGGCTTGAAACGCGTCGGTTGCGAAGGCGTAGACTTTGGTGCCGAGTCCATGGCGCGAAAGAAATTCGACGCCTCGATCGAAGGCCGAGAACTCCCAGGCCGAATTGTCGCCGCCCAGCTGGATGAGATCACTCGAGACCTCGTGGTACCAGGGGCCAGGGTTCGCGTTGTCGATGGTGACGATCCGAAAGTCGACGCTCTCGAAGCGAGACAGAGAACCGATGAGGCGCTCGAGCGCCCGACGATACTTGCGGCGGTCGTACTGCACGAAGACCACTGACAGCTGAATTCGTTCGAGTGAGGGATTACGCATCTCCGAATTCCATGCGGTAACCGGGCAAGCATTAGGGTCTTCGAACGCTCGTGCGGAGGATATGAATCCTGCCGCCTACCGGACCTTGGGTGGCGATGAGCCGCCGCGCAGTCGGTCCATCAGCCACCGCACGGGGACTGTGAGCTTCCAAGAGGTCGACTGCATGAGCTCCTCGAGTCGCGCTTCGGCCGCTTTCTTGCTGGCGCGAGCCGCCGAAACCTGGGCCCGAACGAGAGGGATTTGCCGAATCTGCCGGTTCAACGATTCAACCTCTTGCTCGAGGTCCGGGATGCGCTGCGTTTGCGACTGCAGGCTAGCGATCTCGCTCTGGAGCTGGGGGATCTCCAGCTCTCTTGCGCGCAGCGCCTGGAGCTCTGTTTCGAGGCTCGCGATGCGCTCGTCGCGCTGGGGAATCAGCTGATTGCTGGCATTGAGTAGCTCGCGGTGCTGCGCTTCGAGCTGTGCCACCTGCTGCTCGCGGATCTCTTGCAGCTCGCGGACTTGCGCTTCGAGCTGCTCAGCCTGCCGTTCGCGCGCTTGCAGCTGCTCGCGGTCGTGCTGCAGCAAGCGGATTTGCTCCTCTAGCTGCTGTACACCCCGGACCTGCTCTTCGAGCTGTCCCATCTGTTGCTCTCTGGCCTGCAGCCGAGCGACTTCTGCTGCCAGCTTCTGACTGTGCTCTCGCTGAGCCTGCAGCTCCTGCTGCGCGCTCATCAGCTGCTCGATCTGCTGCTCCAGTCCCGGCACACGCCCTGCGATCTGTCGCAGCTTGGCGTTCTCTTCGTGCAAACTCGGGATCTGCTGGGCGCTCGCCTCCAAACCGGCGAGCCGCTGCTCGAGCACCGGGACCTGGCGCGCCTGCTCTCGCCACCTCGCGATTTCTCCCTGTAGCTCGGGAACCTGCTGCTCGTGCTGGCGTAGGATCTCGATCTGCTGCCGCAAAGCTTCGAGCTGGCGTACAAGAGGCGGAATCGTTCGCTCTTTCTCGCGCAGCGCTTCGAGATCTCGCTGCAGCGTCTGAATGGCTTCGTCATTGGCCCGGATCGTTTCGAGCAGCGGGACGAGCTCCTGGCCCGATGCTTCGCGAGGTGCTGACGAGCTGAGCGGCGCTGGTGCTGAACCCGGATTCGTGGGAACGGTTTGTGCTGACACGGATTGTGCTGACACGGATTGTGCTGACACGGATTCTAGGGCCGGAGCGAGATCAGCCTCGCTGCCTGGCTGCAACGCAGAGTTGCTGTCCCCACCTTTATCGATCAGGCGATCCAGCTCATCGAGCGGACTCGCGTAGGTCGACCCCAACGTGCCTCCTCCTGACTGAGTGAATTATGAGCCTAGTATAGACGAAATGGTTGGTCTAAGAGTGAACCTGCTGGGGCGAGTTACAGCTCCAGAAGCCGTCTCGCGGCGGTGATTCTAGCTCGATCGCGTTCGAGAACGACAAGGCTGAGCAGCAATCTGTTTCGGAGAAGGTTCGTTGGGATGCAGCGTCAACTGGCGTTGTCGCTGGATGAGGCCAGGATATGCTCTATCTGTGGTTGAAGAGTCTCCAAGATACGTTCAGCGGCGAGTCGATGTCCGGCCGGTGTCCAATGCGTGTCGTTCATATAGAGGCGCCGAGGATGGCCTAGAAAGTCCGGCAGCAGGTCGAGCAGATCCAGGCCTGCACGCTCCATTTCTGGAAGTAGGACCTTCTGGGGCATCGACAGATCGTAGCTAGCTCTGGCGTCTGCTCCAGGAACCAGCTCGGCGAAGAGCGCTGCGTTGATCTGATTTTCGTCAGGGATGAGGACGATCGTCAGAGGAATGGCAGCTGAAGCGGCAAAGTCCTTGATGCGTCCAAGCTGTTCTATGGCGTTGTCGATACGCAATGCTTTGCCGGGTGACCGACGATGGTTGCGATCCAAACGCCGCTTCTGGACTTTGAGGTAGGCCTCAGTGAAGGGGCCGCTGTCTCGCCCAGCTTCGGGACGGCTCCGCAAGCGCTGATCGTCGATCACGAAGAGCCGGCGATTGAAGAAAAACCGCACCAGGCTCGAATGATCGTAGGCAAAGATCTTGGCTCGAGTGCTGAAAGGAGGCGTATCGCGGCTACCGCGTCGAACCCTGCGCCCCGCGACCGCGGTGTGGAGATCCTGCGGCTTGCGCGAGTTGTTATAGGTATCGTTGCCGACGAAGAAGCCCACCAGGATCATGTCGGGGTCGAACGGCTGGCCGTAGTGCTCGAAGTACTGAGCGTATTGAAAAGGACTCCAGCCACCGACGCCCGTGTTGATCACCTCGAACGAAATCTCGAAGCGCTGATTCAGCTGGCGCTCTAGGACCTCGGTGTAGATCTCCTCACGGCGGACGTTGGCGCCCATGGTGAATGAGTCGCCGAGAACCATGATGCGGTAGGTTCCAGCGGGCTTCTCGAGCGTGACTTCGGCATCGCGATGACCGTGGGAGTTGACCCGGGCGACGAACCCTCGAAAGCGTCCCGAGCTGTTGGGTGCGAGTCGGAAGCCGGTATGGGGATCCGGCGAGAAGTACATGTTGCGCTCAGAGGCGAAGGGGACCGGCAGCAGAACGGCTAGGAACAGCTCGAGCACCAGGAGCACTGAGCCGCAGGCCAGGGCCGGCACCAAGACATAGAAGATCCGGGGAAATGCTTTGCTTGAGCTCATTCTCGTCTCGCAGCGAGCGGGGCGTGAGTATAGTGGGATCGGTGGGGGATGTCCGCGCGGTCTCGCGCCCGAACGCCTGTGCTACCATCGCGCGCCGAGCTTATTCAGAGTGATTGAGAGCGCCTGAGAGATATCTCGTCTTAGTGTTCCGCTAGTTTCCGTGTTTCGCTGGTCACCTTGTCCCACAAGGCGCATGAGCGCATGCGAAGCCGACTTTCGAATGCTTTCCGACAACTGTCGATGAAGTCCCAGCAGAGCCCCCATGTTTGGGGTGCGCGGTTCACTATCTGGCTCTATCCGCTGATCCTAGCGACGATGTTGCTGAGCGGGTGCCGATCTGAGTCGCCGCCTGACCCGCCGGCGGTCGCTCGCTCAGCGACTCCTTTGATCGTAATCGGACTCGACGGCGCGACTTGGGACATCATCGACCCGATGATGGAGCGCGGTGAGCTGCCGACGTTCAGCCGTCTGGTCGCTGAAGGCGTGCGCGCGAGCCTGGTCGCCGTACCCCCGCTGTCGTCCCCGGTAGTTTGGACGACCTTCGCGACCGGCAGGTTCGGCCGCGTCCACGGCGTACTCGACCACACTTTCCCCTACGTTCCCGGCCCCAAACGTCGTGTCGGCTCGCTCCAGCGGCGAGCACCCACGATTTGGAACATCGCCAGCGATGCCGGCGACTCGGTGGGAGTGATCGGATACTTTGCGACCCATCCACCGGAAGTCGTGAACGGTGTGATGATCTCGGATCGGGCTGCGGAAGGAGCGAGCGGTGGTGGCTACCCAGCCGAGCTCACAACCCTCATCGAGCAAGAGCGTGAGCGCCTGAGAACACGAGAAGTCAAGCAGGAGCTGAGACAGCGCTATCTGCCGTGGGCTTTCGATCCACGCGCTGCTGAACGGCCCGAGGATCCGTACCACGACGTGACGCGCATTGTGCGGGGCCGCATCGACGGGCGCAGCCGCTACGAAGAGTTTGTCGAGCGCGTGGCGCAGCAGATGATCGTCCGCGAATTCGACCTGTTCATGGTCTACCTGCGCATCATCGATCACGCTGGCCACGCTACCTGGATGTTCTTTGACGATAGCGAATACGAACATCCTGCAGAGCCGTTCGCCAAGCAGCTGCTGAATGACATCATTCCGGCCACCTATCGCCATACCGATGACTACCTGGGGCGGTTGCTCGAGCAGGCCAGCGACCGCGCGAACGTTGTGATTCTCTCGGACCATGGCTTTGGGCCCGCTGTCGACTACTGGAAGATTCGGCGTGAGAATCTGCAGGATTTGTCGGGAAATCATCGACCGAATGGGATCTTCTTAGCCCATGGCCCCGATATTAGACCTGGCCGGGTCGAGGGAATGACCCTGGTGGATGTGACTCCGAATCTGCTTGCTCTGCGGGGCTTGCCGATATCCAAGGAGCTGCCGGGAGCCGTGCGCGAAGACCTCTTCCGCCCGAACTTCCTCGCCGAACAGCCGATCGAGTGGGTATCGCGGTTTCGCAACGATTGGCAGTTCGCCGACGTGGCGGAGCCGACTTCAGAAGCGGTCGAGAGTGAGGCCCTGAAAGATCTGGCCGCCCTCGGGTACGTTGGCGGTGAGAGCTCGGTCGCAGTCGACACCCCGGATGAGACCATGGATTTCTGGGACATCGAGACGCGGCTCAAAGTCCATGCTTTGCTTGGCGAGCTATTGTTTTACCTCCACCGCGATGACCTGCCGACAATCGAGGGTTTGATTGCTCTCACCGCCCGCCACGATCCCAAGCTGGCTCGGCGCTTACCGTGGATGACGCTCAATACCCTGGAGCAATGGCAGCCTTACTTCGAGTTCGAGCTAGTTGCCGCCGAGACGCTCGGCAAATTTGAAGCACGTTACGCTGACGAGCTGCTCGATCACCGGCAGCGCCAGGCGAGACGCGAGGCCGAGCAGGCAGCGAATGACTCCGCGAGCGACTGAGTAATGAATATTTCAGCATCGAGAGCGACGATCGCCTCACCCCTGCTGGTAGCTTTGTTGGCCTGTGCACCGGCGGAGCAGGCTACGCTTCCGCTGTCGGACGTTCAGCGGCTGCGGCAGAGTCTGCCTGTCGCGCCTGGCGTCAATGTGATCGTCGTGAGCTTCGATGCGCTGCGTCCCGATGTCCTGGGACTCTATGGCAGCGAGCGGGGCACCTCTCCAGCACTCGACGAATTCGCCGAGCGCAGCATCGTATTCGAGCGCGCCTACACCGTCGCTCCGGTGACCCCGACATCGTTCGCGGGGGTCTTCACCGGTCTGCTGCCGGTACGCGTGTTCCACGACTGGCACCTGGTCTACGAGGACACGCTGGCGGCGCGATTCGCAGCTGGTGGCTATCGCACGGCAGCCTTCCTCAACAATGCGCAGCTGACGCCGGAGCGCAACTTCCACGTTGGCTTCGACACCTACAAGTACTTTCGCAGCATCGACGACGGTGAGGTGCTGGATCAGGCACTGAGCTGGTTGAAGCAGCACGAAGAGGAAAGCGTCTTCGCTTGGATCCACTTCTTGACCCCCCACGCCCCGTATGACCGCATGGAGATTGCCCAGCACTTCTATGACCCCGAGTACGAAGGGCAGTTCGAAGAGACCAGTGGCAGCCGATTCACCACTGAAGATCCTGCCGAGATCGCGCGGCTCTGGCAGCTCTACGAGGGCGAGGTCTTCTACGGCGATACTCTGTTTGCGCGCTTCTTAGAAGCGTTGGAAACGAGCGGCCTGCTGCAGCGCTCGGTGGTGGTCGTGACGTCGGATCACGGGGAAGAGTTTTTCGAGCATGGCGACTTTCAGCATGGGCGGTTGACTGAAGAGCATGTCCGCATACCGCTGCTGATTTATCACCCAGAGGTCCAGTCGGAGCTGCGAACGCAGCTGCCGGTGACCAATATGGATCTCTATCCGACGCTACTGTCGGTCGCCGGCCAAGCAGATTCGGGCTTACGGGACGGCCGCGATCTGACGCGTCTGAACGCGGAGCCGCCCTACACGGTCGGAGTTTCTCTGACCGGGGCGCGGGCCCGCTGGCTGAGCCTCCGCAAGGGGCGCTACAAGCTGATTGAGACCTGCATGTTGGAGCGCCAGAGGCGCCTGTTCGATCTCGAAGCCGATCCCGGCGAGCAGCACGATATCCACCTCGAGAACCGCGAAGTGGCGAGTCGCCTCTACCAAGATCTCGGCCAGATCATGGGCGGAGATCCGTGTGAAGTGATGCAGGCCGCGGCCAACGGTCAAGGGCCGACGGTCGGTATGTCGCAAGAGAACATCGACGCGCTGAAAGCGCTCGGCTACCTGTCGGATTGATCGTGCCCGGGCTGCAAGCCGATACGAGGGCGGAATCTGCGGCGGTAGACCCGCGAAAGTGTGGGGTCGACCGGGACGGCTGCGTTCACTGTGGCGGTAGCCAATTCGCCGAGCAGGTGATCATTGACGACGAGCTCGCCGGTACGTGGGAGCTGACCGCGCGCGAGCGTGCGTGGTTCGACTTACGGGAAGGCCATCACTGCGCCAACTGTGGAATGTCTTTGCGCGTTCGCATGCTGCTGTGGACGTTACAGAGGATTACTCCCAAGCTCGCTGGGCTTCGGATCCTGCACGTCAATCAGATCAACCATTTGGCGGCGGCACTGCACGCGGCAGAGGTGATAGAGACCACCTATCGCCTGGACGCGGCGCCCGGTACCGAGATCGATGGGCGGAGCAATCAGGATCTGATGAATCTCACCTTTCCGGACGCCAGCTTCGACCTGGTCGTGCACTCCGAGACCCTCGAGCATGTCGAGGATCCGGAGCGAGCCCTGGCCGAGGTGCGTCGCGTGTTGCGGCCTGGCGGGCGCCAGATCTATACCGTGCCTTTACTCCACGAGCGTCGGAGCCGTCGCCGCGCAAGCCGAGCTGGCGATGGGACGGTGACGCACCTCCTGCCACCAAGTCACCATGGTCTGGAAGCCGAATTCCTTGTGCTATGGGAGCTCGGAGGCGATTTTCTCACCGGACGCCAGAAGTCGATCGAGGCCCTCTTCTACGATGACTTCGAGCGCAATCCAACCGTCTTCGCGGTGGTCGAGAAAGCCTGAAGCTCCGTTCAGGGGCTGGGCTCCAAGCTCACCCGGTCGAGCCCGACGCGCGGTGGCTGAGCCGCGAGCGAAAACTGTGGGTGGCGAAACGTCAGCACGAGAGGCCGGGTGAGGGCCTCGGGGGGTACCGTCGCGGAGAACACTGCGGCGTTGCCGTCGAGCCTGAGGCTCGAGGGGAGAAGTGACGAGCCGACGCGGCATTCGATGCCCGCGAAGTCGAACGGGCCTCGTAGGCCGACCACTCTGGCGGTGATGCGCAGGTCCGATGCTGGACCGATCGACAGGATGAGCTTGGGCTCGTCGACTGCCGGGATACGGACCACGGTGCCGTCCCGCAGCGTGATGGGCGGATGCCAGCCGCGGGCCAGGACGCCATGGGCGGCGAGCGTGCTGAAGTCGTAGTCGAGACGTTCGAGGACAGGCTGTGCCGAGGCGTACTCGGTAGCGAAGATCACCGCCCCGGAATCCTCGAAAACGACGCGATAAGCGTCGCGGGTTGCTGCAAGCTCGGGTTCCGTCGCCGCTGGCAGGCTCTGCCGTCTGAAGCGAAGCGGGAAGGCCAGGTACTCGATACGCCGCTGGTCGATGAAGGGGCGCATGCCGTCGAGATCCCAACCCTGCCATTTCCCCAACTCCTGGTAGCCGTGCGGCATTTGGAAGACGCGGTTCGACAGATGACGACCATAGAAACCATAGGGAGGTAGAGGGTCGATGACCAGGATCGAGGCCTGCTCGAGGTTGGATCGCACCCAACTGTAGACCGAAGTGGGCTCGCTCGCCTGTCGTGAGCCGTCAAATCGGCTCAGGGAGTCCAGGCTCTCATAGGTCGCAGCGCGCCAGCTCGCCGGGGCGATCAAGCAAAACAAGAACGTCAGGCCGGCGATCACGTGTCGCCGTCCCGGTGCTGGAAGAGGGTAGCTCCAACTCTGCCAGCGTGGCGTCATAGCGTGCCAGAGCCGATAGCCGATGGCGATCATGGCCACCAGCAGAATGGGGAAGACGCTGTAGATGAAACGGTATTGAACGAAGACGTTGAGCGGGTTGTCGTAGTCCTTGCCGCGCATGAAAGCCGAGAAAGGAATGAAGGTGAAGAGCAGCAGGCTGCCGAGTCCGAAAAGGGCGAGGAGCGCCGTCGACTGATCGACCCGCGGTTTGACGAGCCACCGGCCGGCCAGAATGACGGCAAAGCCAAGAGCGCCAAGCACACCGGGGCCGAGTCCAGTGCGTTTGAATTCGGAGCTGAGCAAGAGAGACAGCAGCGGCAAGAAGAGCAGTGAGAAGCCTGCGAGCTTCAGAAGGTGCCGGTGCTTGCGATAGGGAAGCAGGAACAGCACGGCCCCGATCATCATCAGTCCCGCCAGTCCGAGCCAGGTATCTGTCGTCTGCTGCAGGACCGGAACCCCAAACAAGCGCGCGACGGTCTTGTTCAGACCCATTTCTGAGAATTGAGCGTCGGCTCGCGTGAACTGGTAGCGGGTCAGACGCAGGAGCCAGGGACCCGCGAGGATCAGACCCGGTGGAGCAATCAGCAAGGCATGACGCAGGCTGGTGCGCAGCCACGGCTGGAGGCGACAGCCATGGCGCAGCCCGATGAGGCCGAGATGCAGCACAGCCAGCCAAGCCACGAGGTAGGCTGCAGAGAGCTTGGTGCCGACCATCAGGCCGGCCGCGACACCGCCCAGAATCAAGAGGGTTTCCGAAGACTCTCTAGCGCTCGCCTGCCAGTAGCGCAGCAGGTAGGTGATCGCGGCCAGCGTGCACAAGCCGATGAAGAGATCGCCCTTGCCGACCAGAGCAACCGTGTCGCGATTGAGCGACAGCGTCAGGAGGCCGAGGATCAGGAAGAGATAGGGCAGGAGCGTGGCCTTGGCCTCGGCTCGGTCGAGCAGGCATCGCAGCAGCAGGCAGCTGTAGGCGCCGACACCGATGAACACCAGCAGCTGAATGACGGCGATCAGGGCAAAGCTGCGGGTTGTCATGATGCCCCAAGCCATGAGTAAGCCGTAGTTCTGGGGATAGAAGCTGAAGTAGCCGTCGAACGTCCACAGCGTCTGATCTCGCAGAAAGTTGAGCACCGTGGGGATCTCGAAGCTCACCACATCTTTGAAGGTGCCGGAGCGAGCCTCGTCGAGTACCAGCGTCAGCAGCGGCCAGCCGGCGGCGCAGATACCCGCGACAACGACCAGGCTCGAGATCGTGGACGCGAGGGAAGGCTGCCCTCGTGGATGCGTATCGCGCGTGTTGCCCACCGGTGATACCCGAACGGCGAGCAGCGCCAGCGTTAGCAGGGCGAGGAGCAAGCTCGCCGTGAACGGCTCGAATCTGCCGGCCAGGCCGGAGATCAGAATCGGCAGGACGAGCAGCGCTGGCAGGAGCAAGAAGCTGCAGGCAAACGCCTCCAGCGCCGAGCCGGGGAACAGTCGGCTAGCAAATCTGTAGCAGGACGCACCTGCTGCGGCGATCAGAACGGCAAAGGCGAGCGCAGACAGCGACACGGATTACAGCGACACGGATTGAGAGCGTCTCGCCGAGCGAAGGCCCCGAAAGGTGTCAGCCGATGACGATGCCAGGCCATTGCGTGACATCGCCGGACTCGAAACCATCGCTGAAGATCTCGGGGCCTCCGATCAACAAGCTGATGCTGTGGCTGCGCTGTCCCCCTTCATTGTCCGTCACGGTCAGGGTCACCCGCCAGCGCCTCGCTCTGGGGAAGCGGTGCACGATGGTAGGGATATCTAGGGTTTCTTCGACGCCGTCTTCGAAGCTCCACTGATAGGTCGCGATGGTGCCGTCGACGTCGAGCGAATCGCTGGCGTCGAACGTACAGACCAGTTCGTCGCCGCTGCAGTCGATGCTGAAGGCTGCCAGGGGTAGTGCGTTCGGCGCCTCGAGGCGAGCCGCGGCGTGACACTCGGTGCCAGCGCAGGTGCTGAGCGCTTCGAGCGGTGTCTGCAGGGCGTTGACCAGCTCAGCCGGAGCGGACAGGTGTTGACTCTCCATCTGAGCCGCATCGACCACCATGTCGTAGAGCTCCTTCTCACCGGTCTCGTACTCGATGTACATGTGGCCCCGCGTGCGGTAGCCGAAGTAGGCGGGTACCGGGCTGGTGAAGGCGCGCGTTACGTCCCCCGGCTCGATGTTGATGTCGCGGCCGCCGCTGAGCTCGTGATCGCTGCTGTCCAGGGTCTGCCGATACTCGATGAGAATGCCTTCACGCCATTCGCCGGCGAAATCCTCCGGGAACAGCGGAGCTAGAGACTCCCCATCGACAACCGCCGGAATCGGGGCCTCGGCGAGATCGAGGAAGGTGGGTGCGAGGTCGATGTTGATCGCCAAGTGGTCGCGAAATTGGCCTTCGGGAACCCCTGGCCCGCGCACGATGAGCGGCGAGCGGATCGCCTCCTCATAGGGGGCGGTCTTTCCGGAGACGCTGTGCTCGCCGAAGATGAGCCCATTGTCCGACGCGAAAAAGACGTAGGTGTTGTCCAACAGGCTGTGCTCTTCCAGTTTGTCGAAGAGCGCCGCGATGAGCTCGTCGATCGCCAGGGTCATATCCAGCTTACGATTCCAGCCGGCGTTCCAGAAGGCGAAGAAAGGTGCCGCGCTCTCCTGGACGTAAAGGGGTTTGTCGCTCAGATCCTGCTCCGCGAAGGCGGGTGGGTCAGGCACCGTAACGGCGGCGTGGGCACCGGAGTGCCGCGGCGCTTCTTGAATCGGGCCATGGGGTGAGAACACCGACAGGTACATGAAGAACGGAGTCCCAGTGCCGGCCTGACGATCGATGTAGGCCAAGGCCAGGTCGCGCTCGATGTCGGTGAGGTAGGCGGGAGCTTCCTCGCTGCCGTAGTCGACGATAGTGCCGTTCTCGTTGATGCGGAACTGGTAGTACGAGAAGGGATCGTCGTTGGTATAGCTGCCGTACCATTCGTCCCAGCCGCCGAGAACGTAGTTCTCAGGCAGGAAGTTGCCCGGCTTGTTGGGATAGCCGTTCAGAGACTTGCCGATCAGGACGGTGTGATAGCCCGCTTTCTGCAGCCACGAACCGATGCTCTCCTGTTCGTGTCCGAGCTCCCAGAATCGTCGCCAGCCGGCATTACCGCCAGCGATCAGGTAGTTGTTGGCATAGACGCCGTTGTTGTGGGAGTACTGACCGGTGAAGTAGTTGACCCGCGATGGGCAGCACAGAGGCGTCGAGTTGAAGAAGTTCTCAAAGACGACACCGCGATCGAACAGCTCGGTCTCGAGGGCCGATGTCCAGCCCTCGAGGCTGCGACCAAAACCGATATCGATCTCGATTTCGCGCGCGTCGTCGACCAGCAAGAAGATGATATTCGGAGGCGTTGGCCCCGATTCAGCGCCGGCGGCGTTCGCAGCGGCGGTCGCCTGGGGATTCTCGGTTGCCGACTCGGTCGGTTCTGCGAAGACTGCTCCGGATACGGCGACTTGTAGCAACCCAACCAGTGCACCGCGTCGTAGCGCGGTGAAACAAGTAGGCCTCACCCCCATGGAGACTCCTTAAGATTGCGGCAATACGGCTTTCTCAGCCGTTGTTTTCCAGCTGACGAATACGCTCTCGGACCGTTGCGAGAAGGCGTGGAGCCTAACACGAAACGGTGCGTGTCTCGTTGACTCAGTCGAGGTAACCGAGGGCTCGCAGCGCCTCACGCTCGGCCTCGGAGATCTCGCTGAGCTCCTCTGTGATCGGCTCGTGGCTGATCTGGCCGGTGTAATTGCGATAAGAGCTCAAGAGACTTCGCATTCGCGCTAATTCTTCAGGTTTGCTGCCTGCCAGGTTCTGAAGCTCTTGCGGGTCGGTCGGCAGGTGGAACAGCTCCTCATGGACCACCGGGCGCCACAGCTCGCCCGACCCACGCTTTTTTTGTCGCTGACGAACCTGTGATCGCTCCTCGATCGTCAGCCAGCGCTCTGCCGCGACGTACTTCCAATCCTGGTGTATGACGGCTCGGACGCGATTCCGGTGATTGATCAGCAGCTCGCCGAAGTAGGGCTTGCGCGGTGGCTGAACGCGAATCGCTCCCTGGTCGGCAGCCAGCACGGCCTCGCCAGAGAGCTCGGCGGGCTGGAACGGGATCTCCAGCAGGCCGAGCAGTGTCGGTAGCACATCGACCAGCGCGACCCGCTCTTCGATCCGCATCGGGGCAGGAAACTCGCGGGACCAAAAGATCAGCGGGACGTGGACCGATTCCCGGTACAGGGTCCACGCATGCTCGACAAAGTCATGCTCGAGAAACTCCTCGCCGTGATCCGACGTGAAGACGATCAGCGTGTCGTCTAGGGTGCCGAGCTCGTCGAGGCCGGCCAACAGGTCTGCAATGGCGCGATCTACGTCGGCGATCTCCGCGTCATACCGCACCACGAGATCCTCGAAGCGCTCTTCACCCGGGCCGAAACCGCTCGCGACGAGCTGGCTGCATTTCGGACGAACCTGCCTGTAGAGATCCAGCGGTTCCTGAAAGGGCTCCGGAGTGAAGCGTCGATGGAGCTCCTCGGGTGGCTGATAAGGCCCGTGCGGATCGAGATAGTGCAGATAGAGCAGCAGCGGTCGGTCGGAGGTCTGACTCGTGATCTCGAGGGCTCGGCGACTCAGATCGTGGCTCATGCCGCTGACGTCCCAGCGCTCGGTGAAATGCTCTACGTGCTCGAATCCGCGGCTGAAAGCGGGCGCACGGAGGACGCCGGTGGTCGACAGAAAGGCCGTCGCGTAGCCCGCGTTGCTGAACAGCTCGCCGAGGATCGGAATCCCCGTAGCCGGGCGTGCGCCCCAGCCGATGCTGCCGCTGACCGACGGCAGCTGACCGGTGAGCAGAGTCGCGATGGATTCCCGCGTGAACGACGAATTGGACAGCGCGCGGTCGAAAGTGATGCCCTCGGCCGCCAGGCGGTCGATGTTGGGCGACGTGTCGCGAGAGTACCCGTAGCAGCCCAAGTGATCGGCGCGAAGCGAATCGACGACGATCACGATGACGTGATCGCCCTTCCAGCTGAGCCCTGGCGGTTCGTTGGAGCAGGCGAGCGCTGCTACAGTGGCCACCAGCAGCACGATCTCGAGAACGTGCTGGCGCGGTTTGGCTGCCGGGCGGTTGGGCTGAGCTCGCATCGGCTTAGTTTTATCTACAGCTCACGTTGGCACAACACCAGAGATGTGAGATCGAGAGCCGGTTCATGGGATCGTTCGGGATGGTCTGGGCCCTGGGCGCGACGGCCCGCAACCGTTAGAGTCTCGATAGCGGACGCATCTGGGTACAGGAACTTCTTCTAACGCAGGCAATGACAAGTTGGCTTAGACGAGATGACGCATCCCAAACCCGAACGCGACACGTCGCCGAGCGCTGAATCGGAATCGGCGTCGACCGCGGAGGCGAACGACACCGCGAGTCTGGCGGAGTCTCCGGCAGACTCCTACGGAGTCGCGGTCCGGCAGTTCAATGAACGGGCTCATGCCCTTGGACTCGGCGATCTCAGTCGCTACTTTTGGTACCACACGGTCGAGCTGCCAAATGGATTGCTGACGCCGGGGCAGTACGACTTTCGGAGCACTATCGACGCTTTCGGGTTTCCCGAAGACCTGCGGGGGCTGCAGGTCTTGGATGTTGGTACAGCGACGGGTTTCTTCGCCTTCGAGCTCGAGCGTCGTGGCGCCCAGGTCACCGCTGTCGATTTGCCTTCTCTGGAAGATCTCGACCGCTTTCCGGGGCAGGACACCAAGTTGATGTTGAGCAAGATCGAAGCCATGCTCGACCCTTCGAATGCCGGCGGAGCGCGCCGTCACACGGCCGCGGAGCTGACGTTCTTTCTCCTCGAAGGACCTTTCGAGCTGTGCCGCCAGCAGCTCGGGTCTCGGGTCGAGCGCTGTCTTGCGACCATCTACGAGCTGCCGCGAGCTCTCGCCGGTCGCAGCTTCGATCTGGTGTTTGTCGGTGACGTTTTGCTGCACACCCTGCGGCCGTTCGATGCCCTAGCTGCGGTGGCCCAGCTGTGCCGAGGGACGCTGGTCGTTGCCCAGGAGATTCCGGGCGAGCCTGAGGACGAGCCCGCACTGCTATATGTGGGAGGAGCGGACCCAAGTCAGGACGACATCAAGTGGTGGATGCCGAACCAGTCATGCTTTGTCCAACTGCTCGCGAAACTTGGGTTTGGCGAGGTCGAGGTGATCGGCGACTATTACGGCACGCTGAGGCCTTCCGGCTACGACTTCAAGCGTTCGATCCTGCATGCTCATCGACATTCCACTAGCTCTGCTTGAACGCGAAGAAGATACCTCGGTCGTTGCCTAGGTACTGAGGGTTCATGCCTGCCTCGGGCTCGAGCTGCTCGATTCGGGTAAAGCCTGCAGCCTCTAGCATCAGGCGGACCGCCGCTGGATTGGGTACGAAGCTCAACACTTTATGCGAGGCCAGGCGATTGGCGTGGGCGTCTTCCTCGAGCATCAGACCGCAGCTCGCCTCGAGCTGGTGATAAATCCCAGTTTGTCCCCAGCCACTTTCGATTGCGCTTTGCTGGCGCGTGAACTGGGTTTCGATCACTGCGACATCACGGGTGATGCGGTGCAGCAAGCGCAGCGCGCCCATCGGATTCTCCAAGTGGTAGAGCAGGCCCAAGAAGAGGCTCACGTCGTAGGTTTCCGGCTCGGCCTTCAGGTCAAAGAAGTCTCGGGTTGAAAAGCGGAGGCGTGCTGGGTCCAGTCCGCAGATCTCGCGCACTGCTTTGGCGCGTCGGATGTTCACGTCACGAATGTCGAGGGCGTCGACGGCGGCTCCCCGCTGATAGAGCTGCTGAGCGAAGAAGCCCTCGTTGCAGCCGGCGTCGAGGCATCTCAGCCCCTCCAAGGAGGGCAGAAGAACGTCTAGCCGCGAGAAGATCATGCGTTCCCGAGTGTCGTGGATGGTCCTCAGCTCTTCCGCCAGCAGCGGGGTGACGATTCCATCGCCGAGGTCGAACTCGTACATCCATTTGGGGCTTTCGTTGGCCAGGCGCTGGCGTTCTTCGATGGGCATCATTAGGGCGGGCATCCAAGTTGGTTTGCGGATTTTGGGCCTAAGCGATGGCGCAACCTTCGGTTGCGATTCGACTGGCCACGAGAGATTTTAATGCGTCAGAAATCCTCATCACTCTCGAAACCATGTAGAGAAATATTCTAGGAGCAGTGAAGAGGTAAATGAATTCTTGGGCCCACTCGACAATTCGCTCCGTATCGTCAAAACCGTTAGAGTCCAGACTTCAAACCGCGTTTTGGACGTCCGCGCTCTTGGCCCGAAATACCTTGCGGCCCTAGGCCCGGCATAGTCCTGAATCATCTATCTGTGCACGCAGTCAGCGGGTACAGATGCGGTGTTTATTTGTGAACGGACAAACGTCTTGGCTGGAGACCTGTTGACCAGGCGAATGGTCACATTGGGCCCCAGGAGAGTGGGGACGTGACCGCGGAAGCTCGTCGCGAACGCGACATTGCCGTGGTTGGCGTAGCCTGTCGTTTTCCTGCGGCGGCCGACACCCGAGCGTTTTGGAGCAACCTGCTCCAAGGCGTCGACGCGGTCGGCGAGATTCCGAGCCGGCGATGGGATAGAGAGGCCTTTTATGCGCCGGATTACGAGGCGCCCAACAAGAGTGTCAGCAAGTGGGGGGCCTTCCTTGACGAAGTAGACCATTTTGACGCGCGTTTCTTCGACATCAGTCCGCGCGAGGCGCGGAGCATGGATCCCCAGCATCGCCTGCTGCTGCAAGAGGCGTGGCATTGCATCGAGGATGCCGCGATCCCGATCGAAGCTCTGCGCGCTGAGCCGACGGCGGTGTTCGTCGGAGCGATGGCGGCCGACTACCTGCAGCACGCTTCAGCCTCCGACCGCACGATCGATCGTTTCACGATGTTGGGCAACAGCCACAGCCTGTTGGCCAACCGAATCTCCTACGCCTTGGGGTTGAGCGGGCCGAGCCTGTCGATCGACGCGGCGCACGCGTCGTCGCTGGTAGCGCTGCACGAGGCACGCAAGGCGCTGTTGTGCGGAGAATGCCGCTACGCGCTGGCAGCAGGGGTCAATCTCTGCCTGCACCCGGGCAAGTATGTTTCGTTCTCCAAAGCCCGGATGTTGAGCCCTACGGGCCGCTGTCGCACCTTTGATCGGGCAGCCGACGGGTATGTGCCGGGCGAGGGCGTTGCGGTGGTGCTGCTGCAGCCGTTGGCCGAAGCGTTGGCAGCCGGTAACCGCGTGCTGGGAGTACTCGAGGGCTCGGCGACCAACCACGGCGGCCGCAGCAGCTCCTTGACCGTGCCGCGTGTCGAAGCCCAGCAGCAGGTGATTCAGGCAGCCTGGGACGACGCCGGAGTCGATCCGCGCACGGTCACCTTCGTCGAGGCCCATGGCACCGGCACGCCGCTAGGCGACGCGACCGAGATCAAGGCTCTGGACGCAGCGTTTCGAGCGCACGCGACGCCGCAATCGTCCTGTACCGTCGGCGCCGTCAAGACGCAGATCGGCCATCTCGAGGCCTGCTCTGGTTTGGCTGGCGTGGTCAAGGTGTTGCTGATGATGGAGCATCGCCGCATCCCGGCGAGTCTTCATTTCGAAGCGCTCCATCCCAACATCGATCTCGACGCTTCGCCGCTGCGCCTGGCAGCGGAGGGGCGGGCCTGGGACGGCACGGCGCAAGGGGAGCTTCGCGCCGGAGTGAGCTCGTTTGGTATCGGGGGCTCCAACGCCCACGTGGTGCTGGCCGCTAGACCAACCTCGAGCTCGAGGCCCGAATCCGGAGCCCAGGGACATCCGTTTGTGCTGTCAGCGCGGACACCGCGAGATCTGGATGCGCTCGTCGA
>JBCCEE010000044.1:0-31931 GCA_039030415.1 Acidobacteriota bacterium
GACGCTCGCCCCAACCTCGAAGCCGCCGCCGAGCTGCGGGACGACGCGGCGGGCTATGCCGAGCTGGCCCTGCTCTACCGCCGCCTGGGCGAGAACGAGCGCGCCTTCACTGCCTTCAGCAAGGCCCTTGCGGACGACCCCAACCATTTGCCGACGCTACTCGGCTACGGTCAGATCCTGACCGCCTCGGGGCGCCGGGAAGACGGCGAAATGCTGCTGGAGCGCCACCGTCATCTGTCGGGTCTCCAGGACCAGCTAGATGCCTTCGAGCGTACCCGCGAGACCTCCGAGCCCACCGCCGAAAACTGGGCCGATCTCGGCCGGCTGCATCGTCAGCGCGACGATCCGGAGTCCGCCAAGGAAGCCTACGAACGGGCCCTCGAGCAAGACCCGAGTCAGGCTGCAGCCGCCCTCGAGCTGGCGGCGCTCTACCTGCAAGACGAGCAGCTGGCGGAAGCGGAGCGTAGCATCGAGCTGGCGCTGGCCGCCGACCCCGACACTCCCGCGCCAACCTTCTACCAGGCTCTGCTGCACCTCGAGCTCGGCGACCTCGACGCGGCTGCGGGTGCGATCAAACGCTCGTTGGGGCTCGGCGGCTGGCCGGCGCAGGCTTACCTCGATCTCGGGCTGGCTTATCGGGCCGCCGGTGAGCTCAACGGCGCGGGGGCTGCGTATCTCGAAGCCCTGCGCCTGGAGCCGGAGAACCCGCAGGTCCACTACCGCCTGGCCCAGGCCAGCCACGAAGTCGGCGATTCGGCGTCGGCCGAAAAGGCGGCTTTGCGCGCGATCGAGCTTGATCCAACGCTACCCGACGCCTGGACGCTACTCGGCGTGCTGCGGCTCGAGGTCGGTGACACGAAGCATGCCGAGCAGGCTTTCCGTCGTGCGCTCGCCCTAGAGCGCTCCACCTTGCTACGCGCCGACGCCGAAGCCAATCTCCTCGAGCGCTTCCCAGGTGGCGAGCAGGCTCGGCAGCACTATCTGAGCCTCTTCCGCAGCCTGGGCTCGTAGCAGCCCGCTGTTGGGCTAGGCGGCCGGGCAAACCGTGAACGATTTCACCGCCCTATGCCCCGGACCGGACGGTTCAGTACGCCCCGGGGGCGCCCGAAGGCCTTCGAATCAGGGGGCCGTTCTCAAGAAAAAAGGACCGCCAGAGGCGGTCCCTTTCTCGAGCAATCCCAGCTTGGAGCGAGCGAGCTCGCTCCAAGTTAGCAACCGATCAGCAGGCTAGAAGGTATAGCGGATGCCGACCTTGCCGCGCCATCTCGAGTTGGTGTTGTGGATCGTGTAGAGATCGCTGGCACCGGTTGCGATGTTGCGGAGTGAGATCGCCGGCTTGCCGTCATCGATGCCGGGGACGCAGGCCGGATGGTTGTTGCTCGTACCGCAAACACCCTCGACCTCCCAGATCTCCGCAGCGTTGAAGTTGACGTACCGCAGCAGGCCTGAGTCGTCATCCAACAGGTTGCCGAGGTTGAGCAGGTCGAAGGTCAGCTCCAGGCGACCCCGGCCAACCGGGATCTCTTGCGCAACTCGGATGTCGAGGGAGTGGCTCCAGGGGGCCTGATCGGCGTTGCGCTCGGTGAGGCCACCCCGCGCTGCCGCCAGCACCGGGAACTGATTGACGAAGGCATCGAGCTCGGCGAACGTGCCGTTGGTGATCACGACGTCGCCAGCGCCGGCCGGCACCCAGGCCAGGTCGTTGCCGTCGGAGCCGTCACCGTTGTAGCTACCGCCGAATCCGAAGTTCACGAAGTCGGAGCCCATGATCCAGGAGAACGGACGACCCGACTGGTGGTTGTAGAACAACGACACGGTGGTGGGGTACGGCTTGTCGCGGTTGAAGCGGTAGGACAGCGACGCGTTGAAGCGATGCTCCACCTGGTTGTCCGAGGTCGACGCGCTGGTGTTGTTGGGGTCGAAAGCCTCGTTGAAGCTGAAGTTCGACACCGCACGGCTCGAAGAGCCCTCGTTGACCACTTCGGCATCGTTGTAGGCGTAGGAGACGAAGCCCCACACGCCGTCCGAGAACGGACGCTCGAGTTTGACGGCGAAGTTGGTCGCCTCACCTTCCGAGGTGTTGCGGATCAAGAAAGCATCCGCGCCGTCGTCATACAGCGGCCGGCCATCGAAGGTGGTACCGATGCGGGTGAGGCCGACGTTGGCGTAGTCGATCTCCTCGATCGAGTCGGTGAACACCAGCTCAGCCGAAGCCACCAGGTTCCACCACGGCAGCTGGCGATCGTAGGCCAGGTTGAAGCGCGCGACCTGCGGGAACTGGAAGTCCGGATCGATGAAGTTGAACTCACCGCCCGACGTGTCGTTCAGGCAGCTGGCCGACGGCGTCTGGTTGAACGGATCGGGGTTGAACGGCTCGTCGTCACAGTCGAGGAAGATCTGGGTCAGGCCGGTGCGAGCGTACTGGTTGGAGATCCAGACGTACGGCGCACGACCGGCGAAGATACCGGCGCCACCGCGCAGCTGCGACTGACCATCACCCGAAATGTCCCAGTTGAAGCCGAGGCGCGGCTGCCAGAGCTGCTCGCCATCAGGAATGTCATCGGTACGGAAGCCGAAGCGGGCCTCGGTCTCGGGGTTGCGACCCGGGGTATCCGGAAAGAACGGCACGTCGACACGCAGACCAAGGGTCAGAGTGAAGTTGTCCCGCACCGCCCACTGATCACCGATGTAGAAGCCGAACTGGTTGACGTCGAAATCCTGGGTTGGGGACTGGCCCGGACCCAGGATCGTGAAGTCGTAGTTCTCCGAGATCCCCGACTCGAGCTCGTCGAGATCGGCGAACTGATAGGAGCCGAACGCGTTCTGAATGAACAGGTTCGAGAAGCTGAACAGCTCATTGTGGGTGCCGATGGTGATGGTGTGATCACCTCTCAGCAGGGTGAAGTCGTTGTGGATCTCGAGCACGTCCTGATCGAGGGCGTTCTGGGTCGAGAAACGATCTGTACCGGTCTCGAACTCGAAGCCCTGGACGTCTTCGACCTCGATCCACGGGAAGCGCACACCGTCAGCGCCAGCGCGACGATCTTCGATCGTCTGGAAGGCGATCCGGCCTTCGTTGAAGGCGTTGGCGCCGAACACGCTGTTGAGCTGGAAGACCGTCGAGTTGGTCTCGGTCTGAAAGTCGTAGGTGTTGGCCGGCCACTGATAGGTGCCCGCGTTCGGGCGGTTGATATCGCGAGCCGCGTCCACATAGTTGTGGCGCGCGGTCAGGTTGTGGCTCTCGTTCAGGTTGAAGTCGAAGCGCAAGAAGTACTTGTCTGACGGGTCGTCGCGCAGGTTCTCACTGAGCGGACCTGGATCGTGGCCGTAGGTGTCGATCAGGAAGTTGCGGAAGCGGTTGGCTTCGGCGACCAGGCCGCCGACGTTGGCACCAAACTGCTGCCCCGTCACACCGTCGATCGAGAAGCCCGAAGGCGTAACGCGATCTTCGATGTCGGCGTTGACAAAGAAGAAGATTTTGTCCTGGGAGATCGGGCCACCGAGGCGGAAGCCGTACTGGTCTTCATCGAACTCACCGAACTCACCGAGGGAGTCTGGGCCGTCACCGAAGAGGTCCCGGTCGCGGGTGAAGAAGAAGGCCGAGCCCTTGATATTGTTCGAGCCGCTGCGAGTCACGGCGTTGATACCACCGCCAGAGAATCCACCGTTGCGAACGTCGAAGTCGGCGACCACCAGCTCGAGCTCCTGAATGGCGTCGAGGGAGATCGGCGTGGTGCCCGACTGGCCACCCGGAGTGCCGGTATCGGCCAGGCCGAAGAGGTCATTGTTCACCGAGCCATCGATCGAGATCGAGTTGTAGCGGCTGCTACGACCGGCAACGCTGATCGCGTCCGGATCCTCGTTCTCAGAGCCAACGGTGAAGAACGGGTTGGTGCGTGCGAAGTCATTGAAACCGCGATCGACCGTCGGCAGCGACTCGATCGCCTCGGTGGTGACGTTGGAAGCCGCACCGGTACGACCCGAGTTAATCAGCGGCGTCGACTCGCCGACCACGACGACGGTCTCGGCGACGGACGCGAGCTGCAGCTGGAACGTTAGCTCGGCGGCCTCACCGAGCTGAATCATGACACCCGAGGTCTCTTGGGTGTGGAAGCCGTCCATGGCGGCGCTGGCGGTGTAGGGACCACCGACGCGCACGCCGAGCATCCGGAATCGTCCGGTCTCGTCGGCGACCGCGGTGTAGCGAGTACCGGTGGGTCCGTGGACCGCTTCGATCTGGGCACCCGGCAGGGCGCTACCGTCCGCTTGGGCGGTAACGAAACCCTGGATCGCTCCGGTCGTCGTCTGGCCGTAAGCGGCTGGCGCCAAGACAAGAGCGGCGCACAGTGCCACGGCGAGATATCGCAGTGATCTGTTCATCACTTTCCTCCGTTTGGTTGATGACTCTGCTGACTTTTTGAGTGCTGTTGAATTTTCGAGTGCTCGAAGCCGACCCCCTCGAATCGGCGTGAGCCAAGGACTAGCTGCTCGCTTTCGGGACGAGTTGCTACCAGAGAGAGCAGAAGGTTAGGCGCCCTTTGTGAATACTTCATGAGGAAGAGACAAGGCTTGATGAGATTTCACTGCGAGCCGCTCGTAAACCACGAGAAACTCTTGACTTGACGCCTTCAAAACAGTAGGCGCACAGTCCCTCGAGACCGAGCTTGGACGATCTCGAGCCACGGTACGTCGAGCTGCGGAGAGTTAGCTCTTGACGTGCACCTGTGGGGTAATTGGGCAAAGCCTACCACTATCTGTAGTGGTTTGGGGAAGACAATTTACAATCCTGACAATCCAATTTCCGAGATCGATTCAATTTTTCGAACCGCAAGAGATAACTACCCACCATCAAAGGCCCTGCGCGTTTTGCTGACAGCGATGAGGAAGCTTACGCTACGCCGCGGTGCAGCATCAATCACCTTCCCAGTCCCAGAAGTAGTCTTTATTGCTGAGCAATTCTTCGCCTTCGTCGACCGCGATCGGTGGGCTCGACGCTCCAGAAGCCGGTGGGGTCGCCTGCCCAGCCTCGGCCCGAGCGGTGGCCAGCTGCTCTTCGAGGTCTACCGTTTCCTGCTCCCAGAACTCATCGCTGCCGAAATGCGGCCAGCCAGCTTGGAATGCCGGGTCATGGTAACGCCTCGCCAGCCAACCGGCATAGCGCACCAGACGCAGCCCGCGTAGCGTCTCGATCAGACGCAGGGTCGAACGCTCGAAACGGCGGAACCTCTCGTAACCGGCAAGCAGCAGCTCACGCTGACGTTCGCACTCTCGGCCACGTCCGGGAAGCGCCAGCCAGAGATCCTGTACCGCCGGACCCTCGGCGAAGTCGTCGAAATCCATGACCCTCAGCTCACCGTCTCGAAAGAGAATGTTGCCGAGATGAAGGTCGGCATGAATCCGGTGAGTCTCGACGCCGGCCATCAGCTCATCGGCAAGGTCGGCGAGCTGCTCTGCAGCCGCAAAATAGCGCCGCTTCATCGCGGCGCCCAGGGTGCCGTCGAGCTCCATCCAAGCGAGCTCTCGGCGCACGTAGTGATCGGCATCGAGCCGCGGCCGGGACGGTGCCGCGCGACGCGCCGCCACGTTGTGCATGCGACCGATGAACATGCCCAAGCGTTCGATCGCCGCGTCGGAGAGCTCGTCGGGCGCTCTACCGCCGCGGCGATTTGAAAGGCAGTAGTAGATGCGGTCGATGCGCTGCAGCGTCGTGCCGTCGGGAAAGGGTCGCATGGTGCAGACCGGAATGTCTTCGGCTGCCAGCTCGGCCAGAAACTCGTGCTCGGCGAGTATCTGCTCGGCCCCCCACCTCTGAGGGCGATAAAACTTGGCGACGACGCGGCTGTGGTCTTCGAGCTCGACCTCGTAGACCCGGTTTTCGAAGGAGTTGAGCGGGTAGCAAACCGGCCGACAGCGCAGTCCGCTGGCTTCAACCGCCTCTAGTACCCGATCTGGCGTCAGGCTCAAGAACAGGTCTGTGGCGTCGTTGTCGGCGTCAGCAGCCATGGCTGGATCTCGTACGGTCGCAATCCCAAGCGAGCCAAAGGGCGCACCCTCGTGCGCCCTTCAATCACTCTCGATGCCTCCTCAGCATGAGCCGAAGAGCCTAGCTTTCCAAGCTAGAAAGCTACGGTGTCGCCGACGCTGGCGAAGTTGCCTGCCGGGTTGGTGTAGGTCCGTACCAGTCCGGTCTCGGTGTCGGTCACGGTCATCTCGAACTCGACGTTGGTCAAGGAGCCATAGAAGATCCATAGCCGCCCGTTGTTCTGGCGACCGTCGAGCGCTTTGACCACCATCTCGATGTTGGCGGGATCGAAGAACCAGAACGAGCCCGTGTCTTCGGTCGCCAGGCCGGCCACGATGCCGTCGCCGGTGTTGCCGCTGAAGTCTGTCCAATCGATCTGCACCTTGAAGCGTCCACCCTCACCCAAGCAGAGCGTGCGATTGTCCGGCTCGCAGACGCTGCGCAGACGGACACGACCGTCAATGTCGGGCACGACAAAGCCAGGATCGTAGCGGCAAGGCCCTTCCGCGAGTCCACCCACGACGAGACCGTCACAGGTGTTCTGAAGGTCCTGAGCCGTCGGCTGCGGCAGACCGGCGACCCAACCGCGAAGGCTCTCCCAGGCCGCCACGGTCTCGGCCGTCGTAAAGCCGCAGTGGCTCGGCGTATCCTCCACCAGGATCCCCGTGGTCAAGTTGGCAGCCGGCACGATCGAGGCGTATTCGTTTTGGTTCTCGACCAGCACCAGTCCGTCTTTGTCCGTGTGGATGGAAACGATCTTGACGTCACCCACTTTGCCGTGGGGCGTGTAGTTGTCGACCATGCGCTGGCGCAAAGCCGGGTCGGATTGAATCCGGGCGATCGCCTGGTTGATCGCCGCATTGCCGTAATCGACATCGGTGTTGTCGAAGGCTTGCCCACCCCCCAGCTTGCGCGGGTCGTAGACCAGATCCGCCAAACCGAAGGTCGAGAAACCCATATCGGTACCAATGAACTCGACCGGCAGGCCGGTCACCGCCAACAGCTGTGCGAGGCGCCCAGCCTGTTCCGCACTGGGAGTGCCGGGAATACCGAAGCACGCGTTGAGCGCGATACCGAGATCGTTCTCGCCGAAGTTCGCCGGAAACGGTAGCCCGTTGGCGCCACCCGGGATCGCTGCTCCCGGCACCTCACTACACAGAGCGTCATAGAGCAAGCGCAGGTCAATGCCGCCATCCCACTGTCGACTGCCTGCCAGCACACCACAGATCGGCATCGCTCCCACGACGTTGGGGATCAAGCCAGCCTCGATATCGCGGGCGGTCACCAGTCCGCCCAGAGAAGCACCGTAGATCAAGACCTGATCAGGTATGCCATAAGCGGCCACGAACGCTTCGTACATCTGCTGATTGTCGAGGTGGGTCTCGAAGACCGCCCAGCCCGTCAAGCTGTAGCTCGAAGCGGCGACCGCGTAGCCCTCGGAGAGCTGTAAATCTGCGAGCGGCCCCAGGTCGGGTCCAGGAGCGATGGGAGCGAGGCTGAAGCCATGGTTGTAGATGACCAAGCCATTTGCCGGCGTCCATCCGTCCGGAACCACAATCCTGTAGAAGGCGCCCCCGGATGTTTGACCGTCGAGCTCGGTCTGGGCGCTGGCAGCGGTGGTGCCCGCAACCACCAGCAGCAGGACGAGGGCGGCTCGGAGGATGTGAGATGGACGCATAGAATTCTCCCTTTAGGCACCGGCGTTTGGATCTGCATCTCCCCGTCACAGTGACCGGCGAACTCGACATTCACCGGTGGGCGCGATGGGTGGCGGGGCCGGATCCCGCCGCGGCCGGAACCGCTCGAGCGACCTAAAGCCTTGTTCTTCAAGGCGATGGCAGAGGATATCAAGGAGCGATTCGGGCCACAACTCGAGCGGCCCGAGACGCCAGTTACTCGGCCTGACCGGGCCAGCGGCACGGCCGCTGCTCGAGCTGCCTCAGCGTTGCGCCGAGCGCTTGCGCCAGAGCCTCGGCGCCGGCCTCCTGGGCCGCTTCGAAAGCCTGCCGCTGCCAATTCTCCGCGTCGCCACAACGACCGACCTCGGCGAAGGCCAATGCGAGAATCTCCGCGTGACGCGGATCTCGGGTCGCCTCGAACACACGAGACGCCAAAGCCACCGCGCGCTGGCCGTCCCGCAGCTCGAGGTCGGGACTGGTCGCAAGAAATCGCGACAACGTGGCAGCGATAGTACCCGCTCCCGGCAGCAGCTCGGCGGCTTCTTCGAGGGCATGCAGCGTCTCTGGGAAACGCCCCAGCTGATTCAATGCCTGAGCAGCTACCAACCTCGCACCTTCATTCGCTGGATCGAGAGCGGTTGCGCGCTTCGCCGATCCCAAAGCCTCGCTCCAGGCGCCGAGACGGGCACGCACGCGAGCCAGCTCTAGTTGGGCGACCGCATCTTCGGGGCGCAAGGCTACCGCCGCCTCGTAGGATTCAGCAGCTCGTTGGTATTCCCCCATCTCGACCAGCAGGACCCCCAGGTTGAAACGCGTCGCCGCATTGTCCGGATCTCGCTCCAGAACCTCTTCGAAGAGCTTCACCGCTCCCGGCTTGTCCCCCGCTTGGGCCAACGCCGAAGCCAGGTTGACGCGAGCTCGAATGCTCTCGGGCTCTGCCGCGAGCGCCGCCTGAAACGCCTCGACCGCCTCGGCGTATCGGCCAGCCCGGAACGCGACGCGGCCGCGCAGCAGAAAGACTCGCTCACCTACCTTGAGCTCGGTCAACTCATCGATCAGCGGATCCGGCGGCCGCACACCGACCGAGCCACGCAGGCCGAGATGATGACGCGCCTGATCCAGATCCCCGAGGCCACGATAGGCCAAGCCCAGGGGATGATGCAGTCGAGTCGCTCCCGGAATCAGCTCCAGGGCCGAGCGCAGGTGATCCACCGCATCTTGATAGCGCTTCTCGGACAGAGCGATCTGCCCCAGGCTGGCCCGCGCCGCCGCGATCGAAGCGTCGAGCTCGAGGGCGCGCTCGAGCCAGTGCCTCGCCTGATCCAGATTCTGCAGCGCCAGCTGAGTGTTACCCAGGCGGACCATCGCCGGTATGCTGCCTGAGTCGAGCTCCAGCGCTCGCGTAAACCCCTCAGCAGCCTGATCGAGTCGTCCCGCCTCTTGATCCAGCACCCCGGCGAGATACGCCCAGCGGAAGTCGCGAGGAGCCAGCCGCTTGGCGTTGGCATAGCAGGTCGCCGCCGCCTCGTCGAGCTCGTAGGCATGGTAGAGCTTGCCAGCTGTTCCGAAGGCGTCTCCCAATGCATGCGGGTCCGTTCCCGGCTGTTCCAGACTCGACACCAGCAACTCTTGAGTCTCACGCAGCTGGACGGCGACCGCCTCTTCGAGGTGCTCCAGATCAGGGGGTGTCAACGGCAGTAGCTCGACCGCGACCGGCCCCTCGGCGGCGCCGAGCGCAGAGCCCGCCGCCAGCGCTCCAACGATGCCTGCAGCAAAAGCACCGCGAACGAACGACCGCCAGCCGCGACTCACTCGGCAGCCCCCGGCTTGCCCGACTTGCTTCCGGTACCTTGCTGCAACGTCGTGTAGCTGCCGACCTCGAGGCTAGGCCAGGTCTCCTGCTTGCCGTCCGGCCAGTGGACGCGCACCTGAGACACCTTGCCACCCTTGCCGAGCCCAAACAGAACCCGAGGATCGTTGGCGGAGCAATACGAGCCGTCCGTTGCAACGCTGCCCCAGAGCACCGCGCCGCTGTCCAGCTCGATCTCAGCGCGGGCGCCCAACATGTCGCGCTTGCCCGGCGTTCCGACCAGGCGCAGACCGAGCCAGGCGGACTGCTGCCCAACACGATTGCGCAGCAGCTGGAGCGGCCCGTTGTTGTCGAATACCACCAGGTCGGCGTCGCCGTCGTTGTCGAGATCACCGACAGCCGTGCCACGGCTGACCGCAGAGCTCTTGAAGGCATCGCCTCCCTGAGCCGTCGCATCCACGAAGCGGCCGCCGCGGTTCAAGAACAGCTGATTCGGTTGGGCCAACGGAAAGCGATCCCCATCGCGCGCCTGCTCTTCGAGAATCCGCACCGCGCCGTTGGCGATCATCAAGTCGTTACGGCCATTGTTCTCCACATCGAGCCAGGCAGTACCGAACGAGGTGAAAGGCAGGCTTCCGGCCGACAGCCCGGTCTCGAGGGTCCGATCTTCGAACAGGCCGGCCCCCTCATTGATGTACAAGGTATTGGTCTCGCCCATCAGGTGCGTCATGAACAGGTCGGCATCACCATCGCCATCGAAATCTGTGGCCAGGACGCCCATGGAAGCTTCAGGATTTCCTTCGCGGTTGACCGCGACGCCACCGAGCAGCGCCTCATCACGAAACGCACCATTGCGCTGATTGAGCCACAGATGGTTGGGTTCGCCATCGTTGGCAACATAGAGATCGAGCCAACCGTCCTCGTCGAAATCCGCTGCCACGACGCCGAGGCCGGCGCCCTTCTCGGCACCGATACCCGCCTTGGTGGTGATGTCTTCGAACGTGCCGTCGCCGCGGTTACGCCACAAGCGATCGGCAACGCCGTCGAAAGCCGACGGGCCACAGTAGTCCCGTCGACTGCTGGTTGCAAAGCACTTGGGATTGCGCCCGAGATCGAAGACCACATAGTTGGTCAGGAAGAGATCGAGCCGTCCATCGCGATCGAGATCGAAAAAGGTCGCGCTGGTCGACCAGGCGGGATCGTCGACCCCAGCCTTGCGCGTCACGTCTTCGAAGGTGCCGTCGCCGCGGTTGCGCAGCAGCTGATTCGAACCGTAGTTGGTGACGTAGAGATCGATCCAGCCGTCATTGTCGAAGTCACCGGTGGTCACGCCCATGCCATAGCCGGTGGCGATCTTGCTCAAACCGCTGGCGACCGTGACATCGGTGAACCGCAGACTGGCCGGCCCTTTTTGGGGATCGGTATCGTTGCGAAACAGGCGATCCGACGGCGCCTGCGATCCATCCGGCGGAAAGAACACGTCTTTCATCGACTTGCCCGGGCCGATCACCGCTCCTTGTACCGCAAAGAGATCGAGATCGCCGTCATTATCGAAGTCCAGCAGGGCTCCACCTTGCCCCGTCATCTCGGGAAAGTAGAACTCTCCGGACATGCCGTTGAAGTGGACGAAATCAATGCCGACCTGCTTGGCGACGTCTTCGAACAACGCCTCACCCATAGCGGCCAGAGGACACGACAATGCGGCCACCACGTGGAGCACCGCGAGCGATCGGAGTTTGGGGTAGAACCTACTCATGAGCTTATTCTATGCCGAGTCCGCCGCAGCTCGAGGCCATTCGGACGAGCTCCCGGGCCGCTCAGGCTTGCCGCGGTCGAGCCACCAGAAACGCAAAGTCGCTCGGGATGACTTGGTGCTCGACGAGGGTGCGCTCGTACAAGAACATGAGCCGCAGGATGCTGAGATCTTTCTCGTCTTCGAGATCGAAACCCGCCATCACGTGCGACAGCAGGATATGCAGCAGCGTGCCGCCATAGGGTTTGAGATCGACTACCTCGAAACTCTGCTCGAGTACGGGAATCACTTCAGCGGAACGCACCGATTCCGACGGATCGAGCGTCTTCATGTCCTCGAGCTCGGGTCGCAGGATCCGCGCAAACGGCGCGGCTCGCCGTGCCTTCTTGGGCAGCCTCTCGAGCAGCTCGTTCATCAACTGCAGCTGCTGGTCGGTCCACTGGAATCGGGACGGGCCGACGAACTCGTTGATCATCAGCAGTCCGCCGGGCTTCAGGGTTCGCCGAATCTGCTCGTAGATGTGCTCCAGATTCTCGAGGTGATGCAGCGCCATCTTGGCGATCACGACATCATGGGTATCTTCTGGCAGCTCGATCCCGTCGATATCACCCACGCGGTAGCGCAGGCGATCGCCCAATCCCGCCTGAGCTGCCAGCTCATTGGCCAGCCGAATGGACTCGGGACTGACATCGATCCCCTCGACCCTGTGCGCCATGCCGACGTCGATCAACGCCCGCTCGAGATTGCCGCCGCCACACCCCAAGCTCAGGATGCTCGCCGCCGGCTTGAATCCCATATGACGCTCGAAGAAGTACTGCAGATAGTAGACCTCGGGGTCTCCTGAAATCTGCGGCCGCACGTGCTCGACTTCGACCAGCGGCCAATCGAGCCAGCCGCGTTGCCGCCCGGCCTCGACGTCACCGACGCGCTCGTCCCAGTGCCGACTGGCCAGAGCCGCCCAGCGCGAAGGCATCAGGCGGCGACGCAGTGAGCTGGCTACAGCGCGCAAGCGGGGATGGGCGCTCAGGCGTATCCGGCACCATCTCTCAAACCGTCTCCACACGCTCGTGGCTCCTCTCGACCGTGGTCGCTGCCGTGGCTCCGGGAAGCCGGGTTCAGAAACCGATGCGCCGCATCAAAAAGCGCGGCAGCAGCCGGATCACCCACATGATCCAACGCCAGATCGCCGGAGCATAGACCTCCGGCGTACCGCGATCGATCGCGCGCAGGACCCGTCGCGCGACGGCCACCGGCTCACCGGCGAAGGGCGGCGGCTGGAGCCCGGCGGTCATGCCGGTCTTGACGAAGCCCGGCTTGACGCAGACCGTCACCAGCCCGGCAGATCGGAACTTGTGATCGAGGGCTTCGAGATACTGCGACAGGCCCGCTTTGGCGGCGCCGTAGAGCGCTACCGGTTTACGCCCGCGCTCGCCGGCGACCGAGCTGAAGACACACAGCGTTCCGCCGCCACCAGCCAGCAGCGCCTTGCGCGCCAGCTCACAAAACGCCACGGTCTGACTGAAGTCGACCCTGAGCAGCCTCAGAGCGAGCTCGGTATCCGCTTCGAGCTCGTCTTGAGAACGGAACATGCCGGCTGTGACCACCACTGCATCGAGGCCGCCCAAAGCCGCCTCGGCGGCCGAGATCGCCGGCTCGAAGGTGGCGAAGTCGGCGAGATCGCAGAGTGCAGCGCCGACTTCACCCGTGGCTCCGCGGACCTCGAGGTCGCGAGCGCTACGCCTCAGATCCTCTTCGTCTCGCCCGAGCAGAAACAGGCGATCGCCGCGCTCGGCCATCAATCGCGCCAGCGCCCTGCCCATACCGCGGGTCGCTCCGAGTAGCACCACCCTCATGCTTCATCTCCCAACAGGCGCACCGATTGGGCGCTCGCCAGGCGCCCTTGGGGATCCCACTTCCGCCGCACCGCCCGCCAGGATTCGAGGCGCGGCTCCATCTGTCGAAAGCGCTCGGCTGTCGTAAAGGCGTCCTTGGCGAGGTAGATCCTGCCGCCGCAAGACAGCACGAAATCGTCGAGCCGCCCGATCAGCTCTGCGGTGTCGCGGCGCACGGGAATGTCGAGGCAAATGGACATGCCCGGCTTGGGAAACGACAGCATGCCTTCACCTTCGGAGCCGAAGTCCTTCAGGACGCTCAGGAACGAAGGGATGCGCAGGCTTGTCAACAGCTCGAGGAATCGGCGCACCGGTTTGGGATCGTCGCCGTAGGGGATGACGCAGGCATGCTGGGTAAAACCACGTGCGCCATAGATTCGGTTCCAGTCGATGACGAAATCGAGGGGATGAAAGAACGACTCGGGATGAGCGATGCCGCGTTTGACCCTCGGCACATGCTTGCCATAGTAAACCATGTTGAAGGCTCGGGCCGAGAGCTGATTGAGAGCCCAGGATGGCGCGTCGAACGGCACCGCCAAGCGCTTCTTATCGGCCGGCGGCTGCTTGGGCGCCTCTTCGGGGCGGGCCCATCGTCCGCGCATCAAGATACCGCGTCCCATATGCCGGCCGCGTTTCAGGCAATCGATCCAGCCGACGGTGAACGGCCACTCCGCCGCAGCCTCCTTGACCGCGATGAGGAACTGATCCAGGTTCGGAATGCGCTCGGACTCGGCCCAGATCCAGGGCGAAGGAATCGCCTCCAGCTTCACCTCGACCTCGAGAATATGGCCGGTCAGACCCATTCCGCCCAGAGTTGCCAAGAAGAGATCGCGACGCTGCTCTCGTGAACACCAGACCACCTCGCCGTCCGCCAGCAACATCTTGAGCCGCTGCACGTGCGCGCCGAAGGTGCCGGCGCAGTGGTGGTTCTTGCCGTGGACATCCGCCGCGACCATCCCGCCCAGGGTGACGTATTGGGTGCCGGTGGCCACGGGCGAGGCAAAGCCACGCGGCAGAAAGATTCGATTCAAGGCCCCCAGAGACAGGCCGGCCTCCGCTAGCAGGACTCCCGTTTCCGGGTCGAAGGCGAGGATGCGATCGGCCAACACCGAGCCAGCGACCTCAGCCCGCCCTTTCGGCGGCAGTGACGAGTCGCCATAGGATCGACCGAGTCCTCGCGTCAGGGTTACGTCGCGAGCCGAACGCTCGAGGTTTTCAGACCGCACCTCGCGGCCGGGTAACGGCAGCCGTCCCCAGCCCGAGAGAGTGTGTCGCTGAACGGGCACTCGTTCCTTACCGCGTCCCAGAGATAGCTATCCCGAGCCACGTCACTATTTGGACATCGCTCCGAGGAAATCGTCGTTGGTTCGCGTCTTGTTCAGCTTGTCGCGCAGGAGCTCCATCGACTCTACGGTCGAGAGCGGATTGAGTACCTTGCGCAAGACCCAGACGCGATGCAGCTCATCGGCCGGCCGCAGCAGCTCCTCCTTACGCGTTCCGGAGCGATTGATATCGATCGACGGGAAGACGCGCTTGTCGGTCAGCTTGCGATCCAGATGAATCTCGCAGTTACCCGTACCCTTGAACTCTTCGAAGATGACATCGTCCATCCGACTGCCGGTGTCCACCAGGGCCGTCGCGATGATGGTCAACGATCCGCCTTCCTCGACGTTGCGAGCGGCCCCGAAGAAGCGCTTCGGGCGATGCAGGGCGTTGGCGTCGATACCACCCGAGAGCACCTTGCCAGACGGTGGCTGCACCGTGTTGTAGGCTCGCGCCAGCCGGGTGATCGAGTCCAGCAGGATCACGACGTCTTTCTTGTGCTCCACCAGTCGCTTGGCCTTTTCGATCACCATATCGGCGACCTGCACATGACGCGTCGCGGGCTCGTCGAAGGTGGACGACACCACCTCGCCCTTGACCGAGCGCTGCATGTCGGTGACTTCCTCCGGCCGCTCGTCGATCAGCAGCACAATCAGCACGACTTCGGGATGATTGTGGGCCAGTGACGAGGCCAAGGACTGCAGCAGCATCGTCTTGCCGGTCCGCGGCGGAGCGACGATCAGCGCACGCTGCCCCTTGCCCATCGGAGTCGTCAAATCCATCACCCGCGAAGACATGTCGCCGGGCACTTCGAGCTGCAGCCGCTCCAGCGGATAGAGCGGCGTCAAGTTGTCGAAGAAAATCTTGTTCCGGACGACGTCGGGGTGCTCGAAGTTGACCGCCTCGACCTTGATGAGCGCGAAGTAGCGTTCGCCTTCTTTCGGCTTGCGCACCTGACCGGATACGGTGTCACCGGTGCGGAGGTCGAAACGCCGGATTTGGCTCGGGCTGACATAAATGTCATCCGGGCCCGGCAGGTAGTTGTACTCCGGAGCGCGCAGGAAGCCGAAGCCATCGGGCAGACATTCCAGGACACCCTCGGCGAAGATCAGACCACTCTTCTCGGTCTGAGCCTGCAGCACCTTGAAGATGAGCTCTTGCTTGCGGGTTCCCGACGCCCCTTCGATGTTGAGATCCTTGCCAATCTGGACGAGCTGCGAGATCGACATCTCTTTGAGCTCACGAATGTTGAGGCCCGGTTCCTCTTGCAAAGCTATACCTCCGTGGCCGTCCGCACGTCCCGGTACCTCGGGGCGGCCCTGGCCGCCACTTCTCGAGCCTCTACGGCTCCTCGAGCCACGGCTCTGCGGCTTCTGGCTGTTTCTGGTCATGTCATTTCCACTGGTTGAGGTTTCTTGGTGCAGTCGCTGAGGAACAGGGAGATTCCTTGCCACACCTGCTTGACGCCCTCTCCCGAGGTTGCCGAGCACGGCACGATCTCGACCTCTTCCGGCAGCTGTAGCGCGCTGTGGATACCTTTGAGGCTTCGAACGCGACGCGAACGCGGCAGTTTGTCGACTTTGGTTGCGACCAAGAGAAGCGCCAAGTCGAGGCTCGTGAAGTATTCGAAGGCCTGCTGGTCGAGCTCGGTGGCGCCGACTTTGGCATCGATCAGCTGCACTAGCAGACGATCGGAAAAGCCGCCGCTGGGCTGAAGGCCGTCTTGCTGAACGCCGCGCTGGAAGTACTCATCCATCAGCTCCGCCCAGCGCTGACGCTCCCCCCTCGAGGCGCGGGCATAGCCGTAGCCCGGCAGGTCGACGAAGTAGAAGCGCCGATTGACCACGAAGTAATTCACCAGTCGGGTACGCCCCGGCGAACGGCTGGTTCGCGCTAGCCCCCGGCGACCGAGCAGTCGATTCATGAGGCTCGACTTACCGACATTGGACCGGCCGACGAAGGCGATCTCGGGCATGCCGTCGCGCAGAAACTGATTCCGTCGGGCTGCCGATCGGACAAATTCCGCCGAGTCGATTCTCACTGGTCTAGACCTGATCTGGTGTACGGGCCAATACGGGAGTGCCGACTCCCGAAACGAATGCGCGCTGGAAGATCCTGAGCGAAGCCAGGTTTTGGGGATGGAAGGGCCTCGAGATGAGACCCTATAGATTGTAGACCCTCGAGAGCCGAGGGTCTACTGGGACGGGACGGGTTGCGGAGAAGAAAGGAGAGATTGGGTCAGGCTTTCTCCGAACCCAGAAAGCGGACGGACAGATTGGCTACCCTTACTGACTTTCCGTTCGGAACAAAACGGCCTGGGAAACCAATGAAGCAGCGAAGGAGTCGTCAACCAGCTACTGACGTAGAGCCCTGAGCGACTCTCGACAGCTCGAGGAGTGCGCTGCAGGGCAAAGCATGAGAAACCTAGTGGGCCAGGGAACCGGAGCCGACATTGGCATCCGGAGAAACCTGTTCGAACTTTTCTTTCGAGTCCGGCAGTGAGGAGATCTCGCCATCGAGCGCAAAAGTCAGCACCTCGTCCATCGAATCCACCAGGTGGACGGTCAGAACGTCACGGACCTCTACCGGGATGTCTTCGAGATCTTTCTCGTTCTCGCTCGGGATCACCAGCTCGATGATGTCTGCGCGGAACGCCGCGAGGATCTTGTCTTTGATGCCGCCGACCGGCAGGACGGAGCCGCGGAGCGTGATCTCTCCGGTCATGGCCACGTCCTTGCGAACCGGGATATCGGTCAGGGCCGAGACTAGCGCCGTCGCCATGGTAATGCCGGCAGACGGACCATCCTTCGGGATAGCTCCTTCGGGCACGTGGATGTGGATATCGAGCTCGCTCGAGAAATCCGGGTCGATGCCCAGGAAAGCCGTCCGGCTGCGAACGTAGGAGACCGCAGCGCGGGCAGACTCCTGCATCACGTCACCCAGCTTGCCGGTGAGGTCCAGCTTGCCTTTGCCCTTCATGAGCCCGACTTCGGTCGCCAGGATCTCACCGCCGACTTCCGTCCAGGCGAGCCCGGTCGAGACGCCGACGGTGGACTTCTCCTGCTTACGACGGCGTCGGAACTTCGGCTTGCCGAGAAGCTCACGGATCAGCTCGGGTCCGTCGACCGCGATCTTCAGCTTCTTCTTGCCTTCGTCGACCACTCTCCGAGCGAGCTTGCGGCAAACCGAGGCGATCTCGCGCTCGAGATTGCGGACTCCGGCCTCTCGGGTGTAGTTGTCGATCAGAGCCTTGACGGCATCGTCTTCGAATTTGATCAGCTCCGGCTTGAGGCCGTGGGAATCGATCTGACGGGGCACCAGGAACTGCTGCCCGATCGCCAACTTCTCGCTCGGCGTGTAGCCGGTGAGCTCGATCACCTCCATGCGATCACGCAGTGCCGGAGGCACGGTGTGAATCACGTTGGCGGTGGCGATGAACATCACCTTGGACAGGTTGTACTCGACGTCGAGGTAGTGATCTCCGAAGGCGTCGTTCTGCTCAGGGTCCAAGACTTCGAGCAGAGCGGCGGCCGGGTCACCGCGAAAATCCATCGCCATCTTGTCGATCTCATCCAGCAGGAAGACCGGATTCACCGTGCCAGCCTTCTTCATCATCTGGATGATCTGGCCCGGGAAAGCGCCGATGTAGGTGCGACGATGGCCGCGGATCTCCGCTTCGTCCCGCACGCCACCCAGCGACAGACGGACGAACTTGCGTCCGGTCGCCTTGGCGATCGACTTCGCCAGAGACGACTTGCCGACTCCGGGAGGTCCAACGAAACAAATGATCGAGCTTTGGGTCTTGCGCGTGAGCTGGCGAACCGCCAGGAACTCGAGAATGCGCTCTTTGATTTTGTCGAGCCCGTAGTGATCCGCGTTGAGGATCTCGCTGGCTCGGTTCAGGTCGCGCAGCTCACGGCTCTTCTTCTTCCAGGGAACGCTGACCAGCCAGTCGATGTAATTCCGCGACACGGTCGCTTCGGCCGAGACCGGCGGCATGGCTTCGAGCCGCTTGAGCTCCTGCTCCGCCTTTTCTCGGGCCTCTTTCGGCATTCCGGCCTTTTCGATGCGCTCCTTGAGCTCCTTGACCTCTTCGGCTCGGTCGTCCTTGCGCCCCAGCTCGTCGTGGATCGCTTTGACCTTCTCGTTGAGGTAGTACTCCTTCTGAGCCTTCTCCATCTGCTTCTTGACCTGAATGTTGACTCGCTTGTCGATATTGACCTTCTCAATCTCGACGTCGATCAAGTCGTGCAGACGCTGCAAGCGCTCGTAGGGGTTGAGCATCTCGAGCAGGCTTTGCTTCTCGCTCGTCGTCACCATCAGGTGCGCCGCCAGCGTATCGGCGAAGCGATCGGGGTCATCGAGCTTGAGGGTCGGCATCAGGCCCTCGAACGCCAGATGGTGCGACATTTTGGCGTACTGCTCGAAGGTCGAGAGCACTCGTGACATGTAGGTCTGGAGCTTGTCGCTGCTCGGGTAGCGGATGTCGAACGCGTCGACTTCAGCCTGCAGCGCGCCGTCATGCTCGACCAGCTCGCGCAGTCGACCCCGCGTCTCCCCTTCGACCATCACCTTGACGTTGCCGTTGGGCAGCTTGAGATTTTGAATGACTCGCGCGACCACCCCGATGTCTTGGATGTCGTCGCGCTGCGGGTCGTCGATCTTGGGATCCCGCTGAGTAATGAGAAATAGCTGCTTCTCGGGCAGCGACAGGGCGAGCTCGAGGGCTCGCACCGAGCTTTCGCGGCCAACGATGAAAGGCGCCATCATGTGAGGGAATATCACCATGTCGCGCAGCGGAACCGCCGGCAGCACCTTACGCTCTTCTTGAATGAAGCTGGAATTCATCTCGCCTCTCTAACTCATTTTTCTTCTGCGTTTACCGTCGTCTATCACGTCCCGAAACCGGCCTGTTCGGCCGTCTGGAGAACCCGTTGGGCTAGCCTGCCTGTTTCTGGTAGACCACCATTGGCTGCACGTGATTCTCAACTACGTCTTCGGTGATCACGCACTCTTGGATCTCTGGTTCAGACGGAATGCTGTACATCATGTCCAGCATCAGCTCTTCCATGATGATCCGCAGGCCACGCGCACCCACCTTGCGCTTGACGGCTTCGCGCGCGATGGCCTTGAGTGCCTCATCGGTGATCTTGAGCTTGACGTCCTCGAAGTCGAACATCGTCTCGTACTGACGAACGAGACTGTTCTTCGGCTCTTGCAGGATGCGCACCAGCGCGTTCTCGTCGAGCTCTTCGAGCACCGCGACGACCGGCAGACGGCCGACAAACTCGGGGATCAAGCCATACTTGATGAGATCCTCAGGCTGCGTCTTGTTGAGGTCCATGAAGCGAGCGTCCGCCTTCTTGGCCTTCACCTTGGCGCCAAAACCCATTGTCTTCTCATTCAACCGCTGTGCGATGCGGTCTTCCAGGCCGACGAACGCCCCGCCGCAGATGAACAAGATGTTGGTTGTGTCGATCTGAAGGAATTCTTGGTGCGGATGCTTCCGGCCGCCCTGCGGCGGAACGTTGCACTGGCTACCTTCCAAGATCTTCAGCAGCGCCTGCTGGACGCCCTCGCCCGAAACGTCGCGCGTGATCGAAGGGTTGTCCGACTTGCGGGAGATCTTGTCGACCTCGTCAATGTAGACGATGCCGCGCTGAGTCTTCTCTTTGTCGTTGCCGGCCGCCTGATAGAGCTTCAGGATGATGTTCTCGACGTCCTCACCGACGTAGCCGGCTTCGGTGAGGGTCGTTGCATCGGCAATCGTGAACGGCACCGAGAGAATGCGGGCCAGGGTCTGGGCGAGCAGCGTCTTGCCGGTGCCGGTCGGCCCGATCAGCATGATGTTGGACTTTTGCAACTCGATGTCGGACCGCGTGCGCTCCGAATGCTCGATCCGCTTGTAGTGGTTGTAAACCGCTACGGCCAGCTTGCGCTTGGCCTGCTCCTGCCCGATCACGTATTCATCGAGAAGGTCTTTGATCTCCTTGGGCTTGGGGAGATCGGTCTCTTGCTGCTGTTCGTGAAGCCGATCCTCAGCGATGATGTCGAGACAGATGTCGACGCATTCGTCGCAGATAAAGACCGTGGGGCCGGCGATGAGCTTCTTGACCTCGCGCTGGCTTTTATTGCAAAACGAGCATCTCAGAGCATCGTCACTGGAGTCTTTCTTGGGCATTGATCCTCCTCGCGTCACAAGCGGCGAAGCTTAAACGATGGTAGGGACGTTGGCTGCTCAATGTCAACCAGCAGCCGCAGCGCCCCATCCGTCTCAGCAACCGTCTCGCGCTCTCTCGTCGCATCTCCAGCAGGTCGTCATGGGTGTGGATTTCGAGCTTTTCACAGTTTCAACGTTGTGCATTACATGTGGCATTACACTCGAAGATCTTTTTCTCTGTCCCGATCGCTCCCTATCAACCGTCGAGGCACTCGAGGCCATGCTCCGGGCTCGGGCCACGCGGGCTCATGCTTCCGGCGCTGGGTGACGTCGCTCCATGATCTGATCGACAATGCCATACTCGATGGCTTCCTGCGCGGTCAAAATGTTGTCGCGATCGGTGTCTCGATGCACCTCTTCTTTGCTCTTGCCGGTGTGCTTGGCCATCACTTCATCCAGGCGGTCGCGCAGCAGCAGGAGATCCTGAGCTTGGATCTGGATGTCGCTCTGCTGGCCTCCCATCCCCTTGACCCAGGGCTGATGAATCAACACGCGGCTGTTGGGTAAGATGATGCGCTTGCCCTTGGTGCCGGCGGCCAGCAGCACCGCAGCCATCGACGCCGCCTGCCCGACGCAGAAGGTCGAGATGTTGGGCTTGATGTACTGCATGGTGTCGTAAATGGCGAGACCCGCCGTCGTCGAGCCACCCGGAGAATTGATATAGATCGCGACGTCTTTCTCGGGGTTCTCGGCTTCCAGGAAGAGCATCTGGGCGATCACCAGATTGGCGACGTCGTCATCGATCGCCCCTCCCAAGAAGATGATGTTGTCTTTCAGCAAGCGCGAATAAATGTCGTAGGAGCGCTCACCTCGGTTGGTTTGCTCTACGACCATGGGCACCAACATAACCAATCCTCCTTAAAGACCTTCTACGCGTCGTCCGCAGAATCGGTTGCGGTTTCTGAACTGTCCGAAGCCTCGTCTGCCGCAGGCTCGTCGCCGAGCAGGCGACGAACGACCTTCTCACGCAACATCTGATTTTTCAGGCCCTCGAGGCGCCCGGATTCAGCCAGCTGCTGGCGCAGTTGATAGACCGGCTGGTTTTGCTGCGCTGCGACGACCGAGAGGAACCGATCTACCTCGCCAGGTGCGAGGCTCAGATCCTCGGCGGCAACCACTGCATCGAGCACCAGGCGGTCGTGGACGCGACGCTCAGCCTCCGGCGTCAGCTGGCCAGCGAGCGCCTTCCAGTCGACACCCGCCTGCTCGATATCGACGCCCTGGGCGTGAATCCGCTCAGCGTAATCCTGCAGCATGCGCTCGTTCTCTTTCTCGACGACGCCGGCGGGCAGGTCGATCGGGTAGCGCGACCGCAGCTGCTCGAGCAGAGCTTTTTCGCGCTCGACCCGCAGCTTCTGCTCTTTCGAGCGCAAGAGGTCTGTGCTGACCCCCTCGCACAGCTCGTCGATCGATTCGAGATTGAACCGCGCCGCGAGCTCGTCATCGAGCTCGGGCAGCTCTTGCTCTTTGACCTCTTGAATCTCGATCCGGAAGCGCCGCTCGGCTTCGTCCACCGTGCGATCGACCTCGGTGACCTGGCCGGCGCTGCGGCCGGTCAAAGCCAACGACAAGTCTTCGTCGGCGCCGTCGGCGCCCAGCTCCAGGTATAGCGGCTGCGAATTCGGGCTCGCCGCCTCCTCGTCATCCTCGGCGGCTTCGCCAGCGAGCGCCTCGCCGTCTGCGGCCTCGCCATCGTCGGTGATGTCGATCATCTTGCCGACCACCAGATCGCCCTGAGCCGCAGCGCGGTCGACGTTGTTCCAGGTGGCGTGGTGACGCTGCAGATCGTTCAGCGCCTCTTCCAGCTCGTCGTCCGTGACGTCGGTCTGGCCCTGCGGAAGCTCGAATTCGGGCAGCTCGCCGACTTCGATCGTCGGACGCGTTTCGACCATGGCGACCAGCGTCATCGGCTGACCGGGCTCGAGCTCTAGACCCTCGAACCGCGGTGGCAGCAGAGGATCGAGCTCTTTCTCGGCTTGGGCCTTCTCCCAGTACTGCGGCACCAGGCGGTCCAGGACTTCCTGACGAATCTCTTCGTCGTAGCGCTTCTCGACGACGCTAGCGGGAACTTTGCCGACGCGAAAGCCCGGCAGGCGGATGTTCTTGCGGAACGTACCGACCACCCGCTTGCGCTCCTCCGCAACCGCGTCGGCGGGCACTTCGATCGTCAGCTTCTTGAGGCATGGCCCGGCTTCTTCAAAAGACGTGACGACACTCATGGGTGGAGGGATCCTCTCGAGGTTGGCAGCTCAGCAGGAGCGAAGCGATGGTGCGAAAGGGGGGACTCGAACCCCCATCCCCTTTCGGAGACTAGATCCTAAGTCTAGCGCGTATACCGATTCCGCCACTTTCGCATTAGGTAACGATTGCTGAGGGGAGTTTATTTCCGCTGGCAGGACAGCCATCGGAGAAATGTCCTCGGCCAGGCTCGGCGGAGGATTGAGAACGAGGCTGGTGGTGAGCCGCCTAGGACTTGAACCTAGAACCCGCAGATTAAGAGTCTGCTGCTCTGCCAGTTGAGCTAGCGGCCCGAGCGCGTCAATATACTCTTCGGGCGTTCAAAACACAAGACCGCCGGAAGCGCGCGGCCGGCACGTCGCGATTTCCCCGCAAGCTCCTGGCGCAGGCCTTACAGCTCGCCAGTGACTCGAGCCAGATCCCTTCCAAGAACTGCCGATAGACGGTCGCGCTCGGTGGACTGCGCGCGACCTCATTGCTTGGCGACGCTATGCTAGCCGCCCTGGACAAAGGCGACGATCTCGAGGCGATCTCCAGCCTCGATCCTGGCCTCGGCGTATTGGTCACGCCGCACAATCTCGCCGTTGTGCTCGACGGCGACGGTGCGCGCGTCGCGCTTCAGGCGCTCCAGCAGGCTGCTGACGGTCTCACCCGCCGGCACCTCGAACGCATCGCCGTTGAGCTGGATGGTGATCGACGGCATGGTCTGGCTAGAGCAGGTGCTTGAGCTCTGCCTGCCCGATGTCACCGGAAGCGGTGATGATCAGAGCGGCAGTGCCGCGATTGACCGTCGGGATTTCGATCGGCATGCGCAGAAAACCGCTCTCGTCGGTCTCGCCGAGGCCCAGCGTACGGGGGCCTCCGAAGGTCGAGATCATCTTCACGGTCACCGAGGCGCCGCCGATCGGCTCACCGTTCTTGCTCGAGCGGGCACGCAGCGCCAACTCCGCCGCCGCCCCGACCTTGAGCTCGACTTCTTCTTCCAGCACCAGCAGGAGCTGCTCCTGCTCGGCCTCGCTGGTCAGATACTCGAGAATGACCTGATCTAGGGTGCGCCCGCCATCCTCGGACATGTCGAACTCGGGCGCCGGCTCGGTGGCGATCGGCTCGGTCTTGGGCCTGTCGGGCAGGAAAGCGCGAATCTTGTCGTCGAACTTCCCGGTCTGAATCGACTTGATCATCATCCGATGCTGATGATCCATGAAGGCCATGATGTCTTCGTCGCCCTTGCCGTTCTTCAGCAGATCGGCATAGCTGGCGCGATTGGCGACCACGACCTGACCGCCAAAGTAGATCAGGCTCTCGATACAGGGGTTGGATTGTCCCTTGTCTTCGGTCTGAACGTGCAGGACGACATCGCCATAACGAACATCCGTGTTGTGCCCGGTGATCATTGCTGGGGTCCGGCCTTCACTCTTCCGAATCGTCCATCAAGCCGTTTGCGCGGGTAGGAAACGCTGGGAATGGGCATTTCTCCCATCGACTGACGGCTCGTGCTGATTGCGACAATCCAGGCCATTGTAGAAACTGAAATTCGACGGGGTCAAGCAATAACGACATCGGGAAGCGACGATCACGAGCCGAGCTCGTGACGCAAGGCCGGCTCCAGGGTTTCGAAGCGAAACGGAAATGCTGTGGCCTCCAGCCGCTTGGGCGCGACCCGGGTACTGGCCAACAGCAGCTCTTGCCCCATTTCTCCAAAAATCATGCGTACCGCGATCGCCGGTAAAGGCGCTAGGGTGGGTCGCCCGAGCACCCGGCCGAGGGTGCGCGCCAGCTCGCGCTGGGTCACCGGCTCCGGCGCCACGGCATTGACCGGGCCGCTCAGCTCCGGGTCCTCGAGCGCCACCTCGATGGCCGCCACCAGATCTATCAGATGAATCCAGCTCACCACCTGTCGACCGTTGCCGACAACGCCGCCGAGGCCAAACTTGAAGGGCGTCAGCATGCGCTGCAACGCTCCGCCCTCGGTACTGAGCACAACCCCGATGCGCAGCTTGACGACGCGGGCACCAGCGTCTTCGGCTGGCTGAGTGGCCGCTTCCCACTGGCGACAGACCTCGGCCAAGAAACCTTCACCCGACGGTGCGTCTTCGTCTACCCGCTGCGCGCCCCGATCGCCGTAGAAGCCGATCGCCGAAGCCGAGATCAGCGTCGGCGGAACGTCGCAGCTCGCCACCGCCTCCGAGATCAGGCGGGTTCCCGCTACCCGGCTGTCGAGCACGCGCTGCTTGAACGCTCGGGTCCAGCGCCCGCCCGCGATGTTCTCTCCCGCCAGATGCACGACCCCGTCGATGCCGTCGAGGGCGTCTTCTGCCAGCACCCCTGCGGCCGGGTCCCAGAAGGCGGCGTCGGACGCCACCGGTTGGCGCCGCACCAGGCGCCGGACCTGATGCCCGTCGGATCTGAGGGAAGCCGTCAGCGCCCTGCCGACCAAACCACTCGCTCCGCTGATCAGGACGTTCATCCCCTGCATCATACCGCGAGGGCGGGCCTCGCGGTCACCGATCTGACGCAAAGTCTCGTCGATCCACCCCCGGCTTCGCCGGCAGCTCTCACGCCCAGCTAAAATGTGCTTTCACTCAACGTCTGAAAGCTGCCATGAGCCAAAAGAAATCCGTCTATATCGCCTACACCGGGGGCACCATCGGCATGCGGCGGGGCCCCAACGGCTATCAGCCGGCTCGCGGCTTTCTCGAGCAGCAGATGGCCCAGCTGCCGGTGCTCGCCAGTGCCGACATGCCGAGCTATCGGATTCACGAATACGAACCCCTGCTCGATTCCTCCAACATGAGCCCCGCCGACTGGGTGAAGCTCGGCCGCGACATCATCAGCCGGTACGATCGCTACGATGGATTCATCGTACTGCACGGCACCGACACCATGGCGTTCTCGGCATCGGCCCTGTCGTTCATGTTCGACAATCTCGGCAAGCCGATCGTGTTTACCGGCTCTCAGATTCCGCTGTGCGAAGTGCGCACCGACGCGAGGGAAAACCTGATCACCAGCCTGCTGATCGCCGCTCATCACCCGATCCCGGAAGTCAGCCTGTTTGTCGGCCACCAGCTGCTGCGCGGCAATCGAGCGACCAAAGTCAGCGCGAAGCGCTTTCTGGCCTTCAGCTCTCCCAACTACCCGGCGCTGGGCGAGGCTGGGGTCGAGCTGGTCATCAATCCCGGCCGCCAGCTGCCAACGCCCTGTGAGCCGGTCTCACTGCACGAGGTGGGTCAGGCCCAGGTCGCCGACCTGCGAATCTTCCCGGGGATCACGCCGGAGACCCTGGAAGGATTCCTCGGCCCGCTGCAGGGAGCCGTGCTCCACACCTACGGCGCCGGCAACGCGCCCGACCGCCCGGAGCTGCTCGAAGTTCTGAGGCGAGCCAGCGAGCGCGGTGTGGTGCTGGTCAACTGCACGCAGTGCCTCGAAGGCTCCGTCAACATGACGGACTACGCTACCGGCAACGCGCTGCGCGAAGCCGGCGTCATCAGCGGCTTCGACATGACCCCCGAGGCTGCCCTGACCAAACTCTATTACCTGCTGTCGAGAGACCTCGATCCCGACGAGATCCGCCAGCTGATGCAGCAGAACCTGAGAGGTGAGCTGTCCAGGCGGCTGGGCTAGGCCTGTGGGCTGCGCCGAGCTCTGAGAGGTTTGTGCTGGGTGTTGCGGTCTTGGTAGGTTCAGGGGCGAGTAGGACGAGAGCCGACCGCCTTTATCGATGACGCCGCCCAACCAGCCCAACGAGTCGACCTCGCTCGGAGTCACAGAGCTGCTCGTGCAGTGGCGTGAAGGGCATGCCGGGGCGCTCGACGAGCTGACGCCGCTGGTCTATGCGGAGCTGCATCGCCTGGCTCATCGCTACATGCGCAAGTCGGGGTCACAGGATCTCTTGCAGACCACCGCGCTGGTGCACGAGGCCTACCTGCGCCTGGTCGGCGAACCGGTCGACTGGCAGGGACGGGACCATTTCTTCGCCTTCGCCTCGACCGTCATGCGTCGCATCCTGGTCGATTTTGCGCGGCGCCATTTCGCTCTGAAGCGAGGCGCGGGCGACGAGAAGCTATCGCTCGACGAGGCGCTCGACGCCGCGCCGATGGACGAAGACCGCTCGGCGCTCGAGCTGCTGGCCTTGGACCGCGCCCTGCACCAGCTCGCCGAGCACGATCCGCGCAAGGCGCGGACGCTGGAGCTGAGGTTCTTCGCCGGCATGACGATCGCCGAGACCGCACGGGTCATGGAGCTCTCCCACGCCACCGTCGAGCGTGAGATGAAGCTCGCCAAGTCCTGGCTCGCCCGCGCTCTGGATCGCTAGCCGGCCACGACGCCCCCTCTCGCACCCATGTTTCCCTTCGCCACAGCCGACTCCGCAGGGCACTCGTGGCAGCGGACGGAAGAGCTGTTCTATGCGGCGTGCGAGCTGCCAGAGTCCGAGCGCCGAGCGTTTCTGATCCGATCCTGCGCCGGCAATCTCGCCTGGGTGGAAGAGATCGAACGGCTTCTGGGCGCGGAAGCCGATGCCGATGCGCGGATCGAGGGCGTCATCGCCCGCACCATGCGCCTGGCGAGGCGAGAAGGCCCCGAGGAAGACCGCCACCTGAACCAGGTCGGCAGCTACCAGATCTTGCGCGAGCTCGGACGCGGCGGCATGAGTACGGTTTACCTCGCCGAGCGGGCCGACGAGCACTACCGCCAGCAGGTGGCGCTCAAAGTCGTCAAGCGCGGCATGGATACCCAGGAGATCCTGCGTCGGCTGCGCCAGGAGCGCCAGATCTTGGCTCAGCTGGAGCATCCCCACATCTCGCGGCTGCTGGACGGCGGCAACACCGAGGACGGCCGGCCCTACTTCGTCATGGAGTTTGTCGACGGCGAGCCCATCGATCGCTACTGCCAGCGCCTCGACCTGTCGATCGAAGACCGCATCGCCCTGTTTCGTGACGTGCTGTCCGCCGTCGCCTACGCTCACCGCAACCTGGTCGTGCATCGCGACCTGAAACCCGCCAACATCCTGGTCACCGGGAAGGGTACGGTCAAGCTGCTCGACTTTGGCATCGCCAAGCTGCTCGACCCGGAGCGCGCGGCGGAGTTCGGCGCCACGTCGGCGGCGATGCGCTTCTTCACCCTGGACTATGCCAGCCCCGAACAGATCCTCGGCCGCCGCCTCAACACGGCCTCGGACGTTTACTCACTCGGAGCCCTGCTCTACGAGCTGCTCTCGGGCGAGCACCCGCACGATCGGGACCTCGGTCGCCGTGAGCTCGAGCAGGCCATTTGCGACCGAGACCCGCCGGCCCCGAGTGCCCGCATCCCGGGTACGGCCGCCGAGCAGCGCACGCGGCGGCGCAAGCTGTCCGGTGATCTCGACGCCATCGTCCTAGCCGCCCTGCAGCGCCAGCCGGACCGCCGATACGCCTCGATCGAGCCCTTTGCCGAGGATCTCAGGCGCTATGCCGAAGGTCTGCCGGTGCGGGCACGACGGCCGACTCTACGGTATCGAACGGTCAAGCTCCTGCGGAGCTATCGGCGCACGGCGCTCGCCGCAGCGGCGGTCGTCGCCATGCTCACGACCCTGGTGACGTTCTACACATCGCGCCTGGCATCGGAGCGCAATCGCGCACGGATCGAGGAGCGCAAGTCCGATCAAGTCGCGTCGTTTCTGCGCGGCCTGTTCGAGAACGCCGACCCGGCACGGGGACCGCAGGTCACCGCACGCGAGCTGCTGGATCAAGGCGCTGCGCGCATCGAAACCGAGCTCGCCGATCAGCCCGAAGCGCGAGCCGAGCTGATGGATCTGATGGGCTCGGTCTATCTCGATCTCGGGCTCACCACCGAAGCCGACCCGCTGCTGAAACAGTCCGAGAGGTTTCATCGAGAGCGGTTCGGAGACCGCGCGCCGGCGAGCCTCGCCAGCCGGCTACATCGCGCGCAGTGGCTGCAGGCCACCGGCGACTACGCGGCGGCCGAGACCGCGTTTCAAACGCTCGTTCTGTCCCAGCCCGACGAAACCCAAGCCGGAACCGACGCCACCGAGTCAGAAGCCCTGAGGGCCAAGATCCTAGGCGCCTTTGGCGATCTACTCTACGCTCAGGGACGACCGGAGGCGGCCGAGACACGCTTCCGCCAAGCGCTGCAGATTCGCAGGTCGCTATTTGGCGAAGCCCATCCCCTGGTCGCCACCAGCCTCAATGATCTGGGCGTGGCGCTCTACGCTCAGGGTGCGCTCGAGGCCGCCGAGGAGCCGCTGCGCCAAGCTCTCGAGCTCAGACGCCGGCTGCTCGGAGCCAGCCACCCGCATCTCGCGATCAGCCTGAGCTCTCTCGGGGTCCTGAGGTTTGCTCAGCAAGACCACGACGAGGCGAGAGAGCTGCTCGAGAGCGCTCTCGACCTCAGGCGCCGGCTCTATGGCGACGCCCATCCAGCGGTGGCGCAGACGCTCAACAACCTTGGGGAGATCAGCCGACGCCAAGGTGATCTGGACGCGGCGGTAGGTTTTTTGACCGAGTCATTGGAGATCGCTCGGGAAGTCCAAGGAATCGACCACCCGCTCTATGCCGGCCGCTTGATGAACCTGGCGCGCACCATACAGATGCGCGGCGATCACCAGCAGGCGCTCCCGCTGCTCGAGCAAGCGGTGAGCGCCACGCGCTCGGCTTATGGGGATGAGCACGAGCGGTTGGTTTTTGAGCTGCGCCACCTCGGCGACGCGCGGGCTAGCACGGGCGACCGAGCGGCCGCCGAAGCCGCCTACCGAGAAGCGATCGAGCTTGGACGCCAACACTACCCCCGAGGCTGGCGTCTGACGTTTCCGCTTCTGAGCCTAGGCACGCTGCGACTCGAGGCCCGCGACCCGCAGGGCGCCGAGCCTTGGCTGGCCGAGTCCGTCGAGATTCGACGCGCCGAGCGGCCGGATCACTGGCGGACGGCGGAAGCCCAGAGCTGGCTCGGCCGGTGCTGGGTCGCTCTGGGGCGGCGACAGGAGGGGCTGCGCGAAATGCGCCAGGCCCAGGCTCGACTCGAGCAAGAGCTCGGCAGCGCGGCGGCTGAAACCCTCGCCGCTCGGATGCGACTCGAGGACGCCGAGGCTTCGGTTCAAGCATCGTCGTCGTCTCCACAATAGAGCTCGGGCTCAGCGGGTGGCCAGGAGTCGAGGCCGCAGTCGACCGAATCATCGATGATCCCGAGCGCGATCGACAGCGCCGCGCTGCGTCCCGCGTAGTCGACTACGGTACCGGTGAGAACATGGTCGCCGGGCGACAGGATCAGCGCCGAGGGACTGCCGGTTCCCACCGCCCCATCGAGATCAGAGGACCAGGTGAGCAGATCGCTCAGGTCGCGCCCTTCGGAATCCTCGGCCTGAAACCAGCAGCGCACGCACTCACATTTCGAGAGCGGCCCAGCTGGCGCCTCGACCAGGCTCACCGTTGGCCCGCCTGAAGTCTCGGGCGGCAGCCCCGGCTGCACCTGTACGTTGTCGATCAGCCAGCCCCTATAAAGCTCGCTCTGGGCCGCCAGCGAGAAGGTCTCGAAGCGGAAGCGCAGTTGAAAGCTCGCGTCGGGCGGAGCGTTCTCGAATCCCAGAAAGATCGAGGGGCTCGCCTGCCAGCCGGCAGCCTCCAGATCGCGCAACTTCATGGCCCAGCGCGGTACCCACTCGCCATCAGCGACTCGAACGGCGACCTCCACCTGGCCCAACGTCGTCTTGGGCGCTGGCCCCAGGAAGTAGTCGAAGCTCAAGACCTGCTGGCCCTCGCCGACGGCGATCGGCGGCGAGACGAGATCGCCCAACCCCCTGCGGCCGGTCTCGACGCCACACGCTGCTTCGCTACCGTAGTACATGGCGCCGCTGCCCGAAGCGGCCGGCGGTGCGACGCACGGCGTGGCATCCACTCGATGCCACAGGCCCGAGGTCGTCCAGCCGTGGCCGTCAGATTCAAAGTCTTCCTGGAAGCCGGCACAGTCGACCACGGTCGCCACGACGGTATCGTGGGTCTCGCCGCACGAGCTCTGGACGGTCAACGTGTACTCGGTCGTTTGGTCGGGGGACACCAGGATTTGAGGCGTGCGCTGGTCACCCGGCTGCCAGCGAAAGGACCGGGCATCACCGCCGTAGGCTCCCAAGACGGCCTCCTCGCCGCGGCAGATCGTGACGTCCGGACCGGCATCGGCCACGCTGCCACCGCCCCGACAGAAACACGCCGGGCTCGCACCGCACGCGATACCGTGATCGTTGAACGCCTGCCAGATCAGGCAGCCATTGGGTGTGCCGTTGGAGAGATCCCCGTCGTCGTCGTCCGCCGCCAGCAGCACGGTGTACCAATTGCTGGCGCCGCAGCCGTCCACCGCTTCATCCGCCGCTGAGCAGAGCTGATCCGGGCTGATCAGTCGATACGCCTCCCCCAGGGCCGGCAGGCTCGTGAACCACAAATCTTCCAGCGCCTGGCGTCCCGCGGGCTCACCGCGCAGCGCACTGAGTCGCGCCGCGAGGTCGAGGATCGCCGAGCTGGCGATCTGGCTCTCGCAGTGGGCCTGGAAGCCGAGCGGCCCCCGAAACGTGCCGCCACCAGGGTACGGACACCCCAATCGGTCGCAGGCCAGGCCGTCGGCAGCTTCCAGGGTGCCCGGTCTGGCCAGCGGCGACGCTCCGCCCGCGGTGAAGCGTTCGAGATCTCGGACACCGGTGCACAGCGCGTCGCAGCCATGGCAGGGAATGCCGGGCCTCAGGCCGCGGCCGATGCACATATCGCCGAGCTGAAGGTAGGCGAAGAGGTCGGCTTGAGCCTCGCCCGAAGCCCCGTCCGACGCGGTGCCGCCCAACAGCGAATCCGCCATGTGCCCGACCTCGTGCAGCAGAATGCCGGGAACCTCCGCGATGTTGACGCATTCCGCACTCGATCGGCCAAATGAAAAGCTGCCGGCGGCTTCGTTCCAGAACGCCGCGCAGCTCATATCCGGCTGATTGGTGCGCGCCAGGAGCTGGAACGGCAAGAGCTCCTCGCC